>NZ_MUNE01000525.1 GCF_002154605.1 Streptomyces milbemycinicus | reverse complement strand
GGCGCCACCACCCGCTACCAGCGGGACCCCTTCGGCCGCCCCACCACCATCACCGATCCACTCGGCCACACCTCCCACCTGGAGTGGACCGTCGAGGGCAAGCTCACCGCTCGCACCTACCCCGACGGCACAACCGAGTCATGGACCTACGACGGCGAGGGCAACTGCACCAGCCACACCGGCCCCACCGGCGCGACCACCACCTACGAGTACACCCACTTCGACCTGCTGGCCGCCCGCACCGACCCGGACGGGGTGCGCTACGAGTTCACCCACGACACCGCCCTGCACCTCACCCAGGTCACCACCCCCCAGGGCCTGACCTGGACTTATGAGTACGACGCGGCGGGCCGCATGGTGTCCGAGACGGACTTCGACGGCCGCACCCTCACCTACACACACGACGCCGCAGGACGCCTCACCGCCCGCACCAACCCCCTCGGCCAGACCCTGGCCTTCGAACGCGACGCGCTCGGTCGCACCCTCCGCAAAACCACAGACGGCCAGACCACCACCTTCACCTACGACCCGGCCGGACGCATCACCTCGGCCACCGGACCCGACGCCGAAGTGGTCTACCAACGCGACCGCATGGGCCGCGCCAAATCCGAAATGGTGAACGGCCGGGTGATGACCCACACCTACGACCCGCTGGGCCGCCGCACCCGCCGCACCACCCCCGGCGGAGCCACCACCGGCTACGCCTACGACGCCGCGGGCCGCCGCACCACCCTGACCCCCTCCGGCCACCCCCCCCGTTTCGAGCACCACTCCGCCCGCCGCCAGACCACCCG
>NZ_MUNE01000524.1 GCF_002154605.1 Streptomyces milbemycinicus | reverse complement strand
GTTGGGCCGGTACATCATCATCGGGCCCACCGGGCAGTCCGGCGGGATCCGTCCCTCGTTCAGCGCGCGCCAGCCGCGGGGGTCCTTGGCGAACCGCTCGGTGTCGCGCAGCACCTCGAGCGCGAGCGAGTAGCTGGTGATCAGGTACGCCTCGACGCCGGGGGACAGCTCGACCGGGGCGATGGGCCCGTACTGCCGCAGCCGCTCGTAGAAGAGGTGCGGATCGGCGGCGAACTCGGGTCCGTACAGGGGCAGGCCCTGGGCGGCGGGGCGGGCGGGTCCCCCGAAGCCGGCGTGGCCCGCATGCGCGGGGCAGCCCGGCGGCGGTGCGACTCCGACTCCGGCCTCGGCGTCGGGGCTGTGCCCGACTGCGGCCGTGGCGTCGGGGTGGTAGGTCACGCATGCTCCTGGGAGGGTGGGGCCTGGCGGTTCTGCAGATACTGCACGAGGGCGATCAGGGCGTGGGTCGAGGAGATCCGGTCCCGGGCGTCGCAGGTGACCAGCGGGGTCTCCGGCAGCAGGTCGAGCGCTTCCCTGACCTCCGCCTCGGCGAACCGCGGCGCTCCGTCGAAGTGGTTGACGGCGACCGCGTACGGCAGGCCGTGCTCCTCCAGGATGGCCATCACCGGGAAGGACTGGTCGAGCCGCCGGGTGTCGGCGAGGACCAGGGCGCCCAGGGCCCCGCGCGTCATGTCCTGCCACAGCCGGGTGAAGCGCTGCTGTCCGGGGGCGCCGAACATATACAGGACCAGCGTGTCGCTCAGGGTGAGGCGGCCGAAGTCCATGGCCACGGTGGTGGTCGTCTTGTCCTCGATCCCCTCGAGGTCGTCGACGAGCGCACCGGCCTGGGTCATCGTCTCCTCGGTGCGCAGCGGCTTGATCTCCGACAGCGAGCCGACATAGGTGGTCTTGCCGACCGCGAAGTGCCCGACGACCAGCAGTTTCACCGCTGTTCGGACGGTCCGCGGCAGATAGACCGCCCCCTCAGAGGCGAGCGCGGAGTCCATCGAGCACCTCCTGTAGAAGCTGGATGTCGGGCAGCTCGGCCGTGGGGATGGGCGACCGCGTGGTGATGTGGCCGCTGTCCACGAGGTCGCCGAGCAGGACCTTGGTGACGCTCACCGGCAGCTGGAGATACCCGGCGACCTCGGCGACCGAGAGGGCGCCGCCGAGGCACAGCTCCATCACCCGGCGCTTCTCGGGGCTGAGGCCGGCGAGCGGCCGGTCCGGATGCGCCATGACCAGCGTCACCAGGTCGAAGGTGTTGCGGGTCGGATAGGCACGGCCGTCGGTCACGACATACGGCCGTACCAGTCCTCGTTCGCGCCTGGCCGGGGTCATGCCGGGCTGCCGATGCCCTGTCGGGTGGTGCCCTGGCGGGGCGGGCTGGTCAGCTCCTTGCCGAGCCGGTCGACCAGCTTCTGCATCCGGTAGCTGACCGCCTCCATGTCCACGTTCTCGGTGGCGGAGACCGCGAGATAGGCACCGGGGCCGGCGGCGATCAGGAAGACATAGCCGCCGACGAACTCGATGAGCGTCTGCTGCCAGGGGGTCTCGTCGTCCGGGTCGCAGAACTCGGCGGTGGAGCGGCTGATCGACTGAAGGCCGGAGAGTGCCGCGGCCTGGCGCTCCGCCTCGTCCCGCGCGATGCCCTCGGAGTGCGCCCGCAGCATCCCGTCCGCCGAGAGCAGGATCGCGTGGCGCGCCTCCGGCATCTTCACGACCTCGTCGAGCATCCAGCCCAGCTCGTTGTTTATGTGGTCGTTCATGCCTGGCGATTCCCTTCTTCGGTTTGGGGGGCGGCGTCCTCGTTACCGGCACGGCCCGAACGGGTGCCGCGTGCGAAGGCACCCATGCGGTTGGCCGTCTCCTCGGCCGAACGGACGCGGTGCGAGCCGGTTTCGGGCTCCGGGGCGGCCGTGGGCCAGTCGTCCGCCGGCCGCGATACGGAGGGGTCCCGGCGGCGGCGCTTGGGCAGTCCGCCGGCCGTCGAGCCGTACGTACGTGACGCTTCTTCGATCGCCGACGGGTGGGTCAGCGCGGCCGGCGCCTGGTCCGCCGGGGCGGGCGCGGCCTGCTGGGGAGCGGGCTGCTGGGGCACGCCCTGCTGATAAGGCGCGGCCTGCTGGGGCGCGGCCTGCTGGTGGGGGATCTGCCCCACGGCGGGCTCGGTCCGGCGGGCGGAGCGGGTCTTGCGGGTCGGAAGGGAGGGGATGGTGTGCAGACCCGACTCCAGGCCCGACTCATGGGGTTCCTGCGGTACGGCCTGCCGGTTGCCCGGCTCCTCGGCATCGACGTGGGTGAGCAGCGCGGTGGGCAGGAAGAGCACGGCGCGCACACCGCCGTACGGGGACCTGGTGTCCACGGAGACGCTGAAGCCGTACCGCGCGGCGAGCAGGCCGATGACGGCGAAGCCGAACTGCGGCGGGTCGCCGAGCCGGGAGACGTCCACGGCGCGCTCTCCGGACAGCAGCGCGGCGGCGCGCTGCACCTCCAGGCCGTCCATGCCGACACCTGCGTCGTCGATCACGATGACCGCGCCGTTGTGCACCGGCTGCAGGCTGACCTCGACGTTGGTGTTGGGCTGCGAGTGGCGCGCGGCGTTGTCCAGGAGCTCCGCGATGGCGAGCACGACCGGCTCCACCGCCCGGCTGATCACGGCGACGTCGACCAGGGCGTGCACCTGGACCCGGCGGTAGTCACGGATCCGGGACTTGGCGCCTCGCACCACGTCGGTCAGCGGGGAGGAGACCCGCTGGCGGCCGGGCCAGGAGCCGCAGAGCACGGCGATGGCCTGGGCGCGGCGGCCGAACTGGGAGTTGGAGTGGTCGATCTCCAGGAGGTCCCGGAGCACATCGGGGTTGTCGTGCCGGTCCTGCATCTGGGAGATCGACAGCTGCTGCTCGTTGGCCAGACCCTGCAGGGCGCGCATCGACGCCTTGAGCGCGGCCTTCGCCGAGACGTCGGCCCTCGCCTGCGCCTTGTCCACCGCGCGGGTGAACAATTCGACGACCCCGTGAAGACTCTGCGCGAAGGCGGTGCCGGCCAGCCTTTCGTCCCTCAGCCCGGGTAGCTGCGAGGGCTGGCTGAGGGCGTCCGCGATGACCGGAAGGCGCATCTCGACGAGGTGTTGGAGCTCCTCGTCGCGCGACTTCAGGCTTTCCTCGAGCGTGGCGTTACGCCTGCGCACGCCGGCGGTGATCGTTCGCTGGCGCATCAGTAGGACGAAGACGACGAGCACGACAACGCCCAGGCACCAGCTCACCGCCTCCCATATGTGATCTGTCATCAGAAACCTCGTGCCAGGAGAACGCGGGCGCGGAAGGAACGATTCAGTGCCCTGATGTCCCGTCCAGAAACGGAATACGGCGATCATCTTAGCCACGCCGGTGTCCTGGCGCCCGATGCCCGCAGCAACATTCGAACTGTCAGGGCACCATTGCCAATTCTGGTGAAGATCCCATGAAGATCGGGAAGGCCGCGGGGAGATGGCGCCCCCTCAGCCCGGGACAAAAGCGACCACGCCGCCATCTTGCCGCGATGCCGCCCCGCCGCGCACTCCGCCGCCCGGCGACACTCCGACGGGAAGAGCGGCCGAACCGCGCCGGGACCGCTTCCGCGCCACCGGAACGTTCGCAAGCGGCGGTCGCCGTTCCGGAGCCTCGGCGCCCCCCTTGTACACCGTACGGCTCCGGCCCTCCACCCGGACCTGAGCAGGGGACTCGGGCCCGTCACACAAGTGCGGATACGGTGGTGACAGACGCCGTGGCGGACAGCCTTCCGCTGCCCCGCGGCCTCGACAACGGGGCCCCTTCCCCGCTGTCGCCCCGTAAGCCCGGAAGGAAGATGTGAGCAGGGTGTTTGTGCGGTTCAGCACGGTAATGAGGAGTGCGGGGTAGTCGCATGCATATCGTGATCATGGGCTGCGGCCGGGTGGGGGCTGCACTCGCCCAGACCCTGGAGCGACAGGGACATACCGTCGCCGTCGTCGACCAGGACCCGACCGCCTTCCGCCGCCTCGGCGCCGGATTCGGCGGACGCCGGGTGACCGGCGTCGGCTTCGACCAGGACACCCTGCGCGAGGCGGGCATCGAGGAGGCCGGCGCCTTCGCCGCGGTCAGCAGCGGCGACAACTCCAACATCATCGCGGCCCGGGTGGCGCGCGAGATGTTCGGCATCGAGAACGTCGCGGCCCGTATCTACGACCCCCGCCGCGCCGAGGTCTACCAGCGGCTCGGCATCCCCACCGTGGCCACCGTGCGCTGGACCGCGGACCAGATGCTGCGGCGGCTGCTGCCGTCCGGCGCGGAGCCGCTGTGGCGCGACCCCAGCGGCGGTGTGCAGCTCGCCGAGGTGCACACCTCCCCCGCCTGGGTGGGCCACAAGGTCAGCAAGCTGCAGGAGGAGACCGGCGTGCGCGTCGCGTTCCTCACCCGGCTCGGCGAGGCGATGCTGCCGACCTCGGAGACGGTCCTGCAGGAGGGCGACCTGGTGCACGTGATGATGCGCACCGACGAGGTGGAGAAGGTCGAGGCGGCGTTTGACGAGGGACCCGAGGAGGCCGGCCGATGAGGGTCGCGATTGCGGGAGCGGGCGCCGTGGGGCGTTCCATCGCGGGCGAGCTGCTGGAGAACGGGCACGAGGTGCTGCTCGTCGACAAGGCGCCGACGGCCATCTCCGTGGAGCGGGTGCCGCAGGCCGAGTGGCTGCTCGCCGACGCCTGCGAGATCACCTCGCTGGACGAGGCCGCGCTGCAGCGCTGCAGCGTGGTGATCGCGGCGACCGGTGACGACAAGGTCAACCTGGTTGTCTCGCTGCTCGCGAAGACCGAGTACGGGGTGCCGCGGGTGGTCGCCCGGGTCAACAACCCCAAGAACGAGTGGCTGTTCAACGAGGCGTGGGGCGTCGATGTCGCGGTCTCCACGCCGCGGCTGATGTCGGCGCTGGTCGAGGAGGCGGTGAGCGTCGGCGACCTGGTGCGGCTGCTGCGCTTCAGCCACGGCGACGCCAACCTGGTGGAGCTGACGCTGCCGCCGGAGGCGGCGCTGGCCGGCACCCGGGTCGGGGACGTGGAGTGGCCTGAGGACACCTCCTTGGTCACCATCATCCGCGGCACGCGCGTCCTGACGCCGAGCAAGGACGATGTCCTGGAGGCGGGCGACGAGCTGCTGTTCGTCGCGGCTCAGGCCCGCGAGGAGCAGCTGGAGGAACTGCTGTCCGTCCAGCGCGCGGACGCCTCCTAGCGCCCGTACGCGACACAAAGCGCCGGGCGGGCCACACGGCCCGCCCGGCGCTTTGTCGGTCTCTCAGAGGCCTCTCAGAGGCCTCTCAGGAGTCTCTCAGGGTCTCTCTCGCCCGCTCCCGCTCGCGCTCCGCCTGCTCCTCCGCCTCCATCTCCGCGATGACGTCGATCGGCGGCGGCGCCTTGGCCAGGAATATCCACGTCAGGTAGACGCAGAGCAGGAACGGCGGAATGCCGAGCGCAACCTTGACCCAGCCGAGCTGGGTGGCGTCGCCCCACCAGTACAGCGGGAAGAGGATCGCCGACTTGGCGAGCAGGATCAGCCCCCAGGCCCAGGTGGACTTGGTGTACGCGCGGAACCGGCCGGGGTTGCGGGTGCGCCAGGAGAGGTTCTCCTTGAGCATCGGCCCGAGCAGCACGCCGATCAGCGGATAGCGGAAGATCGCCGAGAGGACGTAGGCGATGGCCAGGCCCAGGGTGTAGAGCATGCCCGGCAGATAGAAGTTCTTCGCGTCGCCGGACATCATCGCGAAGATCGCGCCGAAGGCGACCCCGAAGACCCCGCTGAAGGCGTGCTTCAGGGTTTCCTTGCGGACCAGCCGCGCCAGCGCGAGGAGCACCGTGAGCCCCAACGACGCCAGGGCCGCGAGGTGGATATCGCGCTTGATCGTGTAGAGCAGGACGAAGACCAGACCAGGGACGGTCGTGTCGACCATGCCCCGTACCCCGCCGAACGCCTCCAGGAGCGCGGTGTCCGCCGCCGCTCTGCTCTGCGCGGCGGCCGCGGAATCCTCTTCGGTCGCCGTCGGCTCGTCGTCTCTCGTCACCGGCTACTCCTGTCCGAGCGGTCGGAGTTCGTACTTGGGGTTGAACAGCACCCGGCGGCCGTGGCTCATGGAGATCCGGCCGGTGGCGATCAGCTTGCGGCCCGGCTCGATCCCGAGGATGGAGCGCCGGCCCAGCCACACCACGTCCAGGGCGGCGGTGCCGTCGAAGAGCTCCGCCTCCAGGGCCGGCACCCCGGCCCGGGGCCGCAGCGTGACGGTGCGCAGTGTACCGGTCACCTTGACTATCTGCCGGTCGCCGCAATCACCGATCTTGGTGCAGCCGGCGGCCTCGGCGTCCTGCTGAAGCTCCGCGGAGTGAAGCTCCTCCTGGGAACTCGACAGCCGGTCCAGCATCCTCCGGAATCGGCCGGCCGGCTTATCGGATTTGCCAGGGGGCTCGTCTACGGCACTCATACGGCCAGCGTACCGGGGAGCCCTCACGGGGTCGCCGCCCGAACCCGCGCTCAGCGCTCGAAGCGGTAGCCCATGCCCGGCTCGGTGACGAAGTGGCGCGGATGCGAGGGGTCGGCCTCCAGCTTGCGGCGCAGCTGGGCCATGTAGACCCGCAGATAGTTGGTCTCGGTGCCGTACGAGGGCCCCCAGACCTCCTGCAGCAGCTGCTTCTGGCTGACCAGCCGGCCCGTGTTGCGGACCAGGACCTCCAGCAGATGCCATTCGGTGGGCGTCAGCCGGACGTCCACGCCGCCGCGGTTGACCTTCTTGGCGGCCAGGTCGACGGTAAACCCCTCGGTCTCCACGACCGCGCCGCCGTCGGCCGCCCCGACGGGTTCGGCGCGGCGCACGGCGGCGCGCAGCCGGGCCAGCAGCTCGTCCATGCCGAAGGGCTTGGTGACGTAGTCGTCGGCCCCGGCGTCGAGGGCTTCGACCTTCTCGTCCGAGGTCTGGCGGGCCGAGAGGACGAGGATCGGGACCCGGGTCCAGCCGCGCAGTCCCTTGATCACCTCGACGCCGTCCATATCGGGCAGGCCCAGGTCGAGCACGACCACATCGGGGTGGCGGGTGGCGGCGAGCCGCAGGGCGGTGGCGCCGTCGGAGGCGGCGTCGACCTCGTATTTGCGCGCCTTCAGGTTGATCACGAGCGCGCGCACGATCTGCGGCTCGTCGTCCACCACGAGCACCCGGTTCATCTGACGGCCTGCCTTTTCGCTTGTGTCGGGTCCATAGTCGCTGATCACGAAGTGACCTGGGCTGGCAGCGGGGAGCCGACCGGCTCACGGCCGCCGGCG
The DNA here is from genome assembly GCF_002154605.1 of Streptomyces milbemycinicus. Taxonomy (GTDB): domain Bacteria; phylum Actinomycetota; class Actinomycetes; order Streptomycetales; family Streptomycetaceae; genus Streptomyces; species Streptomyces milbemycinicus. Next base: position 892 of record NZ_MUNE01000524.1, on the reverse strand, counting down.
GCCCGCAGGGTGAGCACCATGGTCATCCCGCCGCCGGGGGTGTCCTCGGCGGCCAGCCGGCCGCCCATCGCCTCCACGAAGCCGCGGGCGACCGCGAGCCCGAGGCCGACCCCCGCGCCGCGCGGGGCGTCACCGTACCGCTGGAACGGCTCGAAGATGCGGTCCTTGGCGCTGTCGGGGACGCCGGGGCCGCGGTCGGCGACGCGCAGCTCGACGCGGTCGCCCAGGGCGCTGGCGGACACCAGGACGGGCAGGCCGTCCGGACTGTACTTCACGGCGTTCTCCACGATGTTGGCGACGCTGCGCTCCAGCAGGCCGGGGTCGACCGCGACCATCGGCAGCTCCTCGGGGATCTCGAGGCTGACACAGGTCTCCGGGACGCCGACCAGGGCCATCGGGACCACCTCGTCGAGGTCGATCTCGCGGATCAGCGGTGTGACGGTGCCGGTCTGCAGCCGGGACATGTCGAGGAGGTTGCCGACCAGGTGGTCGAGGCGGTCGGCGCCCTGCTCGATGCCCTCCAGCAGCTCGGCCTCGTCCTCGGGCGACCAGGCGACGTCGTCGGAGCGCAGCGAGGACACGGCCGCCTTGATGGCCGCGAGAGGGGTCCGCAGATCGTGGCTGACGGCGGCCAGCAGCGCGGTGCGGATGCGGTTGCCCTCGGCGAGGTCCCGGGCCCGCTCGGCCTCCAGGGCCAGCCGCTGCCGGTCCAGGACCACGGCGGCCTGGGCGGCGAAGGCGGCGAGCACCCGGCGGTCCTCGGCGGGCAGCACCCGGCCGGAGAGCGCGAGCGCCATGTGGTCGCCGACCGGCATGTCCACGTCCGCGTCCTCGGGCCGCTCGGGCAGCGGCGCTCCCCCGTTGCCGCCGACGCTGCCCGAGCGGCCCGAGG
>NZ_MUNE01000523.1 GCF_002154605.1 Streptomyces milbemycinicus | reverse complement strand
GCACGATCCCCGTCCAGGGCACGGGGATCGTGCGCCCGAGGGAGAGCACGGATGCCGCGAAGGCCACCCACCCGAGCGCCCGCACCCGCGGATCCCGCCACAGCCACACCACCACGGCGGCGGTCAGGGCGAGCAGCGGCCAGCCGAAGAAGGCGTTCTGCTCGGTGCGGTTGATCGCCAGTGCGTCGGCGGTGGCCTCGTGCCCGGCCAGTGAGCGGCCCGCGAACTCCCAGAACGCGCGCGGTGAGTTGCCGACCGGGCCGTGCAGCACGCTGTGGTAGCTCTGGTCGCCGAAGAACTGCCACAGCAGCGGATACGCGAGCAGCGGTACGCACACCGCGGCGGCGAAGGCCAGCCCCCGGACCAGTGGGCGCACCGCCGCGCGCGCCTGCGCCGGGCGTACGGCCGTGTAGCCGGCCGCGAAGAGGACGAGGCCCACGGCGGCGAGCAGCAGCGCCTCCTCGCCGAGGAAGACCTGGTAGGTGAGGAGGAGGCCGAGGACGACCCCGTCGCGTCTGACGCGGACGCCCTCGCACAGCCGCAGCAGCCGGTCGATGATCAGCGGCATCATGAACAGCACCGCGAAGTTGGGGTGCGCGGTGGCGTGGGAGATCATCGGCGGGGCGAAGGCGCACAGGGCGCCGCCGAGCGCGGCGGCCCGGCGCGCGCGTACGAACCGCTTGCGCAGCAGCCAGTACCAGGCGCCCGCGGTCCCGGCCAGCCCGCAGGTCAGCACCAGCGCCCAGGTCGCCCCCGGGCCGAAGAGCGCGGTGACGGGCGCGAGCGGGACACCGAGGCCGAGCATGGCGGTGTTGGCCATCAGGTTGACCCCGAGCGGGGTGTTCTGCAGCTCGGTGAAGAACGGGTCGCCGAGCCCGGACCCCCCGAAGATCTTGTCGGCGGTGACCGCGAAGAACCACTCCCACTGGTTCTGGTCCTGTCCGCTGTCGATGAGATAGCGGTGGCCGACGTCCGCCCACAGCCCCTTGTAGAGCAGCACCGACAGCAGCAGATAGCCGAGGAGCACGGCCGTATCGCCCGCGCGCAGCCGCTCCCGTACGCCCCGCCGCCACAGGCGCAGCAGCTCCAGCAGCACCCGCCCGTAGTCCAGCGGGCGGATCTTGGAGCCCGCCTGGTGCGCCCAGCGCACCGGCACCTCGGCGACCGGCCAGTCCGCACGGCGGAAGGCGCGCAGGATCTCCACGTCGATGCCCCATCCGTCCAGCCGCGACCGTCCGAAGGCCGCCCGCGCCCGGTCGCCGTCGAAGAGCTTGAAGCCGCACTGGGTGTCGCCGACGCCGGGCAGGACGACCGCGCGTATCACGCGGTTTCCCGCGCGGCCCGCCAGCCGCCGCAGCGGGTGCTGGTCGACCTCGATCAGCGCGTCGGGGTGCGCGCGGGAGCCGATCGCGGCGGCGAAGCCCGCGTCGAGCCGGTCGTGCAGCGCCGGCAACTCCTCAATGGGGGTGGCGAGGTCGGCGTCGGTCACCAGCACCCGGCGCCCGCGCGAGGCGAGTACGCCCAGGCGCAGCGCATGGCCCTTGCCATGGTTGCGTGCGTACCCGGCGGAGGTCGGGGGCGGGGCCAGCAGCCGGATGCGCGGCTCGGCCTCGGCCGCGTCGCGGACGACGGCCGCGGTGGCGTCGCTCGACCCGTCGTCGACGACGATCAGCTCCCACTCGGCGTGGCGGCCGGGCGAGGAGCGCAGATAGCGGCAGATCGCGTCGAGGGTCCGGGGCAGCCGGTGCTCCTCGTTGTACGCGGGCACGACAACAGTCAGATCGACGGTGTCGATGCCGGTGTCGATGCCGGTGCCGGTCGCGGGCCGAAGGGCCAGGGAGCGGGCGGGCGGAGTGTGCAGCACATGAGAGTGACCGCCCTGGACCCCCGACAGGTTGTGTGTTCTGCGTCACATCGCCGCGCGGATGGGGCGGTTCAGCCCTTCTCGTCCCCGCTGACCAGGCGCTCGATCAGGGCGACGGAGTGCGCGTTGTACGCGGTTATCAGCCGCTCGGAGACCTCGGCGTCGCCGCGGGTGACAGCCGCGGTGAGCTCGCAGTGCCCGGCCCACAGCCGCCCGCGCAGATCCGGTACGCGCCGCAGATACGGCACGGTGAAGACCCAGGACTGCACCCGCAGCCGCTGCAGGAAGTCGAGGATGTACGGGTTGCCGACGAGCCCGCACAGCTCACGCCAGAAGCGCAGGTCGTAGCCGATCAGTATGTCGAGGTCGCCGGAGCGCGCGGCGCGCTCGGCCTCCTCCGCCCGGCGCCGCACCGAGGCCAGGGCCTGCGGGGTCATGGTGCGCAGGGTCTCCTCGACGGAGTGCCGGAAAAGCCCCTCGACCACCATGTTGCGGGCGTTGATCATGTGCCGGAAGTCCTCGAACGTGAACTCGTGGACCCTGAAGCCACGGTGTTCCTCGACGTCCAGCAGCCCCTGCGCGCACAGATCGAGCAGCGCCTCGCGGACGGGGGTGGCGGAGACTCCGTACTGGTCCGCCATCTCCTTGACCGTGAACTGCCGTCCGGCCGGAAGCCGGCCCGCGAGCACCTCGTCACACAGCGCATCGGCGATCTGCTGCCGCAGCGTACTGCGCTTCACCGGGCTGGTGCCGGGCACGGGCATCGAGGACCGTCTCCTTCCGCGGCCGTCGTGTCGTACGGATGCGGACGGCCCACGCATCACGATATGCGAGGGCGTTGCGCGAAGTACGCGAAGAGTGCGCGGGTGAAGCGGTCTACACCGATATTTGATCTCCATCTGAGCCTACGGGCACGGCGATACGGGTTCGCGACGGCGTCGTACGGGGTGCCGTCAGGCGGTGGTGGTGTGGGCGTCGGCCGCGGACAGGGCCTCGTCCAGGATCGCCAGACCCTCCTTGGCCTCGGCCTCGGTGATGGTGCACGGCGGGACCACATGCGTGCGGTTCATGTTCACAAACGGCCACAGACCGCCGCGCTTGCAGGCCGCCGCGAAGTCGGCCATGGGCTGATTGGCCGGGCCGCTCGCGTTGTACGGGACCAGGGGCTCGCGGGTGGCCTTGTCCTTGACGAGTTCGACCGCCCAGAACACGCCCAGACCGCGGACCTCGCCCACACAGGCGTGGCGCTCGGCGATCTCACGCAGCCCAGGGCCGATGATCTCCGCCCCGATCGCGGCGGCGTTCGCCACGATGCCCTCCTCCGCCATCGCGTTGATCGTGGCGACGGCGGAGGCGCAGGCCAGCGGGTGGCCGGAGTAGGTGAGGCCGCCGGGGTAGGGCCGCTGGTCGAAGTCGGCGGCGATGGCGGCGCTGATCGCGACCCCGCCGAGCGGGACATAGCCGGAGTTGACGCCCTTGGCGAAGGTCAGCAGGTCCGGGGTGACGCCGAAGTGGTCGGCGGCGAACCAGTGGCCGGTGCGGCCGAAGCCCGCCATGACCTCGTCGAGGATGAAGACGATGCCGTAGCGGTCGCAGATCTCACGGACCCCGGCGAGATAGCCGGGCGGCGGCACCATGATCCCCGCGGTGCCGGGGACGGTCTCCAGGATGATCGCGGCGATGGACTGCGGGCCCTCGAAGGCGATGGTCTCCGCCAGGTGCGCGAGGGCGCGCTCGCACTCCTGCCGCTCGTCGGTGGCGTGGAAGGGCGAGCGGTAGAGGAACGGGCCCCAGAAGTGGACGACGCCGGCCGAGGCGGTGTCCGAGGCCCAGCGGCGCGGATCGCCGGTCAGGTTGATCGCGGCGGCGGTGGCGCCGTGGTACGAGCGATAGGTGGAGAGCACCTTGGTGCGGCCGGTGTGCAGCCGGGCCATGCGGACGGCGTGCTCGACGGCCTCGGCGCCGCCGTTGGTGAAGAAGATCTTGTCCAGGTCGCCGGGCGTGCGCTCGGCGACCAGCCGCGCCGCCTCGGACCGCACGTCCACGGCGAAGCCCGGCGCGAAGGTGCACAGCCTGGCGGCCTGTTCCTGGATGGCGGCGACGACCTTGGGGTGCTGATGGCCGATGTTGGTGTTGACCAGCTGACTGGAGAAGTCGAGGTAGCGGTTTCCGTCGTAGTCCCAGAAGTACGAGCCCTCGGCGCCCGCGACGGCCAGGGGGTCGATAAGCCCCTGGGCCGACCACGAGTGGAAGACATGCGCCCGGTCCGCCGCCTTGACGGCGGCACCGGTGGCGGGGTCGGGCGTGGGGCCGGGGGTCGGGGCGGAGTGCGCGGGCTGTGCGGCCACGTTCGGTACCTCGGATCGCTCGGGATCGGCTCGCGGGTCTGTCGGGCCCAGGGTACGGATCGGCGGCCCGAGCGCGGCACGGAGAATCGACACGGCCAGATACGGAACCGATAACGGATCCCCTGCGTCGTCCACTTCGCTCTCAGCCCCCTTTATTCTCTGGCCAGAGGCTGATCGCAGGGGCTGATCACAGGGGCTGATCAGGGGAACAGGGGAAGGACAGCGACGCATGGAAGACCTGGGGCCCGAGGACCCTCGTTGGATCGGCGAGTACCGGTTGATCCGCCGGCTGGGCGCGGGCGGTATGGGACGGGTGTTCCTCGCCCATTCACCGCGCGGCCGCACAGTCGCGGTCAAACTCGTACAGACCGAACTCGCGCAACAGGCGGAATTCCGGCGTCGTTTCAAGCAGGAAGTGCGGGCCGCGCAGCGGGTCGGGGGTGAGTGGACCGCGCCCGTACTCGACGCGGACACCGAAGCCGCCACCCCCTGGGTCGCCACGGGCTATATCGCCGGGCCGTCCCTGCACTCGATCGTGTCCGAATCGGGTGCCCTGCCCGAGCGGTCGGTGCGCATCCTGGGCCACGGACTGACCAAGGCGCTGCAGGCCATCCACGGCGTCAACCTGATCCACCGTGACCTCAAACCCTCCAACGTCCTGATCACGATCGACGGGCCCCGCGTCATCGACTTCGGCATCGCGCGCGCCCTGGAGACCGTCACCGACGGCATCCTCACCCGCAGCGGCGCCGTGGTCGGCTCGCCGGGCTTCATGTCCCCCGAGCAGGTGCGCGGCGAGCGGGTCACCCCGGCCAGCGATATCTTCTGCCTCGGGTCGGTGCTGGCGTTCGCGGCCATCGGCCGCCAGCCGTTCGGCACCAGCGACAGCGGGGTGCACGCGGTGATGTACCGGATCGCCCAGGAGGAGCCCGACCTGAACGGGCTGCCCGAGGGGCTGCGGGACCTCGTCACCGACTGCCTGAACAAGGACCCGGCCGCCCGGCCGACCCTGGAGCAGCTGCTGGCCCGTACGGCCGGACCCGAGAACGCAGACGGCGCCGACGACGCCGACGAGCCCTGGCTGCCGGGCAGCCAGGGCTCGTCGGCG
>NZ_MUNE01000522.1 GCF_002154605.1 Streptomyces milbemycinicus | reverse complement strand
CCCCCGGCTCCACCGTGCCCAGGTCCTCGCCGATGACCACCGCCCCCGCGCGATACGCCTCCAGCGCGAGCACACCGAGCATGGCCTCCGCGTCGTAGCGGACGTAACAGCCCTCGGTCGGCTCCCGCCCCTCCGGCACCCACCACAGCCGGAACAGGCCCATCACATGATCGATGCGCAGCGCGCCCGCGTGCCGCAGCAGCCCGCGCAGCAGATCGCGGTAGACGGCGTAGCCCGTGGCGGCCAGGGCGTCCGGGCGCCACGGCGGCAGCCCCCAGTCCTGGCCGCGGGAGTTGAACGCGTCCGGCGGCGCGCCGATCGACATCCCGGACGCGAAGACGTCCCGCAGCGCCCAGGCGTCGGCGCCCGACGGATGCACCCCGACCGCCAGGTCGTGCACCAGGCCGATGGCCATCCCGGCGTCGAGCGCGGCGCGCTGCGCGGCGGCCAGCTGCCCGTCCGTCAGCCAGGCGAGCCAGCAGTGGAAGTCGGCCCGGTCCAGGTGCTCGCCCCGGGCGCGGGCGACCGCGGCGGACCGGGGGTCGGCCAGGCCGTCCGGCCAGGCGCGCCAGGCGGGGCCGTGGAGCTCGGCGAGCGCGCTCCAGATCGCGTGGTCCTCGAGGGCCTGGCCGCGCTCGGCCAGGAAGTCGCAGTAGGCGGCCCGGCGGCCGGGGCTGAGCGGCACGGTCCGCACCAGCTCCAGGGCCTCCCGCTTGAGCGCCCACACCGCGTCCCGGTCGATCAGCGCGCCCTCGTGGAGCACGGCCGTGCGCAGCGCGGCGGCCCGCTCCAGCAGCTGGTCGACGCGGTCGCGCGCGGGGCCGCGCAGCTGGGCGTACTCGGGCACGTCCTCGACCCGTAAGTGGACCGGGTCGGGGAAGCGGCGCGAGGAGGGGCGGTACGGCGAGGGGTCGGTGGGCTCGGCCGGTGTGCCGGGCACGGCCGCGTGCAGCGGGTTGAGCTGGACGAACCCGGCGCCCAGCGCCCGGCCCGACCAGGCGGCGAGGTCGGCCAGATCGCCGAGGTCGCCCATCCCCCAGGAGCGCGCGGACAGCAGCGAGTACAGCTGGACGAGGAAGCCGTGGCTGCGCGCCGGGGGCGTCGGCATCCGGTCGGGGGCGACGATCAGGGTGGCGGTGGCCGAACCGCCGTCGGGGGCGTGGGCGTGCACGGTGTGGCGGCCCAGGGGGAGCGCGGAGGACGCCGGGCCGTCGGCGGCAGGCCGCCAGTCGAGCGCCGCGCCGTGCGCGCCGTCCTCGGGTTCCACCCGCAGCACGGTGCCCTCGGGGAGCCGCAGCCGTGGCGGCCGGCCGGGGCGCACCACCACGCAGGGCGGCAGCAGCCGGTCGCGCTCCTCGCGCTCGTGCCGCTCCAGAGCGGCCTGTACGGAGTGAGGGGTCGAAGCGTCCACGCCGAGCGCGGCGAGCACGGCGACGACGGTGTCGTCGGGCACCCGCACGGTGCGGCCGGGGGCGGGCTCGTAGGAGGTGGCGACGCCGTGCAGCTCGGCGAGGAGCGCTCTGCCCATCAGGACTCCATTCAGAACTCCATCAGAACTCCATGAGCTCCATGCCCGCCCCGGCGCCGAACGAGGCAGTGGTCGGCTCGCTCGTCAGCGGCAGTTCGGCGGCGAGCGGAGGCTCGCTGGTCAGGGGGGCGATATCGGCGGGCGCTGGCTCACTGGTGAGCGGCGTCTCCGCGTGCAGACCGGAGCCGGCCCCCTCCAGACCGCACAGGCCGCAGTCGGGGTGGGTGACCCCGGCGAACGGGTCGGGCTCCCCCGGTCCGGATGCGATGCCGGTCGCAGGTTCGGTCACAGGTTTGGAGAGAGCAGAGAGCAGAAGCTGAGCTGACGCGGCCACACGGGCCTCCGTGAGGGTGTCGGCAGTGGGACAGGGCAGGCCTACCCACTCGAGGCGGTCGCAGACGTAACCGGTCCCCTGACGTGCCTCAGCTCACATCCCCTGAAGCAGACGATTTGACGGTCGTAAGGGGTCCGAGACACATAGCTTACTGACCAACCCGACATTCCGGCGTGAGACTTTCGGTGTCAAGGCGCACGCCCCGGCCACTGTCGGCCTGCCCCCGCCCCCGCCACAAAGCGCCCGGCGCCTTTGCCGCAGTGCTCATCTCGTCACACCACACACCATGGCATTACCGGCACTTCGGTCACCGCCGTTGACACCCTCACACGCGCGATGGTGGGCTCGCGCCTACCAGGGCTACACCTAAGCGACCCACCAGTCCGTATCGAGGAGAAGCCCGTGCAGTTGCGGGGAAACCGAGGACGAACATCGAGGGCGGCCGGAGCCACGGCCATGGCCGCCGCCGTCATCGGCGGACTGCTGGGCGGCGCGCCAGGGGCGGCCGCCGCACCCGGGGACCGCGGCGCCCCCGGCACCTCGACGACGGACCGCGAGAGCGACGGCGCCGTGCGGCCCGTATGGCCGCGCCCGCAGTCGCTGCGCGCCCAGGGATCCGGTGTGAGCGTGGGCGAGGAGGTCACGCTCATAGCCGACGCCGACTCCGACCCGTACGCACTGGACGCGCTGCGCGCCCTGCTGCACGACGCCGGGGCGCGCATCGTCAACGAGGCCACCGAGCCCATACCCAAGGGGATGCCGCTGGCGAACGGGCTGGTGGTGCGCGTCGGCGGGCGGGGCGCGCAGAGCGCACTGCGCGCCCTGGGCGCACCCGAGCGCGGCGATCTGCCCTCCGGCGGCTACCGGCTCGCGACCGGCCGGGCGGCCGGGGTGCCGACGGTCGCGCTGTCCGGCGTCGGCCCGGACGGCCTCTTCCACGCCGTCCAGACGCTGCGCCAGCTCCTGGTCCGGCCCGCGCACGGCGGGGGCACCTTCCCCGGGGTGACCGTGCGCGACTGGCCCGCCGCCACGGTTCGCGGCACCACCGAGGGCTTCTACGGCCAGCCCTGGTCCCACCAGGACCGGCTCGCCCAGCTCGACTTCATGGGCCGTACCAAGCAGAACCGCTACCTCTACGCGCCCGGCGACGACCCCTACCGCCAGGCCCGCTGGCGCGACCCGTACCCCGCCGAGCGGCGCGAGGAGTTCCGGGAGCTGGCCGACCAGGCCCGCCGCAACCACGTCACCCTCGGCTGGGCGGTCTCCCCCGGCCAGGAGCTGTGCTTCTCCTCCGCCGAGGACCGCAGGGCGCTGCTGCGCAAAGTGGACGCCATGTGGGCGCTCGGGGTGCGCGCCTTCCAACTCCAGTTCCAGGACGTCAGCTACAGCGAGTGGCACTGCGGGGCGGACGCCGACACCTACGGCTCGGGCCCCGAAGCTGCGGCCCAGGCGCAGGCCGAGGTCGCAGGCGCGGTCGCCGCGCATCTGGCCGCGCGCCACCCCGACGCCGCCCCGCTCTCCTTGATGCCGACCGAGTACTACCAGGACGGCGCCACCGAATTCCGGCGCGCGCTGGCCGACCGGGTCGACCCCGGTGTGGAGATCGCCTGGACCGGCGTCGGGGTGGTGCCCAAGACCATCACCGGCAGCGAACTGGCCGACGCGCGGGCCGCATTCGGCCACCCACTGGTCACCATGGACAACTACCCGGTCAACGACTACGCCCAGGACCGGGTCTTCCTCGGCCCGTACACCGGGCGCGACCCGGCAGTCGCCACCCAGTCCGCGGGGCTGCTCGCCAACGCCATGGAGCAGCCGACCGCCTCGCGTATCGCGCTGTTCACCGCCGCCGACTTCGCCTGGAACCCGCGCGGCTACCGCGCCCAGGAGTCCTGGCGGGCCGCCGTCGACGACCTGGCCGGGCCCGACCCGCGCGCCCGCGCGGCCCTGCGCGCGGTCGCCGGAAACGACGCGTCCTCGGTCCTCGGCGGCGAGGAGTCCGCGTATCTGCGCCCGCTGATCGAGGCGTTCTGGACGGCGCTCGCCAAAGGCGAGGGGCAGCGGCTCGACCGGGCGGCGGACCGGCTGCGCTCGGCCTTCACCACGATGCGGGACGCCCCCGAACGGCTCGATACGACCCTGGGCGGCGAACTGGGCCCCTGGCTGGACCAGTTGGGGCGCTACGGCGACGCCGGAGCGCAGGCCGTGGACATGCTCACCGCCCAGGCGCGCGGCGACGGGGCGGCGAGCTGGTCGGCCCGGACCGCGGTGCAGGAACTGAACGAGAAGATCGCGAAGAGCCGGGTGACGGTGGGCAAGGGCGTCCTGGGCCCCTTCCTGAAGGAAGCCCTCACCCGGGCCGACGCCTGGACGGGCCTGGACGCCGCGGACCAGAAGTCGCTGCACACCTCCAAGGCCCAGCGCGCCGCCGCCGACGGCGACGCGGCGACCTCGCTGGCCCCCACCGGCCCGGTCACGGTGCGCTTCGACCGCGCCCGCCCGCTCACCGCCGTCTCCGCGCTCACCGGGCGTGCCGCCGCCTCGCCCGGCACCGTCTGGGTCCATGTCCCGGACGAGGGCTGGCGGAAGCTCGGCGCGGTCTCCGGCAGCGGCTGGACCCAGCTGGCGGGCCGTGGCGTACGGGCCGACGCGCTGCGGCTGACCTGGGAGGCGGGCACGACACCGCCCGACGTACACGAGATCACCCCGTGGTTCGCCGACACCCCGGCCGCCGAGCTGCGGCTGTCCCGGGACGTGGTCGACGCCGAGACCGGCGGCCGTGCCGTCGTCGTCGAGGCCCACGTCACCCCGCGCCGCCCCGAGGACATCCACGGCGAGCTGACCGTCCACGCGCCGCGCGGTGTCCACGTCACGGCCGACAAGGCGGTGACCGCCCGGCGCGGATCCACCGCGACCGCCCGGATCGAGGTTTCGATCCCGGACGGAACCAAAGCGGGCACTTTCACCGTCCCGGTGCGCTTCGGCTCACAGGAGACCTCTCTGACCGTACGGGCCTTCCCGCCCACCGGCGGCCCGGACCTGGCCCGCGCGGACGGCACGGAGGCGACATCGTCGGCCGATGAGACCGCCGACTTCCCGGCCTCCGCCGCGATCGACGGCGACCCCGCCACCCGCTGGTCCTCCCCCGCCGACGACGGCGCCTGGCTCCAGCTGGAGCTCGCCCGCCCGGCCCGGGTCGGCCGGCTCGATCTGCACTGGCAGGACGCCTACGCCAGCCGCTACCGCGTCCAGGTCTCGGCCGACGGCCGCACCTGGCGCACCGCGGCCACCGTCTCCGACGGCCAGGGCGGGCACGAGACCGTCCGGATGGACGCCCCCGGCACCCGCTTCATCCGCATCCAGGGCGCCGAGCGCGCCACCCGCTTCGGCTACTCCCTGTGGTCAGTGGCTGCGTATGCGGTGACGGCCGACTGAAAAGCGGGCCGCGGGCCGCCGGCCGCGGGTCCGCACAGCGCGCAGGACAGCGCGTGGCCCCCGCTCCGCCGCGGGGGCCACGGTCCGCGGACCGCCGCACGAACACCGCGCGGCGTCGCAGGTACGCAGACATGACGATGGCCCGGTCTCAGGCAGATTTGCCGTCGATCCGGGCCATGGCGTCCTCCGCGCCGTACGGCTGCAGGTATGGCAGCCAGCGCGGGTCCCTATGCCCTGTGCCGATGATCCGCCAGGCGAGGCCCGACGGCGGCGCCGGCTGATGGCGCAGCCGCCAGCCGATCTCCGCGACATGGCGGTCGGCTTTGACATGGTTGCAGCGACGGCACGCGGCCACCACGTTCTCCCACGTGTGCTGGCCGCCGCGGCTGCGGGGGATCACGTGGTCGACGCTGGTCGCCACGCCACCGCAGTACGCACATCGCCCGCCGTCGCGGGCGAACAGGGCACGGCGGGTGAGTGGCACGGGGCCCCGGTAGGGCATCCGGACGAATCGCTTCAAACGGACCACGCTGGGTGCGGGTATGACACGGGTCGCGCTGTGCATCAGGGCGCCTGAGTCCTCAAGGCTGACGGCCTTGTCGTTGAGGACGAGTACGAGCGCGCGGCGGAGCGGTACGACGCCGAGCGGCTCGTACGACGCGTTGAGGACCAGGACATGCGGCACGGGTGCCTCCTTGTACGCCGGCGGCGCGTGGCTCGCGCCGGGACGATCTCCCCCAGTTTCCCCTGAACCCCGGCCGGAACGCCACCATCACCGGGTTAACGGTTGAGAGGCATTTCCGCGTACCGCCCGCATACCGCCGGAAGAGCGGAATTCGGCGGCCATCCGGGCCCGCGGACGCCCATGAGAGTGGCAAGAATCACGGGCCGCCCCGGGCTGCGGCGGAAATCGCCCGGCTGACGCCCTCACCCCGCTCTTGTACGCCCCCTCGGCGCCCTCACGCGCTCTCGAACACAGGAACGGCACATTCCCGGGCCCGGCTACTGTGTGAGGGGTTGCCCGCCGGTCCTCCGTCCGGGCATGTCGCACATGAAGGGTTTCGCTGTGTTCTGGTCCGCTGCTCCGGCCGCAGACGCCACGCCTACTCCCACTCCCAGCACTCCCACCCCGCTGAAGGACGCGCAGGAGAGCGCCACCAACGCCGCGGGCTGGGTGCAGGAGAACTGGTCCACCTGGCTCAGCATCGGGCTGCGGATCGCCCTGATCCTGGTGATCGCGTTCGTGCTGCGGACCGTCGTGCGGCGCGCGATCACCAAGCTGATAGAGCGCATGAACCGCACCGCCCAGGCCGTGGACGGCACGGCCCTGGCCGGTCTGCTGATCAACGCGGAGCGGCGGCGCCAGCGATCCTCGGCGATCGGCTCGGTGCTGCGCTCCGTCGCCTCGTTCCTGATCATGGGCACCGCGGCGCTGATGATCCTGTCGACGCTGCAGATCAATCTGGCACCGCTGCTGGCCAGCGCCGGTGTCGCGGGTGTGGCCATCGGTTTCGGCGCCCGCAACCTGGTCACCGACTTTCTGTCCGGCGTGTTCATGATCCTGGAGGACCAGTACGGGGTCGGCGACTCCATCGACGCCGGGGTGGCCTCCGGCGAGGTGATCGAGGTCGGGCTGCGCGTCACCAAGCTGCGCGGCGACAACGGCGAGATCTGGTACGTGCGCAACGGCGAGGTCAAGCGAATCGGCAACCTCAGCCAGGGCTGGGCCACGGCCGGCGTGGACGTCCAGATCCGCGCGGACGAGGACCTGGAACAGGTCCGCGCGCTGATCACGCAGGTCGGCGTGGACATGGCCAAGGAAGAGCCCTGGAACGAGCGGCTGTGGGAGCCGATCGAGGTGCTGGGGCTGGACGCGGTCTTCCTGGACTCCATGGTCGTGAAGGTGACGGCGCGCACCATGCCGGGCAAGGCGCTCGGCGTCGAGCGCGAGCTGCGCTGGCGGATCAAGAAGGCGCTGGACGAGGCGGGGATCCGCATCGTCGGCCGCCCCCTGGACCCGGATCTGCAGCCCGAGGATGCCGCCAACCCGGCGACAACGACGACCGTCGCGGCGCCGTCGGCCCTGTCCAACCCGGACTCCCCGCAGTCCCTGGCCACCACCCCGATCCCGCCGCCGGCCACCCCGCCCGTCCAGAAATAGCCGCGCCCCAGCCAAGAAGCAGCGCCAAGAAGCAGCGCCGGGAAGCAGCCGTACGCACAGCCGCGGTGGTCGCGCGGCTGTGCGTACGGGGTCTCGCTGTGCTTGGTCTCAGGCCGTGACGGTCAGCGTGTTGCTCCAGACCAGACGGCCGTTCTCATAGCGCTCGTCGTGGGCGCTGAAGTGGACCTGCTCCCCCGGATACGCCCCGTAGAGATAGACGATCGGGTTGGGGCAGACCAGCAGCGGCGGCAGCGTGGCCTTGGGGTCCACCGGGACGGAGATGTTCCCGGAGGGGTCGGAGGTGGTCTGCAGCAGCGTGGGGCTGGTGCGGAGGTCGGAGAGGGTGACGGTGCCGCAGGTCGGCACCGAACCCGAGACGGCGGTCCTGACCCACACCCGGTGGCTGGGCAGGAAGCCGCTGCCGGTGAGGGTCTTGGACTGGATGTCGTAGCTGATCAGCGTGGGCCCGGCGGCCACCCGCGCGACGGCCGCGGGCGCCGCCGCGGCCTGGGTGGCGGGGACGAGGAGGGTGGTGGAGACCGCGAGGGCCGTGCCCACCGCGAGCGCGGCGCGGACGGCGAGCGTCTTCAGGGTCCTGGAAGCGCGCATGATGGTTCCTCAATTCCAGTGTGGACGGCGTCGCGTCAGCCGTGGGTCAGCTGTCGGCGACCCGGTAGAAGAAGTCCCTGAACTCGGTGTTGACGTAGGGGCTCTGGAGATAGCCGCTGGGCTGGTGGATGCTCGTCACGCCGTTGACGTAGCCGAGCGTGGTATCGGGCTCGACGTTCATCAGCCAGCGGCCGCCCCGGGAGAGCCCGCCGTCCGAGGGGGCGCAGGGCAGCTCGATGCCCCCGAAGGCGGCGGGGCGGGTGTAGCCGCCGCACCCGGAGGGGATCTGCCCGTTGACGGAGTATCCGTTGGCGCTCACGAACTCTTCCTTGGGCTGATTCCAGGCGAAGCCGTCGCCGCCGACCCTGTCGACGAGCCGTTGGCCGGACTCGTTGGGGTGGGTGGTCGCCAGCCCGAAGTCGTAGTTCATATTGCCGTCGTCGATCCACGCGTTGAACGTGTATCCCCAGTCGCCGACGAACTTGCCGTAGGGCGCGTTCCCCTTGAAGTAGCCGGGAATGAACACCCAGTTGTTCATCCAGGCGTGCGCCGCCCTGCTGTACACACAGCTGCCGGAGGTGACCACCAGCCGGCGCGAACCGCTGTTCAGCGCGTTGCCGTCGCAGGCCTTGTCCTTGCCGTCGAACGGATCGACGTACAGGATCCGCCCGACGCGGGTCGGGATCTCGGCGGCCGCGGTGGGCGTCCCCAGGCTGCTCGCCGCGGCCGGGGGTACGGAGCCGGGTTCGTCGGCGGGCTCGGCGGCGGACTCGGCAGCGGGTGCCTCGATCTGCCGCTGGGCGTGTCCGATGGCGCCCCGGGACGGGCCGCCGCCTTGGTACGCGGCGTGCCGCATCCGCTCCGGCGTCCAGTAGGCCCGGACCGCCTCGGCGGCCTCGGCCGGGGCGGCGTCCCGGCCGAGGCCGCCGGCCTGTGTCAGCGCCGCCGAGGCCGCGCCCGCGCCGCTCGCCCCGCCCGCGCCATGCACCCCGGCCGGGCCGCTCGATCCGCCCTGGCCGCCCGACCCGTGCGGGCCGCCTGACCCGTGCGGGCCGTCCGACGCGGCCCGCGCGCCGCCGGCCCCGGCGACGACCGCGAGCAGCACTGCGATGAGCACCGCGAGCGGCCCTCGTGAGGTTGTTTTCATGCGCTCCCCGTTCCATCGATTGCCCGCGACGGTGGCAGGCACCGCTGGATCCCCGCTGGAGGAACCCTCGCCTCCGACCCCGGCCCGGCCCGGCCCTCGCCGGCCTGGCGGCCATGCCCCCACTCACCCGGCCGCACCCATTGACGCCTCACCGCCCCGGCCCTTACCTTGCTGTTCATCAATAGGAAAGTTTCTTAACAGAGGCATCGAGCGATACGGGGGCACCCACCATGGCGGCATCAGGCACTCCGGGAACGCCGCGCGTGCTGCGCGCCATGAACGACCGGGCCGCGCTCGAACTGCTCGTCGCGCACGGGCCGCTGACCAGGACCCGGCTCGGCGAGCTGACCGGGCTCTCCAAGCCCACCGCCTCCCAGTTGCTGGCCCGGCTGGAGGCCGCGGGACTGGTCCGGACGACTGGGAACGTCACCGGCCGCCCCGGGCCCAACGCCCAGCTGTACGAGATCAACCCGGCCGCCGCCCATGTCGCGGCGCTCGCCGTCGACCAGGAGGGCATCACCGCCGCCGTCGCCGACATCACCGGCCAAGTCCTCGGCGAGCACCGGGTGAACGCCGAGGCGACCGCCGAGTCGGTGCGCAACCGCACCGGCGAGCTCGTCGCCGAGGCCGTGGACGGCGCGCTGGCCGCCGCCGGGCTCACCCGGGACGATCTGCGGCAAACGGTGATCGGCACCCCCGGCGCGCTCGACCCGCGCACCGGGGTCCTGCGCTACGCACCCCACCTGCCGGGCTGGCAGTCCCGCACCATGCGGGACGAGCTGGCCGAGGTGCTGGGCACGCCCCTGGTGATCGAGAACGACGTCAATCTCGCGGCCGTCGCCGAACAGCACCACGGCACCGCGCAGGACTTCGACGACTTCGCGCTGGTCTGGGCCGACGAGGGCGTCGGCGCGGCCATCGTGCTCGGCGGCACTCTGCTGCGCGGGGCGACCGGCGGCGCCGGGGAGATCGGCTATATGCCGCTGCCGGGTGCCCCGCTCGCGCGCGGCGGGGACGACAGCGCCGCCCGGCCGGACGCGGGCGGGGGCTTCCAGAAGCTGGTCGGCTCCCCCGCCGTGGTCGAACTGGCCCGGGAGCACGGCATCCAGGCACCCACCGCCACCAAGGCACTCGCCTCCGCGCTGCGCACGCCCGGCGCGGGCGACGCCGTCCTCACCGAGCTGGCCCGCCGCCTGGCCACCGGACTCGCCTCGGTCGTCGCCGTGGTCGACCCGGAGCTGGTGGTGCTCTCCGGACAGGTCGCCCAGGCCGGCGGGGAGCGGCTGCGGGAGCTGGTCGAGGCCGAGATGACCGGGCTCGCGCTGCCCCGGCCGCGCTTGCGGATCAGCGCCGTCGAGGGGGATCCGATTCTCATCGGCGCGCTGCAGACGGCGCTCGCCGATGCCCGTCACACCGTCTTCGACACGGCCTGACCCCGTCCACCCCGTCGTCCCGCCCCATCCCTCTCCTACCAGTACACCGCCCGGGCCTTCCCGGTTCCGCCCGTCCCCGACACCTGGTCCTCAATCGCCGTACCCAACCCCCCGCCCGGCGCCCCGCACCGCCGCTTCCCCTGCCGTTTCCCCCGTGCACAAGGAAGTCCGTCCATGCCACGACGATCATTGGCCCATCTCGGGTCAGCGCTCTGCGCCGCCGCCCTGCTCCTGGCGGGCTGCGCCAACCCGAGCACCGGCAGTGCCGAAGACGATCCGACCAAACCGGTCACGCTCAAGTTCTGGCACGGCTGGTCGGAGCAGAACGAAGTCAAGGCGATCAACGCAAGCATCGCCCGCTTCGAAAAGCTCCACCCCAATATCAAGGTGAAGTCCGTCGGCAATGTCACCGACGAGACCATCAACCAGGCGCTACGGGCCGGCGGCGGCGACGCCCCCGACGTCGTCACGTCCTTCACCACCAACAACGTGGGCCAGTACTGCTCGTCCGGTATGTGGGCCGATCTCGACCCGTTCATGAAGAAGACCGGGCTCGACAAGGCAAAGGTCTTCCCCAAGACGCTGCTGGACTACACCAGTTACCAGGGCAAGCAGTGCGCGCTGCCGCTGCTGGCCGACGCGTACGGCATGTATTACAACAAGGACGCCTTCAAGGAGGCGGGCATCGCGCGTCCCCCGCACACCATGTCGGAGCTCAAGCGGGACGCGGCCAAGCTGACCAAGCGCACCAAGGGCGGGGGCTATGAGCGGGTCGGCTTCATGTCCAACTTCCGGCTCTACCAGAACAGCCCGGACCGGCTCTTCGCCCAGTGGGGTCCGACGTACTTCGACAAGCACGGAAAGGCGCGGCTGGAGAAGGAAGGAAAGATCAAGGAATTCTACGCCACCGCCCGGGACCTGATCCAAGAGCAGGGCGGATACGGCCCGCTGGAGACCTTCCGTACCTCCTTCGGCGATGAATTCTCCTCCCAGAACGCCTTTCTGAGCGGCAAACTGGCCATGCACCTGGACGGCGAATGGCGTGGTCTCTTCCTCAAGGACGCGAAGTTCAAGTGGGGCACCGCCCCGCTGCCCGTGCCCGACGACCAGGCCGACACCTATGGCCGGGGCTATCTCACCGGCACCGTCACGGGCATCGCGCACAGCAGCAAGCACCAGAACGCCGCCTGGGAACTGGTGCGCTTCCTGACCGCCGACACCGATCAGGTGGTCACCTTCGCCAACGCCATTCACAATGTGCCGTCCACCAAGGCGGCGCTCACCTCCCCCAAGCTTGACACCGATCCGACCTTCCGCACCTTCCTCGATATCGCGCAGAACAAGTACAGCAACGCCCTTCCGCCCTCGATCAACGGCGGGCAGTACGTGACCTCGCTGCAGGATCTCTCGTACAACGTGGAGGCGGGAAAGGTCCATGACCTGGACAAGGGGCTCAGGGAACTGGACGACCAGATAGACGCCGATATTCTCCAGGCGCAGGACTGACGGAGGGCGACATGGCCACGACGACAACAAACGCCCCCGCCCTGCGCCGTAAGCATCTGCGCAAGCGGCTGCGCACCCTCGGTTTTCTCTCCCCCTGGCTGGTCGGCTTCACCGTCTTCTTCGGCTATCCGCTGATCGCCACCATCTACTTCTCCTTTATGCACTACAACCAGATCAAGGCGCCGACCTTCGTGGGCCTGCGCAACTGGCGGTATGTGCTGGAGCAGATGCCGCTGTTCGGTCCGGCCCTGTGGAACACGCTGTGGCTGGTCGTGGTGATGGTCGCGCTGCGCGTGGTGTTCGGTCTGGGCATCGGGCTGCTGGTCACCAAGATAAAGTCGGGCGTCGGTTTCTTCCGCACCGCCTTCTATCTCCCCTATCTCGCCCCTCCGGTGGCCGCGACCGTCGCGTTCGTCTTTCTCCTCAACCCCGGCACCGGCCCGGTGAACGAAATTCTCGGCAAGATCGGGATTGCCGCGCCGAACTGGTTCAACGACCCGGCCTGGGCCAAGCCCTCGCTCGTGATGCTGTCCCTGTGGGGCATCGGCGATCTGATGGTGATCTTCATGGCCGCGCTGCTGGATGTACCGAAGGAGCAGTACGAGGCGGCCGAGTTGGACGGCGCCGGGGCGTTCACCAGGTTCCGCTATGTCACCTGGCCGTCGATCACGCCTATCGTGATGTTCGCGGTTGTGACGGGTGTGGTGCAGACCATGCAGTACTACACCCAGGCCCTGGTCGCCGGAAAGCTGGCCTCGGGCGTCAGCATCGGCCCCGGTTCGGTCATCCAGCCCGGCTACCCCGATCACTCCACACTCACGGTGCCACAGCTCGTGTACTCGCTCGGCTTCCAGAACTTCAACACCGGGGCCGCCTGTGTGCTCTCGCTCGTGCTCTTCGCGATCGCGATGGCCGTCACCACCCTGCTGATGCGCCGGCGAGCCGGTCTGCTGTCGGCGGACGACTGAGAAGGCTTAAGGGGACCAACCGATATGACCACCACCACCCTCTCGGCACCGTCCGCGCCGGTACGGCCCGCCACCCGCCCCTCCTCCGCTCCGGCCGCCCGCCGCAAGGCCGTACTGCACTGGATCGCCGTGCACGCGGTCGCCATCGCCGCCGCGCTCTTCTTCGTGCTGCCGTTCGTCTTCGTCTTTCTTACCTCGGTGATGAGTGACAGCCAGGCGATGAGCGGCGATCTGTGGCCCGACACATGGCACTGGTCCAATTACACCGAGGTCTTCAACACCCCTGGCTTTCTGGAC
>NZ_MUNE01000521.1:493-12248 GCF_002154605.1 Streptomyces milbemycinicus | reverse complement strand
GAGGAGATCCGCCGCACACTGCACTGGCTCGGACAGGTCCGGGGCTAGCAAGGTGGCCGGAGCCGTGGCGAATCGTTGTCGAAGCAGTGGCTTAGGCCGCGCCGACTCCATACCATCGATCAAGCCAGGTCGATCTATGCCGGGAGACTTGATGCTGCATCCCTTTGGGGGGCGTCCCCCATACCGCCGCACGAACGCGGCTCCGCCGCGCGGCCGCGCCACCCTCGCCGTCCCTGCCGCGTCCGCCCTGCTGCTCGCCGCTCCGCTGCTCACCGCCTGCGGCAATGACGCGCGCCCCGGGGCAGCCGCCGTCGTGGACGGCAGCCGGATCACCGTCTCGCAGCTCCAGGCGCGGGTCAACGACGTCCGGGACGCGCAGCGCGGCTCCGCCAAGTCCGAGCAGCTGGTGGCCAACAGCGGTCAGCTGAGCCAGAACACCCTGATCCGCATGATCCAGTTCCGGGTGATCGAGCGGGCCGGCAAGGACAACGGGGTGCGGGTGACCCGCCGCGATGTGCAGCAGTGCCGCAAGGCCGTCGAGTCGGCGGGCGGCGCCGAGGTGCTGCGCGGCCTCCAGACGGGGCAGACGACGAAGTGCCACCCGACCGCCGAGGCACAGTCGGGCGGCGCCGCGGCGCTGCGCGATTTCTATCTGGAGCAGGGCATCGCCCCGGACCGCATCGACGACGCGCTGCGCATGGAGCTGTTGCGCAACGGCCTGGTGCACAAGCTCGGCACCGCCAAGGTCAACGCGGTCTTCGCGGCCACCTCCAAGAAGCTGGCCATCGACGTCAACCCGCGCTACGGGACGTGGGACGACACCCGGGGCACGGCGGTGCTGACCAAGGAGTCCTGGCTGCGGACCTCCGAGGACGTGAATCAGCAGGCGTAGGTTACGTTTCAAGGGTGACCGCCTCTGAAGCCCCGGGCAGTGCTCCCACCGGCCGTATCGTCCTGCTCACCACCAGCCACCGGGTGGCGCCCGGGCTGCTGTCATGGCCCGCGTGGCAGGCGCTGCGCGGCGCGGACCGGGTGCTGTGCGCGGACTCGGCCCATCCGCAGCTGCCGTATCTACGGGATGCGGGCGTCGAGGTGGCGGAGGCGGTGCCCGGCGCGCGCGAGCTGGTCGACTACTGCACCACCGCGCCGGGCCGCACCGCCGTCGTGCTCACCTCGGCGGACGGGGAGTCCGCGCTGACCGACGGGCTGGCCCGGCTCGCCGGGTCCGGGCGGGAGCGGATGCCGGACCTGGAGCTGCTGCCCGGCGCGTACGACCTGCCGGGGGCCCGCCTGCTCGACCTGGTCCAGGTGATGGACCGGATCCGGGTCGAATGCCCGTGGAGCGGCGCCCGCACCAGCGAGGAGCTGGTGAAGTACGGCATCGAGGAGGCGTACGAGCTCGTCGAGGCCATCGAGCAGGGTGACCGCGAGGCGCTGCGCGAGGAGCTGGGCGATGTGCTGCTCCAGGTCGTCTTCCACGCCCGGATCGCGCAGGAGGATCCGGACGAGCCGTTCTCGATCGACGAGGTGGCGGGCGGGATCGTGGACAAGCTGATCCGCCGCCATCCGCATATCTTCGGCGAGGAGGCGGCCGAGACCGCCGAGGACGTCAGGGAGCACTGGCTGCGGACGAAGGCGGCCGAGAAGCGGCGCGACTCGGTCACCGACGGAGTGCCGCTCGGCCAGCCCGCGCTCGCGCTGGCCGCCAAGCTGGCCTCCCGCGCCCGTACGGCGGGCCTTGAGGTGCCGTTGCCCGCGGGGGAGGACGTCGGCTACGAACTGCTCGCCCTGGCGGTGCGGGCGGCCGAGCAGGGCATCGAGCCGGAGACGGCGCTGCGCGCCGCGGCCCGTACGTACCGGGATGCGATCCGGGCGGCCGAAGAGGCGCGGCGCGGCGGGGAGTAGGGCCCGCGAGAGCCTGCTGCTGCGCGCCCCTGCCGCTGTGGTGATTCTGCTGTCGCGAGCCCCTGCTGCCGCTACTGCCGCGGGGCTCGCAAGCAGGTCAGTCGTCCGCCGACCGTCCGGCGGCGATCACCGACGCCATGAGCTCGGCGTCCAGCAGGCTGGTGTCGGCGAGCCGGTTGCCGGCGGCGTAGGAGTTCAGCAGTGTCTTGGTGACCCGTAGCGCCGCGGCGGAGCGGCGGACGACGGGCCGGGTCCATTCGTCGACCACGCGGTCCAACTCGGCCTCCGGGACGACCCGGTGGAGCACCGAAAGCCGCTCGGCCTGGGCCGCGTCGAATCCGGCGCCGGTCAGGATCAGTTCGCGGATCCGGGCGGCCCCCGCCTCCTGGAGCAGTCGGGGCAGCGAGCCTCCCCAGGCGGCCGGGAGGCCCAGAGCGAGCTCCGGCAGCCGGAAGCGGCAGTCGTCGGCCCCGACGCGCAGATCGCAGAAGAGCGCCAGGGCCAGTCCGGCGCCGATGACCTGGCCGTGCATCCGGGCGATGGTGACGGCGCTCGTGGTGGCCAGGGCGTCGCACACCCGGCGGGCCTTGCCGCCGCTGGTGCGCAGCCCGGTGCCGGTGGGATCCGTGGCGAGTTGTTCGGCGTATTCGCGGCGGTCGCCGCCCGCGCAGAAATTGGGGCCGCCCCCGGAGAGCACGACCACCCGGATATCGGGGCGGTCGTGTACGGCGCCGAGTACCGCGAGCAGATCGTCGAGCACGCGGTCCGTGATGGCGTTTCCGTTTTCGGGGGTGTTGAACCGCACCTGTACCACGGGGCCGTCGTGGGTGACGTACAGAGACTTGAGCGACACGACGCTTTCCTCTTCCCGCGGCTCAGTGCTCGGCGACATGGAGAGCGAGGAGACGGCGGAACGCCATACGGGGTTCCCATTCGGGCGGTGTGGTGACGCGTAGCGTCGGGAAACGGCGGTTGAGGCTCTGGAGCAGTTCGGTCGCCTCCAGCCGGGCGAGCATCGCTCCGATGCAGAAATGAATGCCGCCGCCGAAACCGAGGTGGGCGGCCGTGCGTCCGATGTCGAAGGTGTCCGGGTCGTCGAATTGGGACGGATCGTGATTGGCCGCCGCGATCATGACGTGTACCACTTCGTCCCGCTCTATTCGCGTTCCGGCGAGTTCGGTGTCCTCCGTGGCGACCCGGGTGGTCAGGTGGATGGGCGGGTCGTAGCGCAGGACCTCCTCGACGGCGTTCGGCGTGGCCTCGGGGTGGGTCAGCAGCCAGGACCGCTGCCGCGGATTCTGGTCGAGCAGCCAGACCATGTTCGACAGCAGGGTGGAGGTTGTCTCCAGCGAGGCGATGACGACGAACATCACCAGGTGGTAAAGCGTTTCGTCAGCGACCTCGCGGTCCGGTTCGAGCTCGTCCCAGGTGCGGATCCAGCGCGAGAGGGCGTCGTCGCCGAGGGAGCGACGGCGCTCGGCGACCACCGCGGTGAAATACTCGCGTAGACCCTCGGCGGCGGCATTGGCCTGGACCAACTGGCTTGCCGAGGGGAGGAGTTCCTGGGCGTACGCCTGGCCGTGGGTGAGCTCCCTGAGCAGGGCGTGGTCGGCCTGCGGCAGCTTCAGCCAGTGACTGATGGTGGCCACCGGCAGCTCTTCGCCGACCAGGGTGGCGAAATCGGCCTCACCGGTCGCGCGCAGCCGGTCGGAAAGCCGGTCGAGGAGTTCTTCGACGGTCTGCCTGACAAAGGGCTGGAGACCGGCCAGTGTGGAGCGGTCGAATACATTTCCGAGTGAGCGCCGCTGCTGGGTGTGCACCGGCGGATTGAGCCCCTGGAGCGTCTTGCTCAATTGCTGTGAGGCGGGCGCGCTCCAGCGATTCCCATCGCCTTGGCGCGCCCGCCACTCGGCATCGAAGGTGGCCCACGCTTTGCTTCGGAGGACTTGGTCGCACAGTTCGTGAGACAGCAAGAGGTGCCCGCCCCAGGGAGCGGGCACAACATCGCCCATTGCCCTGAGTTCGGCGTAGATGGGGTAAGGGTTCGCCTGCCCCCGGGAAGCTCGTAGGCGGGATATGAGTGAAACCATGGAGCGTCGGTCAATAATGGTGCCGGCGGCGGTAGGTTCCACAACCACTCCTTCTGGACAGCGCCCCGGTTGGGGTCACACTAAGTCGCTTAATTGAGCGGAACTGATCAGTCCGCGCCAATTCGCGATACGTCCTACCCGCACGATTGAACATCCATTCATACGGAAACTGGTTCGAATTGTGGGCAAGATCACGACTTCCACCAGGCAAGGAAAGAGCTCCACGCACTGCTCTTCTGTACCTTGCCCTGGGGGCGTGTCTGCGGTATGGCCGCGGGGGTGACCACGGGGCCGGTCTGCGCGGCGGGGCTCATCATCGCGGTCTGCTGGGCGCGGACCGGGGCGAAGCGGGCCGGAAGCGAGGTGAGGGCCCGGTGGAAGGGGCCGGGCCGCCACTGCAGGCTCTCCATCGGCACGGCCAGTTCGACATCCGGCAGCTGGTTGAGCAGGTTCTCGATCGCCCCCACCGCGATGAGCTGACCGGAGTCCTTGGCCGGGCAGGCGTGCGGCCCGGCGCTCCAGGCCAGGTGCGCGCGCTTGCTGAGGATCTGTCGCGACGAGGACAGCGCGGGGTCGGTGTTGGCGCCGGCGAAGCTGATCAGCACGAGGTCGCCGGCCCTGAGCAGGTTGCCGCCGAGCTCGACGTCGCACACCGGGTAGTGCGGGGCGTAGTTGGCCATCGGCGGGCTGTTCCACAGGACGTCGTCGATGACGTCCTCGACCAGGAGCCCGCCGGCCTGTGAACCGCCGGCGTGCTTCTCGTCGCACAGCAGCAGATACAGACCGTTGGCGATCAGGTTCCGCTGCGGTTCGGTGCCGGCGCTGATGAGCATGACCAGCTGATGGATCATCTCCTCGTCGGTCAGCTTGGCCGGGTGGGCCATCAGCCGCGAGGTGACGTCGTCGCCCGGCTGCCGCCGCTTGAGGGCGATCAGCTCGATCAGTGCCTGGGTGAGCTCCTCGTTCGCCTTCTCGGCGTCCATGCTGGCGTCGAAGATGCCGGAGGTGCCGATGACCAGCCGGTCACCGATGGACGGCGAGCAGCCGAAGAGCTCGTTGAACACCAGCAGCGGCAGCATCTTGGCGTAGTCGTTCAGCAGATCGGCCTCGCCGAGGGCGCTGAACTGGCTGATCAGGTACGAGGAGACGCGCTCGACCTGACGGCTGAGCCAGTGGGCGTCCACACCGGCGAGGCTGTCCGTCACCGCCTGGCGCAGCCGCATGTGTTCCGCGCCATCGGTGAACAGGGCGTTCGGCCGGTAGGCCAGCATGGGCAGCACCGGGTTGTTCGGCGCCACCTTGCCCTCGTTCAGATCGCGCCAGCGGCGGGAGTCCTTACGGAAGGTGTCCGGGTTCTGCAGCAGTTGGAGAGCCGCCGAGTAGTCCGTGACGAGGGTGGCGTCCACGCCGGGGGCGAGCTCGACCGGCGCGGTCGGCCCGTACTGGCGCATATGGGTGTAGAACGCCTGAGGATCGGCCGCGAACTCCGGCCCGTACATGGGTATCCGCCGGCCACTGTTGTGGGCGGGGCAGCCGGGTGGTGGCTCGGTGAAGGCCGATTGGTTGTTCATGCTTGCTCCTAGCGGGCACGATCCTGCAGATAACGCACCAGCGTGATCAGCGCGTTGGCCGATGACTTCTCATCGCGCGCGTCACAGGTGACGACGGGGGTCTCCGGAAGCAGATCGAGAGCCTCACGCAGCTCATCGTCGGAGCGGGCCGGTGTGCCGTCGAAGTGGTTGACGGATATCGCGTAGGGGAGTCCGTACTGCTCGACCAGGTCGATGACGTCGAAGGACTCCTTGAGGCGCTCGGGGTCGACCAGCACCAGCGCCCCGAGGGCGCCGCGGGTCATGTCCTCCCAGACCTGCACAAAGCGCTGCTGTCCGGGGGTGCCGAACAGATACAGGACAAGCCGGTCACTGAGGGTGAGCCGGCCGAAGTCCATGGCCACGGTGGTCGTGGTCTTGCCCTGGACACCGCGCAGGTCGTCGATATGAGCCGCCGCCTGCGTCATGGTTTCCTCGGTACGCAGCGGGGGAATCTCCGACATGGTGCCGATGAAGGTCGTCTTGCCCACCGCGAAGTGCCCCACCACCAGGATCTTGGCGGCTATCTGCACATTGTTGCGCAGATAGACGTCCTCATCCGAAGCGGGCCTGGAGACCATCGAGCACCTCCTGAAGGACCGATACGTCGACGAGTTGGGCGGGGGGTGCCGGGGCGCGCGTGACGAGATAGCCGTCCGAGGAGAGATCGGACAGCAGAACCTTCACGATGCCGATGGGAAGTCCCAGGTGTCCCGCAATTTCGGCGACCGAGAGGTAGCCGCCGCCGCACAGGTCCAACAGGCGGAGCTTCTCCGGGTCGTAATGGCTCGGCGGCCGTCTTTCGGAGGCGGTGACCAGCGTGATCAGATTGAACTGGTCGTTCTCCGGCAAACCGCGACCGTTGGTGATGACGTACGGTCGCACTAAGGGCGCGGCCTCTGGTTCTTGCTCACCCGGTGTAATCATGCCTGAATACTTGTGTTCTCTCGAGGCGGAGTGCTGAGGGCCTTGCCGAGCTGGCCGACGAGCTGCTGCATCCGGAAGGTGATGTCCGCCATGTCGACATCGGGGGCGGACGAGACGGCCAGATAGGCGCCTTCTCCGGCGGAGATCAGAAAGACCCAGCCGCCGTCGAACTCCACCAGCGTCTGACGCCAGCTCATCCGGGGATCGCCACAGAAGCTGGACATTGTGCGGCTCAGCGACTGGATGCCGCTCATCGCCGCGGCGATCGAGTCGGCCTCGTCCTTCTGGACGTCTTTGGAGCGGGCCATCAGCAGACCGTCGGCGGAGACCAGGAGTGCATGGCGCGCGCCTGGTACCTCCAGGGCGCTGTCAAGCATCCATGACAGATCGTTGTTCACGAAAGATCGTGCCCTTCCCTGCTCGGGTTTGCGGAGCGGCCGGACTGAGTGCCGCGCTGGAAGGCGCCCATGATCGAGGCGGTTTCCTCGCTCGACCGGCCCTGGCCGGGCGTGAAGTCCGCTTTGGGCACGATGGAGATCGAGCCCTTGCGCCGGCGTTTGGGCAGTCCCCCGGGGGTGGAGGGGTCGGCGGGAGTCTCCTCGTCGCGGCCGCGGGCGGCGGACGGGGCGACCACCGGCGGCTCCTCCGGCTCGGGCATGTTGGTCAGAAGGTCCTCGGGCAGAAGTACCACCGCTCGCACACCACCGTAGGGAGAGGCCGAATCCACGGAGACAGTGAAGCCATATCGGGCGGCGAGCACACCGATGACCGCGAAACCGAACTGCGGGGGGTTTCCCAGGCCCGTGACGCCCGACGCGCGCTTGGAAGACAGGAGCTCATCGGCCCTGTTCTTCTCTTCCTCGTTCATACCGACACCGGCGTCGTCGATGATGATGCAGACGCCCTTGGGCACGGTGCGGATGGTGATGTCGATCGGGGAGTCGGGCGCCGAGTAGCTGGTCGCGTTGTCCAGCAGTTCGGCCAGTGCCAGCGCCACCGGTTCGACGGCGCGGCTGACCACCGCGAAGTTGGACTGGGAACGGATCTCGACGCGGGTGTAGTGACGGATACGGCCCTTGGCGCTGCGGACCACGTCGTACACCGAGGCGACGGTGCGCTGACGGCCGAGCCAGCCGTCGCAGAGCACCGCGATGGACTGGGCACGCCGACCGAACTGCGAGTTCATGTGGTCGATCTCGAGGAGGTCCTGGAGCATGTGGTGCTCGCCGTACCTCTCCTGAGTCTTGGAGATCGCCAACTGCTGCTCGTTGGCGAGACCCTGGAGCGTGCGCATCGCGGACTTCAGCGCGCTCTTGGTGGCCTCTTCCGCGCGGGTATGGGCGTCCTGTACCGAGGCCGAATAATTGCTCTCAAGCTCGGTATAGCGATTCTGGAGCTCGGTCTTCTCGTTGACGAGCTGTGTACGCGCCTTTCTCCCGCGAAATATGGCGGTTGCGGCGAGAGGGGTACCAACGATCAGAGCCCAGAGCGCTGGATCCTGTATGTATTGCGTCATGAGACTCTCTTTAAGCGACTAGACCGCCAGGGACTGAAAGGGTTTCGCACGGTGCGTTCCGAATTCGTGGGCGGGACGGCGGCGAGTCAGTGTCCGGACGGCGCCCGCTCGGCCTGAGGACAGCGCGCTCGTCTCCACGGCGCCAGTGCGGGGGCGTCGGTCTGCCGGATCGGCTCCACATGCCCGACTGGCGGCATAATGCTCCTCAGAGTGATGACCCTTTTCGGCTTTTTGCCGGATCGCCGCGTGTCTACGCGCCCATGGCTCGCCTGGCAAGCGCGGTGATCGTATCACCAGGGTCAGGGGCCGATGTGCATGTGCCTCCGTCCCATTCGCGTACCTGACGCCGATTCAGCCATCTGCTCTTCGCCGTGTGTTCACGGGGGTGGCGGGGTGGCAGCAGGGCAGCGCGCGGCCGGGCGAGCCGGGGTGTCACCGGGGGTGCGGTGGCGGTCTGATATCGGCCAATCATGCTGCCCGCCGGAGCGGGTGGTCGGGCATTCGTGCGCGCATCGTATAAACGCCCGGTGTTTATGCCCTTTTTATACGGAATCAGAGATTCCGGGGCCTTGCCGTATTGTCGGGGGATGTCAGACCGGCACCACCCCGCCTGCTCCCCGGCTCTTTTCAGCTGGGAGTTCGCAGCCGATCCCTATCCCGCGTATGCCTGGCTGCGGGAACACGCGCCCGTCCATCGGACCACCCTGCCCAGCGGAGTTGAGGCGTGGTTGGTGACCCGCTACGCCGACGCTCGGGCCACGCTCGCCGACCCCCGGCTGTCGAAGAATCCGATTCATCACAGCGAGGCGGCGCACGCAAAGGGCAAGGTGGGCATTCCGGGCGAGCGCAGCGCGGATCTCATGACGCATCTGCTCAATATCGATCCGCCCGACCACACCCGGCTGCGGCGGCTGGTGTCCAAGGCCTTCACCCCCCGCCGGGTGGCGGCCTTCGCCCCGCGGGTGCAGGAGCTGACCGACGGCCTCATCGACGGGTTCCAGAGAAGAGGAGAGGCGGACCTGATCCATGAGTTCGCCTTCCCCCTGCCCATCTACGCCATCTGCGATCTGCTGGGCGTCCCCCGCGAGGACCAGGACGACTTCCGGGACTGGGCCGGGATGATGATCCGGCACGGCGGCGGGCCGCGCGGCGGGGTGGCCCGGGCGGTGAAGCGGATCCGTGCCTATCTCGCCGATCTCATCCACCGCAAGCGGGAGTCGCTGCGCGAGAACGCCGAGGGTAAGGCCGGGGAGAAGGCGGACGACCTGATCTCCGGGCTGATCCGGGCCAGCGACCACGGCGAGCAGCTGACCGAGAACGAAGCCGCGGCCATGTGCTTTGTGCTTCTGTTCGCGGGGTTTGAGACGACCGTGAATCTCATCGGCAATGGCACCTATGCGCTGCTGCGCGACCCCGCCCAGTGCGACCGGCTGCGCCGGGCCGCCCAGGAAGGGGACGAGGGGCTGCTGGCGACCGGTGTCGAGGAACTGCTCCGCTATGACGGGCCGGTGGAGATCTCGACCTGGCGGTTCGCCACCGAGCCAGTGGTGATCGGCGGGCAGCGGATCGCCGCGGGCGAGCCGGTGCTGGTGGTGCTCGCCGCCGCCGACCGCGACCCCGAGCGTTTCGACTCACCCGATGTGCTCGATCTCTCCCGCGCCGACAACCAGCACCTCGGTTACGGCCATGGCATCCATTACTGCCTGGGCGCGCCACTGGCCCGGCTGGAGGCCCAGACCGCCATCGGCACCCTGCTGCGGCGCCTGCCCGATCTGCGGCTCGCGGTGGAGCCGGAAGAGATCCGCCGACGCGGCGGTCTGATCATGCGCGGGCTGCGCGAACTGCCCGTGACCTGGGGCCCGATTATCTGAGGTGGCACCCGGTTTGAGGGCGGGCAACGCCCTTGGGGCCCGGCATATATGACATAACGTCAACGGCGTGATCACCGCGTGACCTGGGATACATCTGCTTGTGATGATCAGATGGCGTCGCTATGTTCAACCGACGACTCAGCCGCCACACGAGAGGCAGAACGCATGCGCTCCGGGAACGGTCGACACCGCCGCCCCCGCCAGGCTCCGGCAATCGTGGTCGCAGCGGGGGTGACGGGCGCGAGCATCGCCATGCCGCTCTTCGGTGCCGTCGGCGCCCAGGCCGCGGACACCACCCAGACCTGGGACCGCGTCGCCGAATGCGAGAGCGGCGGGATGTGGAGTGCCAATGGAGGCAATGGCTTCTACGGCGGTCTGCAGATCACCTTGGACATGTGGAAGAAGTACGGCGGCCAGCAGTACGCCCCGCGCCCCGACCTCGCCAGCCGCTCCCAGCAGATAGCCATCGCCCGGGCGATCCTCGCCGACCGCGGCCCGGACGCCTGGCCGAGCTGTGCGCTGGACGCAGGCCTCGCCGGCCTCGGTGACGTACTGGACGTGAACCCCGACGGGAAGGGTGCGCCCGAGGGGGCACCGCCCAGCGGTAGCTGGGGGGCGAAGGAGCCGACGGGGGTCGGCGACTCCGATACGGGCGAATCTTCCGATAACTCCAGCCGGGGCGATCGGTCGGACGGCTCTGATGGTTCCGGTAGTTCCGAAGATTCCGATACGTCCGACAAGACCGGTAAGTCGGACCCCTCCGCCACCCCCGACGACAAGTCCGGTGAAAAGGGTGGGAAGTCCGGCGATTCCGGCGAAGCGTCCCGCGACGAGGACGACTCCGCGTCCGGCAAGGGTGACGAGCGCTCCGACCGCGACGCGAAGGGCGAGGACTCCGCCACCTCCCCCACCGGCCGCCACCGCGGCGCGCCCGACGCCCGTGAGCAGGGCTCCGCGGGTACGGCGGACGATGACGCCCGGTCCTCGGGTCGCCACGCCTCGCGCGACGACGCGGAGCGCGCCGAGATCCCCCTGCAGCCCCTCGGTCGCGAGGACTACGCCGTGCGCGGCGGTGACGGCGTATCAGACGTCGCGGACGACCAGGACGGCCAGAAGGCAGACGGAGGGGCGCCTGAGCTCTACGAGGCCGATGAATCCCTCACCGGAATCGACCCGGATCTTGTTCACCCTGGTCAGCGTCTCGATCTCAGCGCCAGATAGCGGCAGTTCGGGGTGAATTGCCCGATCTGGCGGTGGTGAGACATACATCTCGTCACATCGCCCGGCGTGCGTCGGCTGTCCGATCTTTCCGCACCCGGCCTCACCTGCGTAGATGTGGGATGGCTGGGTGCGGATACGGCATCATTCGATGGGATGTCGGGGTTTGAACCTCATCGGAAGGTGTGTTTAACGTCTTCCCGCTCGCCACCGCGGGCACCGTCGATCGTCACGCCGAGTCCTGCCGGCGGTCGGGGGGAAACCGACGCATTTGCGCCGAAGGCAGGAGCGGGGGAACCAAGGTAGGCGCCGTAGCGGCCTGGAGACGGGCCCGTTCGGCTCGGGGTGAAGCCAAGGTGCGGTCAGCCGCATCCGGCCGGGCAACTCACAGCCCGAACCCGACAGCTCACCTCGTAGGCGTCGGTGAGGAACGAACATGCGTAACGACAAGGGTAAGCACCGCCGTCCCTCCAAGGTCACCCGCATCGCCGCGCTCGCCGGCGTCGCTGGTGCGGCCGTCGCCGCACCGCTCCTGGGGGCCACCTCCGCCTCGGCCGCGACCACCGCCCAGTGGGACGCGGTCGCGCAGTGCGAGTCCGGCGGCAACTGGTCGATCAACACCGGCAACGGCTTCTACGG
>NZ_MUNE01000521.1:0-474 GCF_002154605.1 Streptomyces milbemycinicus | reverse complement strand
GGCCACCAAGGACCAGCAGATCCAGATAGCCGAGAAGGTCCTGGCCGGACAGGGCAAGGGCGCCTGGCCGGTGTGCGGCAAGAACCTGACCACCACGGGCACCCCGACGCCCTCCACCTCCACCGCCCAGCCCTCGAAGCCGGCCGCCAAGCCCGCCAAGCCCGCCCAGCCGGCCCAGACGGCCAAGCCCGCGCAGCCCGCCAAGCCGAAGGCGCAGCCCCGCGACGAGAGCGAGCACGCCGGGCGCGGGCACGCCCGCCACGCGTTCAAGAAGGGCGACGGCGAGTACAAGGTCAAGTCCGGCGACACCCTTTCCAAGATCGCCGACGCGCACCATGTCGACGGCGGCTGGAAGAAGCTCTTCGAGCTGAACAAGGACATCGTCGAGGACGCCAACCTCATCTTCCCGGGCCAGCTGCTCCACCTCTCCTGACCCACCCGGCCGGGCCGCCCCCCACCCCGGCAGCCGGGCCG
>NZ_MUNE01000520.1 GCF_002154605.1 Streptomyces milbemycinicus | reverse complement strand
CACCGCCGCCGTCACCGCCGCGCGCCCCGCGGCGATCCGGGCACCGGTGTCCGCGTGAGCGAAGCGGTAGAGCATCTGATAGCCGGGGCGAGCGCCGGGCGCGGTCAGCGCGGCGATCTGGGAGGGGGCCACCCAGGCGTCGGCGGTGCGGCTGACCGAGCGGGCCACGCCGACCACGGTCAGCGTCGGCTCGCCGGGCAGGTCCGGGAAGTTCAGCCGCAGGCCCGGCGAAGGGGGCACTCCGGCATCGTGGGACAGCACGATCTGGCCGGGCCGGGTGGCCCAGACTCCCTCGGTCAGGGTGACGCGGTCGACCGGATCGCGGCCGGGATCGGCGCGGCCGACAACCGACATCGGTACGAGCTTCTCGCCGTCGAGGCTCGGGGTGACCGACGCGGTCGGGAAGGGCCCGGCCGCCGCTGTGACCCCGCGGGCGTCCGCGGACCCGGCCAGCTGCGCGGCCGTGGCCTTTGCCGCGTCGTACCGCACCGACAGATGCGCGCCGCGCTGTTTGGCGAAGGCATCGGCGAACGGCGCGCTGGAGGCCACGAGCAGCGAGGCGCACAGGACGGCCGCGGTCACCGCCATTGTGGTGGCCAGGCCGATCACGGCGTTCTGCATCCGGCGGCGGCGCACCCCCGAGCGCACGACGCGGCCCAGGGCGCTCATCGGGCCTCCTCCGCCATGACGGTGTGCCCTTCTGCGGCGACCCGGCCGTCGACCAGCCGGACCGTACGCGTCGTACAGGACTGAGCCAGCGCGAGGTCATGGGTGACCAGGACCACGGTCTGCCCGGCGGCGTTGAGCTCGGTGAGCAGATCGCGGACGGCCTCGCCCGCGGCGGTGTCCAGCGCGCCGGTCGGCTCATCGGCCAGCAGCAGCGCGGGCCGGTTGACCAGGGCCCGGGCCACCGCGACGCGCTGCCGCTCGCCGCCGGACAACCGCCCCGGATAGGCGTCGGCGTGCCGGTCGACGCCGAGCGACTGGAGCAGTTCGGCCGCGCGCCGGTGAGCCGCACCGCGCGACCGGCCCGCCATGCGCGCGGGCAGGGCGACGTTGTCCTCGACGGTCAGATCGTCGAGCAGATTGAAGAACTGAAAGACCATGCCGATCTTCGCGCGCCGGAAGCGCGCCGACGCCGCCTCGCCCAGGGTGTCCACGCGCACCCCATCGACGGTGACGGTGCCTGCGTCCGGCCGGTCCAGGCCCGCGATCAGATTGAGCAGCGTGGACTTGCCGCTGCCGGACGGCCCGAGGATCGCGAC
This sequence comes from Streptomyces milbemycinicus, assembly GCF_002154605.1. GTDB lineage: Bacteria > Actinomycetota > Actinomycetes > Streptomycetales > Streptomycetaceae > Streptomyces > Streptomyces milbemycinicus. Next base: position 10,585 of record NZ_MUNE01000520.1, on the reverse strand, counting down.
GGCCTCCCCGGGCCGCACGGTCAGCGACACGTCGTCCAGCGCGGGCGGCCCCCCGTCGTATCCGCGGCTCACATCCCGCAGTTCGATCACCGGCGTGGTCATGGTCGTCTCTCCCTCAACAGGTACGTCTGGCGCTTGGACGCTAGGGGCGCGCCCTGCCTGGGCACGTCGCTCGGCCGGGTCATTTCCGGTACCTCGCCGGGATGAGGACGGCCGGGGTCATCCCTGCGATGTAGGCGAGCGATGTACGGGCGGGCGCCCCGAGGACCGGCGGGAGGATGTCCCGGGACCGGGCCGATGGCGAGAATGAGCCGGTGATGAACGTGCCGTTGACGGCCCGGCTGCGCGAGCTGGCCGGGCCGCTGAAGCGCGCCACCGGCCCGCTGCCCCGCCCCACCCGCCGCGGACTGTTCCTCGACGTGGTGCTGGCGCTGGTTCTGGGCATCGCCGCGGTCCAGTACGCGCTGGAGTACGCGGACAGCCCGGCCGGGGAAGTCGTCGACGGCGTGGTCCAGCCGTGGTACCCCGACGGGCAGCCCCTGCCCCCAGGCGAACCACCCACGTACCCCGACGAGCAGCCCCTGCCCCCAGGCGAACCGCCCGCGTACCCCGACGAGCACGGAGGCTGGTTCGGCCCGGCGGCCCTGGCGGTCCTCGCCTCGGCGCCGCTCGCGCTGCGCCGCCGGTATCCGCTCGCCGTGCTGTGGATCGTGACGGTCGCGGTCGCGCTGACGCCGACCGAGGCGCCGAGGATCACCTCCTACGCCTGCGTGATCGCCGCCTACGGCGCCGCGGCCTACAGTCCGTACCGGCGGGCCACGCTGGCGAGTCTGCCGGTGGCGGTGTTCGCGCTCAGCAGGCTCGCGGACGGCACCCTGCCCGTCGTCCAGAACGAGTACATCCCGCTGCTGATCCTGGTGCCGATCGTGGTGGCGGCCAACGGGCTGCGCACCTGGCAGCTGCGGGCCGGCGAGACCCACGCGCGGATGTCCGCGTTGGAGCGGGAGCGGGCCGCGGAGCTGCGCCGCGCCGCCGAGCAGGAACGCGCCCGTATCGCCCGCGAGTTGCATGACGTGGTGACGCACAACGTGAGCGTGATGATCATCCAGGCGGGGGCCGCCCGCAAGGTCATGGCGGCCACCCCCGACCGGGCCCGCGAGGCGCTGCTCGCGGTCGAGGCGAGCGGCCGGGCGGCCATGGCCGAACTGCGCCACGCCATGGGCCTGCTGACCATGGACGACGGCGACAGAGGCGGGGCCTCCGACAAGGCCGGGGCCGCCCCGGACCTCGCCCCCCAGCCGGGCCTGGGCCAGTTGGACGCGCTGGTCGCCCGGGTGCGGGAGGCCGGACTGCCGGTCGAGCTGACAGTGTCCGGGACGCCGCGGCCCGTCCCGTCCGGGATCGGCCTCGCCGCGTACCGCATGGTGCAGGAGGCGCTGACCAACACCGTGAAGCACGCGGTCGGATCGACGGCGGAGGTCACCGTCGCCTACGGCGACGACCAGCTTCGGGTGGCGGTCACCGACACCGGCGGCACCCCCAGCGCGTCCGCGGCGGCCGGCGGCGGGCGCGGGCTGATCGGACTGCACGAACGGCTGTCCGTCTACGGTGGGACCCTGCACACCGGGCCGCGCCCCGGTGGCGGTTACCGCGTCGAAGCAACCATCCCCCTGGAGGAGATGTGCCCCCTGGAGGAGAGGTGACCGGGCCGCTGCGCGTGGTGGTCGCCGACGACCAGGCGCTCGTCCGTACCGGCTTCACGATGATCCTGGCGGCCGACGGCATCGACGTGGTCGCCGAGGCGGCGGACGGCGCCGAGGCCGTCGAGGCGGTCCGGCGCACCCGGCCGGATGTGGTGCTGATGGACATCCGGATGCCTGATGTGGACGGTCTGGAGGCGACCCGGCGCATTCTGACCGGCGCCCCCGGCGAGCCCCGCGTGATCATCCTGACCACGTTCGACCTCGACCACTTCGTCTACGCGGCGCTGTCCGCCGGGGCCAGCGGCTTCCTCCTCAAGGACGTCACCCCCGAACATCTGGTCGCCGCCGTCCGCATGGTCCGCTCCGGCGACGCGCTGCTGGCCCCGGCCATCACCCGCCGCCTCGTGGAGCGTTACGCCCGCCGGGACCCCGACACCTCCGCGCTCCACCGCGACCTGGCCGCGCTGACCCCGCGCGAGGCCGAGGTCCTGCGGCTGCTGGCCCAGGGCCTGTCCAATGCCGAACTCGCCGCCCGCCTCCATCTCTCCGAGGCCACCGTCAAGACCCATGTCGCCCGCATCCTCGCCAAGCTCGGGCTGCGCGACCGGGTCCAGGCCGTGGTCGTGGCGTATGAAACCGGGCTGGTCAGCCCCGGTGGGCGGCGGGATACGGAAGGCGGCTGACAAGAACGCTGAGAAGAACCGCCCCCGTTTACGTATCTCTTCGGTATGCGACGACAACCGATGAGGGGCGGCCCGGTGAAAAACAGGAAGAGACATAAGCGGTCCCGAGTGATCGTGATGTCCGTGGTCGGTGTGACGGCCTTGGCTGTCGGGGGCGGAGCGCTCCTGATGACCGACAACAACGCCTCGGCAGCCAAGGAGACCCCGGCGCAACAGGCGGCTGCGCGGGCCGGCATGACGGTCAAGTGCCCGGATGTCGCCACCAGCCTGTCGAACGTGCCGCAGCAGGCGCGGCCCGCCGTCAACAACGAGCTGGCGAAGATGGACAGCCAGGTCGCCGACGCGTACCAGCGGCTCGCGGAGCCGGGCGCGAAGGCCGACCAGGAGTCCGTACGCACCCGCGTACTGGACCCGCTGACGTCCGAGCGGCGGCAGACCCTGGACCGGATCGCCACCGAGATCGAGAAGGTCCAGCCCCGCCCGTCGGGCCTGGACTCGCTCGCGGCCTGCACGGTCAAGCAGGATCAGGCGGCCGCCGCGGACGCCCAGGCCGCGGCGCCGAACACCCCCGCGGCGGGGAACACGGCCCCGGCCGCGGGCGCCCAGGGCACGGGCGGTCAGGGCACGGGCGCCCAGGGCACGGGCGGTCAGCAGCAGTCCGGCCCGCAGCGGGCGGACTTCGTGGACATCCGCAAGGTCAAGCCCAACGTCAAGAACCCCCGGGTGCAGGGCAAGGGCTCCAAGGGCACCTTCTCCTCGCGCTGCGGACGCAACGAGAACAAGCACTTCAACTCCGACAACGTCATCGTGGCCCCCGGCGTGAGCAACGGCGCCCACCACATGCACGACTACGTCGGCAATAAGAAGACCGACGCCTTCGCCTCCAACCAGGTCCTCGAATCCGCCGGGACCACCTGCACCAACGGCGACCGCTCCACCCACTACTGGCCGGTCCTGCGGCTCCAGGACGGCACGAAGGAGTTCGACGCGGGCGCCCCGGGCGGCGGAACGGAGGGCAACGTGGGGCGCATCCTGCGGCCCACCTCCGTACAGCTCAGCTTCAAGGGCAACCCCGTCTCCAAGGTCGTGGAGATGCCCAAGTTCCTGCGCATCATCACCGGTGACGCCAAGGCGTTCACCAACGGCACGGCCAACGCCAACGCGTCCTGGAGCTGCACCGGATTCGAGAACCGCCAGCTGAAGGACAAGTACCCGCTGTGCCCGAAGGGCAGCAACGTGGTGCGCACGTTCAAGTTCCAGAGCTGCTGGGACGGCAAGAACATCGACAGCGCGAACCACCGTACGCATGTGGCGTTCGCCCGCGCGGACGGCTCGTGCCAGCAGGGGTTCAAGGCCATCCCGCAGCTGGTCCAGCGGATCACCTACAAGCTCGCGCCCGGCGCCCGGAACTTCGCGGTGGACAGCTTCCCCGAGCAGTTGCACAAGCCGGTGACGGACCACGGCGACTTCATCAACGTAATGTCGCAGAAGCTGATGAAGCAGGCCGTGAGCTGCATCAACAGCGGCCGCAAGTGCGGCTGACACGCTAACCCGGCAGGGGGCCAGTCCCCCTGCCGGGCCTACTGCCGGGCCTATCGCGCGTCCCCGAGGCCCAGTGCTTTGAAGGCGATGCGCTGGTCGACGTAGAGCAGGGCCACCGTGGCCCCGAACATCACCGCGGCAAACGCCAGATGCCCCGCCGTCGACGTCACCTCGGCGCCAACCGCCCCCAGCGCGGCATGCGCGCCCAGACGCAGGGCGATCAGCCCGAAGGCGATCTTCCGGGTGCGGGAGTTCTTCAGCATCGCCCGCACCAGCTTCATCCGGCGGCGCAGCACGGTCAGCCCCACCACGATATTGACGGCGGCGAAGGCGGCGATCACCATCCACGCCCCCGACCACGCATGACACAGATCGTAGGCCGCGCCGCACACGCCCTCGAAGGCGAAGAACCACACCGGCAGCGGCTTGACGTCCACGAGGTCCGTGGCGGGCGCCGTGGCAGTGGCCTGGTCCTGCTCCTGGCCCTGCTCCTGGCCCCGCTCGGAGGTGATGACGCCGCTCATGTCCATCCGTCCCTCGGTGGTCGGTGTCGCGCTTCCTGGCTTCCTGCTGACACTTCGATCCTGCCGATCGCGCGCCGCGGCGGGCAGATCCGGCCATCACCACCTGCCGATGACAAAAGTCAGTGCCCGCCCACTGAACCGAAGCTTCCGCTGCCGCCCCACTCCGTTACGGTCGGGATCCCATCCCGGATGATCCCGATGATCAAGGAGGCATGCGATGCCGTCGAGCGTGCCCAGCTTCGCTGAGCTGCTTGGCCAGACCGAGCAGTCGGCCGTCCATTTGGAGCTACGAGACTTCTACGCTCCTACGGAACGGTTCGAGGCATGGCGGCGCGGTGAACGGATCGACTGGGAGGATCGCGAATCCTGGTGGCATCCCTACGATCAGCTGATTGCGGACACCGTGGCCCGGGGTGTGGCGATCCGCCGAACCCGAGTCGTCTCCGAGCCCGTATCGGAGTACATCCGGTGGGAGCACTACGTCACCCACGCCAACGTCACGGCAGGAGAGCAGGTACGGTGGCTGCCCCGGCGTCTGACCACGAACATCCCACTACCCGGGAACGACTTCTGGTTGTTCGACACGACCTTGCTCAGAGTGCACCACTTCTCGGGTGACGGTGTGGTGGTGGAGGACGAGATCACAGCAGACGCGGAGACCGTGAAGCTTTGCTTCACCGCTTTCGAGGTGGTTTGGAAGCGAGCGATTCCGCACCACCTGTACGAGATCTGACACAAGCCGACTCCATGCCCCATACCCGTCTTCGAGCGTTCAGGAGGCTCGCGAAGAGGGTGTCGTGATGCTGTCGACGGCTGAGCCCACCATGCGTACGGCCCCGGTTCCGCCTGGGAACCGGGGCCGTACGCGACAGAAGACCGGGCCGTTCCTGACGGGCCTCAGCTCAGAGACTTCTCGATGGCTTCGAAGATGTCCGCGTCGGTTTCCTTCTGCCAGTCCGGCAAGTTGGGCCAGTCCGCCACGTATGAGGGCTTCGGGTCCTCGAAGTGCTTGAAGATCTGCGCCGTCCAGCAGATTGCGATGAAGCGGCCCTTCTGCTCACGCGACAGGCGTGACGCGTGGCCGCCACTCAGCTCCAGGAACCGGTGTACCTGCTCGTACACGGAACCAGCGGCTTGGCGCTCCCACTCCGGGGTGTCGTCCCAAGGCGTGACATAGCTGGGTTTTGGTTCGCCGGGAAAGTGCTCCTGTACACCGGCGATCCACGCCTCGCGAAACACTCGTGCACCTTCGATCTGGGACATGCCTGCCTCTCTCGTCACGTCGTGCCCAACGCGTTGATCTCCGCCTTCAGCCCGGCCACACGGCCATCGCGGGCCAGTGGGCCGAACTCAGCTCGCAGCGCCCGGAGCCTACGGGCGACATAGCCCGAAGAGGACTCCTGCGCCAGTCGCAGGGCCTTACGGCCGAACGTCACAACCTGATCTACGTCACGGCGCTTTGCTCCGATGACGGCGAGATCCACAAGCACAGCCCCCCGGCGACGGAACGAGTGCCCCGGAGCGAGGGCGCGTTCACCCAATGCCGTCACGAGGGCGTTCTCGGCAAGGTCAAGGCGCCCGAGCTGCAAGTAGCGGGCTCCCCGCTCCTCGGCAAGCCGCGAGCCGTCGAATCGCAGCCATCCACCGTTGTGGCCCAAGCCAGTCAGGTGCGTCACCTGTTCGGCCTTGTCAAGCGCACGCTCACAGGCGGTGAAATCATCCATGCCCGCATACGCCTCTGCCTGCACGGCTGCGACCCAATGACGCGTTGACAGCTCGCTGTCCCCACGCCTGGCGATCCGTTCCGCAGCCGAGAGAAGGTTTGCGGCCTCTCCGTAGCGGCGGTCATGCAGATCGATGTACGCATGCCTGATGAGTGCGCAAGCCCAGAGATCAAAAGCCCCCGCGTCCTTGCTCGCCGAAGCCGCCACGGCATACGAGGAGGCAGCATCCGCGTAGCGGTTCCTGTCGAAGGCAAGCTCCCCGGCGAGCTGGAAGAGATCTCCTGCGGCGCCGCACAGTGACGGCACTTCTGTGCTGGGTCGCTTCTTGAACGCCTTACTCAAGGTGCCAAGCTGCTCGTGCACGATAGGGAGAACCGGCCCCTTCGAGCAGGCGAGCTGGTACACCTGCCACAGGTGGGCGTTCATTCGCAGAAAGTCGGCCACGGCCCCTCGGTGCGCCCTTTCACTGAGCTCTTCCACCTCGTCACCGGGCAATGCCGCCAGTGCACCGGTCACCGTTATAGCGCGCAGGAACTCGCGTCGGATCATGTCCTCGGTGACCCCCGGGGTGTGGTCGTCGCTGGACGGTGATGACCCTGCGGCCTCCTGGGGCAAGGCGTGTGATCGCCCTAAGAGGGAGTCCAGGTCGGCAAGGTCGACTTGCAGAATCTCAGCCAGCTTCGGTCGTAACGGTGGCTGAGGCTCGCTCTTTCCGCACTCCCAGCGGCCAACTGTTGTGCGGTCGACGCCGAGCGCCTGGGCCAACGTCTCCTGACTGTAGCCCAGGACCTTCCGCCGCTCAGCAAGGCCCACGAGCGTCCCCCTCTCAACCTCGCCTATCACGTGCGTGGTGCACACCGTGCAGCCGATGTGCATCAAGACTGCCGCATTGATGCCGTGGAGTGCGTCATATTCCAGCGGTTTCCTTGACGTTGTCAGCAATGCCTGTTGACTCCCGCTCCGACCCCAAGATGGGCCGAGGTCGGAGCGGGTGCACCACCGTAATGACAGCCACAACCGAGGGAGCAGGTCATGGCATGGGGAACAGGTAATGGCGGCGGCGGGGGCGATGGGAAGCACTCGGGGAAGAAGGACCCGGGTACCTCGGCGCCGTCGCCGGACACCGCGCAGCCCAAGCAGCCCCCGAAGCACGGGAAGTAGAGCGCGCCTGATGGTGAACATTGGTGCGGCTGAGCAGATCGCCATGCGCGGTCTGCTCAGAACTCTCAACAAAACACTCCCTTCACCTCTGGCACAGGAGTGGGAGCGCGCCTTCTGGGCCGTTCCGCGCCACGCGTTTCTGCCGGAGAGAGTGTGGGTGGGTGAGGACCTGACGCCCTGCTCGTACGCGGCGGACCCGGCGGCCTGGCTGCAGACGGCCTACGCGGACGATCCGGTGATCACACAGATCAACGACGGTACCGATCCGGGTGACGGCGACTGCTGGCCGTCCTCGTCGGCATCCGCACCGTCCATCGTCTTCCGCATGCTCGACCTGCTGAACCTGGCGGATGGGTGCCGAGCGCTGGAGATCGGCACCGGCACGGGCTGGAACGCTGGACTCCTGTCGCACCGGCTGGGTCCGGGGCTGGTCACCACGGTCGAGGTGGACCCCGTTCTCGCACAACAGGCCGCGCGCCGCCTGAAGGACGTAGGGCTGGAGCCGACGGTGATCAGCGGAGACGGGGCGGTCAACCATGCGGCCGCCGCCTCCTTCGACCGGGTCATCGCCACCTGTTCGGTGCGGGATGTGCCCCGCGCCTGGGTGGAACAGACACGACCGGGCGGAGTAATCCTCACCCCGTGGGAGTCACCGTGGTTCTGTTACGGGCTCCTGCGACTGACGGTGGATGGACAAGGGCGGGCATCCGGCTGGTTCTCTCCACATTCGGCGTTCATGCTCATGCGTAACCAGCGCACGGATCTGCGGATCTACCGGGACGTGGTGCGCGATGAGCATGTGCCGACCGAGTCCATCGCGCGACTGTCGCCCTGGGCAGTGACGGGGGACGACTGGGCGGCTCAGTTCGCTATCGGGCTCATGACGCGGGACGTGTGGCGGACGTGGCACGACAACCCCGTCGAGGGGGTGACTTCCCGGCTGTGGCTGGCCACCACCGATGCCACGTCGTGGGCGGCCGTCGACTGGGACGGTCGGACCGATGAGCGGTTCATGGTGTGGGAGCACGGTCCGCGTCGACTGTGGAGCGAGGTGGAGGCGGCGTACCACTGGTGGCGGCACGTCGGCAGTCCCGATCCCACCCGCTTCGGGATGACGATCACGCCCGACGGCGTGCACACTCCCTGGCTCGACGCTCCGGACCGTCCCATCCCCGCGTTGAACTGACGGAACCCCGGTCGCCCTATCCAACTGCTGGGCGAGTTCGCGTTCGTAGTCGAGGTGGACGGCGGCCTTACTCCAGATCCTCGCCACATGCAAGACGCCCGCAACCCGACTGCGACGGGCCCGGGGGGCGTGGCCCCTCAACCGCTTGGAGGTTGATGAGCATGGCCCAGGCTATCGCCTGGATCTTCGTAGCGCTGTTACGGCTGCTGTTGCCGCCGTCCGGCCGTCACCGCGCGGCCGAGGCTGCCAACGGCCGCCCCGCCGTGCGGCACCAAGGCGCGCCGACGATGCACACGGCGCGCCTGCCCGACGCGCCCGCGCGGCCCGTTTCGGCGGAGCGCGCGGACGGCCCCACCGTCCCGTTCCGCCCGGCCTCCGGGCCGCCGGACGGCCACGCGGCGGCCATGGTCCGGCCGTACGTCGTCGCGTACGAACAGCAGCGGGAGCAGAGCGCCGAGCGTCGGTTGCGGCGGCGTCGGCGGCGGACGCTGTGGCTGGCCATGCGCGGCATCGACATCGGCCCGCGCGTCATCCACGGCATGAGGGTGGTGACGTAGGTGAACACCCCAACAACGCCCCCGCCGCAGCAGGGGCAGGACGACGGACAGCACGGACACGACGAGCATCAGCAGGGCGGCCAGGACCGCCCGACCCTGGAGGAACTGCGGCAACAGTCGGTGGCCCTGAGCGAACAGATCGCTCAGCATCTGGGACGGGGGGCGAAGTGAACCACGCACCAGCCACCAGGGTCGACGCGCCAAGCCCCTGGGGGGCCAACGCTGACGCGCCTCCGGTCGAGACGACCACGTGGACGGACACCGACCCGTTCGCGGACACCTCATACGAGGGTTCCCCCGAGGGGTGGTGGACACGGTACAGCGGAGCGCTGGACGTGCGCTCCGGCGTCGTGTTCATCCCACCCGGGGCCGACCCGCCGCCCTCCCCGTTCCCGCGCGCCCGATGCCGTGCCAGGGTGAAGCGGTGAACGGCGCGGACTGGACCGGCATCCTCCCCCGTCTGGCGGTCGGCATGGTGGTCTACGACCGGCGTTACGAAATGCCGGGAACAATCACCGACTTCGACGGACCGATGGTCTGCCTCACCCGCCCCACCGGCCTCAAATGGCGATCACACTGTGCCTCAGTGCGACCCGCTACACAGTACGAGCGGCGCCAACTGCGGGCCATCGCACAGCTTCACGCCCAGCGCCAACGCGGCATAGCCCCCGCGTAGACAGACCCCTGACCCCATTTGTGGTGAGTATGGGACGACGACACGCTGACGACACGGCGTGTCGTCGTCCCATACTCACCACAAAGCCACGACACAGAGCACTTCGCCGGAGCGATCCCCCATGGCTGACGGACCCTGGCACGCCGAATGGACGTTCTTCAGCACATCCGACAAGTCACTACGCGATCTGTCACGCGAGGAAACCACCGAGAGGCCCGAGCCCTGGAAACTCCTCGTCGCAGCCCTGTACTCCCAAGCGATGCTCACGGCGGACGAGCTCGGCACATGGCAGTACATGAGCCCGGACGGCTGGGCGAACGTCACCATTCGCTTCATCCCGTAGCAGTCACAACCGCTCCGGGAATCGTCGCGCCCCGGGCCCCGCGCCACCCGAACGGGGCACGACCAGGCCGAACTCATACGCCAGCATCACCGCTTGGGCGCGGTCGCGGGCGCCGAGTTTGGCCAGGACTCGGCTGACGTGGGTCTTGACGGTCTCGGCGCTCACCGTGAGGCGGGCGGCGATCTCAGCGTTGGACAGGCCCTCCGCGATGAGGCGGAGCACTTCGGTTTCGCGCGGGGTGAGGAGCGCGAGCGGGGAGGGTTCGGCGGTGTGGGGGCGTAGGCGGACGAACTCGCCGATGAGGCGGCGGGTGACGGTGGGGGCGAGCAGGGCGTCGCCGGCCGCGACCACGCGTACGGCCTCGAAGAGGCGTTCCGCGGTCATGTCCTTGAGGAGGAAGCCGCTGGCGCCGGCGGCCAGGGCGTCGTAGACGTACTCGTCGAGGTCGAAGGTGGTCAGCATGACGATGCGCGGGCCGCGGCCCGC
>NZ_MUNE01000052.1 GCF_002154605.1 Streptomyces milbemycinicus | reverse complement strand
GACGCCCTGCGCCGGGCGCTCGCGGCGGCCGGCGCGCTGGGGGCGGTGCACGGGGCGACGGGTTGTTCGGAGCATCCGCGCGGCGCCGTCGACCCGCTGTACGGGGACAAGGACGACCCGCTGCCGCCGGGATACGGGCGCTGTCTGCTGTGCAACGACCGCCGGCGGCGGGCCGGCGCACAGCGGCGCGGCGGGCGGTGATCCGCCGGCCGCGCCGCATGCGCTCGTTCACTCACTCACTCGCCCGGTCGCGCAGCTCCCGCTCCGGGCTGTTGTTCAGCTGCCGTTCTGGGCGGCCCAGAACTCGTCGAAGGAAAGCAGTCCGTCGCCGTTCGAGTCATGAGAGTTGATCACGGCCTGGGCGACAGGCTCCGTGACATACGGGTCCCCCAGCTGAGCCATCACGCTCTTGTACTCGGCCGCGCTGATCAGTCCGTCCCCGTTGAGGTCGTACCGTTCGAACGCCTTCCGCGCCGCCTCGATGTCCGCCACGTGACCGCCCCTTCTGTGCATTTCTCTGACCCGCACAGATTAGCGGGCCCCGTCAGGGGGCGTAGCGTGCGCAGGGTGCGTCCGGGGCCCGCGCGGCGCCGCGTCAGGCTGCTTTGACCAGGTCGATGTAGCGGTCCCAGTCCCAGTACTTGCCGGGGTCGGTGTGGTCGGCGTTCGGGACTTCGCTGTGGCCGATGATGTGGGCCCGGGTCTTGGGCACGCCGTAGCGGTCACAGACGGCGGCGGTCAGGGCCGCGGAGGAGGCGTACAGCTCGTCCGTGAAGTACTCCGGCTTGTCCACCCAGCCCTCATGCTCGATGCCGATGCTGCGGTTGTTGTAGTCCCGGTTTCCGGCGTGCCAGGCGACGTCCTTCTCGCGGACGAACTGCCCGATGTAGCCGTCGGCCGAGGCGACCATGTAGTGCGCGGAGACCTGCTTGGCCGGGTCCTGGAAGATCTTCATCGCGTCCGGGAACGTCTCCTGCGTCACATGGATGACGACGAAGTCGATCGGATACGCGGTGGGGCGGCTGGACACCCGGTAATTCGAGGTGCTGGCCGGGATCCAGTGGGTGGGTGGGTAGGCGACGGCGGCCCGATCGCGTCTGGCGTCGGCTCGTGCGGGGGTCGTGGCGGCGGTAGTGAGTCCCGCGGCGGCGGCGCCGAGATAGGCACCGGAACGCAGCAGGGTACGGCGGGAGGGGGTGCGGCCGTGCGTTTCCATGGGGGGTCTCCCGGAATCCATAGCCGTGACAGTGGGGGTGTGACGCGCGTAGCGCGGTTCCATGGTGAGGTGTCGACAGGGCCATGCCAAGGATTGAGAGGCAAAGAAAGAATTCGCGTCACGGTATGGACCACTGGAAATTCAGCGGCAGGAAAGACGCTATAAAGGAAACCCACAGCTTATACCCACCATTAACAAGGCAAGTGTCATACCTCACCTTGGATTGAGTTGGTTACGGCCTCTGACCTCTGCGATAGTGAGACACGCGACCCCCCATCGACCCGGGCCAGGTCGTTCACCCCTCTGCCACGGATGACACCCCTTTCACCATCCGCGGCGGACCCGAAAGAGGTCCCGCATCGTCGCGAACCGACGATGGGGGCCTCTTCGGCATTCAGCAGGCGTTCGGCATACAGCAGGCGCCGCCCTACCGGGACGTCAGGGCTCGGTCACCCGCATCTCGAACCACGTCGTCTTACCGCGTGGCAGCAGATCCGCCCCCCACCGCTGGGCGAGCTGATCCACCAGCCACAGCCCCCGCCCGCTCGTATCGAGCGGGTCCACCGGCATCAGACACGGCAGACCACGCGAGGGATCCCGCACCTCCACCCGGATCCAGCCACGGCGCCGCAGCATCCGCAGTCCGAAGGTACGGGCGCCGGTGTGCCGGACGGCGTTGCCCACCAACTCCGACACCAGCAGCACGGTGTGTTCGGCCAGCTGAGGGGTCAGGCCCCAGTCGCGCAGCACGACACATTCGGCCAGCCGGCGGGCGGTGCCCGCCGACTCCGGGCGGGAGGGCAGCCGCACCTCGTCGACCGCAGGGTTCCCGAACAGGTCGACCGCCTTGGCGACCGACTCGTCATCGATGGACGGCGCCCGCCGAGCCGCGGCCGTACCGGTGCGCTGCGGCTGCTCCATACCCTCCAAGCCCGCCATGCCCCCCATCATGGCCGCCGGACCGGCCGTCCGGGGCCGAACCGTGGGATTCCGAACACCCGGGCCCCAGGCGCCACAAACCGGCTCCAACATATGCCAGCGGCAGCCAGATATCCCAAATACCCCGCCTGACCAGCGATCTCACGGTGCATCTGCGCGATCACCCAGCGTACCGGAGCGGGGCGTCCGGGGACTGGCTGGCGGCCAAAGAAATTCGCTCGCACGGGGCATCGCTCACCGAGCGGAGACCCCCACGGAACCCCCCACGGAGACCCCTACTGAAACCCCCTACTGAAACGCCCGCTGGACCCCCACGAAGCCCCCACGGAAACGCCCACGGAAGCCCGGGCGGTGGCGGCCGCCACCGCCCGGGCCACCGCTCACCGGAACTTGGCCTTACCCGGCCCCTCCTCGACAAAGCTCCGCATCCCGATCTCACGGTCCTCGGTGGCGAACAGCCCCGCGAACCAGCCGCGTTCGATGGCGAGACCGGTCTCCAGATCGGTCTCCAGGCCCGAGTCCACCGCTTCCTTGGCCGCGCGCAGCGCGATCGCCGGACCCCGCGCCAGCCGGGCCGCCCACGCGTGCGCCTGCTCGTAGACCTCCTCCGCCGGTACGACGCGGTCCACGAGCCCGAGCGTCAGCGCCTCGTCGGCCTTGACCTGACGGCCCGTGAAGATGAGGTCCTTGGCTCGGGACGGGCCGATCAGCCGGGACAGCCGCTGGGTGCCGCCCGCGCCCGGGATCAGACCGAGCAGGATCTCCGGCTGGCCGAGCTTGGCGTTCTCGCCGGCGATCCGGTAGTCGGCGCACAGCGCCAGCTCGCAGCCGCCGCCGAGGGCGTAACCGGTGACGGCGGCGACGACGGGCTTGGGGATCCGGGCGACGGCGGTGAAGGAGTCCTGGAGGGCGCGGGACCGGGCCACCATTCCGGCGTGGTCCATGTCCCGCATCTCCTTGATGTCCGCGCCGGCCGCGAACACCTTCTCGCCGCCCCAGATCACCACGGCCCGTACGTCGTCGCGCCCGGTCACCTCCTCGGCGAGCTCCCGCAGCCGGTCCTGTGTGGCGATGTCCAGCGCGTTCATGGGCGGACGGTCCAGCCGGATGGTGCCGACGCCCTCGGCGACCTCGAGGTTCACAGTCATGAGCGCAGGTTAGCGTCCGTTAGCACGCCGCCCACAGCCTCCCCGTGTCTGCTACGCCCCGCCGCTACGCCCCGCCTCTCCCCGTCATCCCTTTTGGTCGGCCTTCCACTTCGCCCACGACATGTTCCATCCGTTGAGCCCGTTGTCCGGCTGGACGGTGTCGTCGTGCGAGTTCTTCACCACGACCACGTCACCGATGATCGAGTTACGGAAGAACCAGGCCGCCGGGGTCGACTTGTCGCCGCCGCCCCGCTGGTCGAAGAGGCCGACGCAGCCGTGGCTGACGTTCGCCGAGCCGAAGGTCGGCTTGCCCGCCCAGTAGTTGCCGTGGATGAAGGTGCCCGAAGTGGACAGCCGCATCGCGTGGGGCACGTCCTTGATGTCGTACTGGCCGTCGTAGCCGACCGTGGCGCCGTTCATCCGGGTCACCGACAGCCGCTCGCTGATGACCATCTTGCCGTTGTACGTCTCGTAACCGGGCGCGCCGGAGGTGATGGGGAGCGTCTTGATGGTCTTGCCGTCCCGCTTGACCACCATCTTCTTGCTCTTGGCATCGACCACGGAGATCTGGCTGCGGCCAATGGTGAACTTCACGGTCTTCTTCTGCTCGCCGTAGACGCCCGGCCGCCCCTCGACGCCGTCGAGGTCCATGCTGAGGGTGACCTTGGTGCCCGGCGCCCAGTACTTCTCCGGCCGGAAGTCCAGCCGGTCGTTGCCGAACCAGTGGCCCTCGATGGGCACCGACGGGGAGGCCGAGACCTTGATCCCCCGCTCCACGGCTCCGGGGTCGGTGATGCCCCGGGTGAAGTGGATCGAGACCGGCATGCCGACGCCGACCTTCGAGCCGTCCTCCGGTGTGTAGACCCCGACGAAGGTCTTCTTGGGCCGGAGCGTGGTGAAGGAGGAGTGCCGGGAGGCGGTCAGCCCCTGGGAGTCCTTGGCGACGGCGTCGACCGTATAGGTGGTCGCGGAGCTCAGATGCCGGGAGGGCCGCCAGCTGCCGCCGTCCTCGGTGATCTTCCCGTCGATCTCCTTGCCCTTGGGGTCCTTGACCTTGACGGAGGTGAGCTTGCCGTTGTCCGACGTCACCTTGAGCGCCCCATGGGTGTTGACGCCCTTCGCCCCGTCCCCCGGCGTGATCGCCACGACGGCGCGCGAGGTCTTCCGGTCGCCCCCGCCCTTGTCGCCGCCCTCGTTCTTCTTCCCGTCGTCCGACCCGCCGCCCCCACCGCAGGCGGTCGCGAACACCAGCATTCCCCCGGTCAGCAGCGCGAGAAGCCCCTTACGGCCCCGCGCCCTCAACGCTCCCGATATCGGCTGTACTTCCACTACGGCTCTCCCCTCCGCCCGCACCGCGCCCCGCGGCACCCCCGCTGTCTCCCGCTGTGTCCCGCGCACGCGCGCGTTCGACAGGAACTCATACCCACCCGGACAGCGGGGAGTTCGGTCGCGCGCACGTGCGTAGCGATCAGGAAATCACACGCCACTGACAGCGGGCTCCCGCTCTATGTCACGGTTCAGTCCCAGGTGAGGGGCCCTGGCCCTGGGCACGCCGGGCGAAACGTGAGGGTTGGCCCCATCGCGGGCAGAACAGGAGAGGGCGGCAGCGGCACGGGACGCCGCACGGTCCAAGCCCCACAGTCCAAGCCCCACGGCCGGAGCCCCACGGCCGGAGCCGCGAACGCCGGAGGCGCTACGTGTCGCAGCATGCAGCCGAGCAGGGGAAAGCGCACAACGGGTTGCCGAGGCCGCGTACGGGCGCGGCGGCCATCGGAGGGGGCGACGAGCGGGCCGCCGGACCAGGCGGCGTACGGGCCGTCGAGCCCGGCGGCGTACGGGACGACGATCGCGGCGGCGTACGAGACGACGATCGCGGCAGCGACCGGGACGGCTTACGGAACGGCCGCCGCGCGGACTCGGGCCCGCCCGCCGCGCCCGCGCTGCTCCCCGACCCGCACGGCGAGCCGACCGGGGGCGCCCCGGTGTGGCCGGGCAGCGCGCAGCCGCTCGGGGCTCGGGTGCGGACCGGGCCCGGTGGGGTGGTCGGCACCAACTTCGCGCTGTGGGCGCAGGGCGCGGAGGGTGTGGAGGTGTGCCTGTTCGACGACGACGGGGCCGAGACCCGCTGTCCGCTCACCGAGCGGACCCATGAGATCTGGCACGGCTTCGTGCCCGGCGTGCTCCCGGGGCGGCGGTACGGCTACCGGGTGCACGGCCGCTGGGACCCGTGGACCGGCGCCCGCTGGAACCCGGCCAAGCTGCTGCTCGACCCGTACGCCCGCGCCGTGGACGGCGACTTCGGGGGCGCGGGGGTGATCCCGCGCGCGTGGCACGGGGCGCTGCCGCCCGAGGTGTACGGCCATGTGCGGGACTGGCCGCAGCAGCACATCGCCGACACCGTGCGCGACAACCGCGACTCGGCTCCGTACGTCCCCAAAGGCGTGGTCGTCGGCGACGATGCCTCCGAAGGACCCGAAGGACCCGACGGACCCGACGGCTCCGACGGCCCGCCCGACGAATGGCTCGACGACCGGCGCCCCAAGACCCCCTGGGCCGACACCGTCATCTACGAACTCCATGTGCGCGGCTTCACCAAGCGCCACCCCGGCGTCCCGCCCGAACTGCGCGGCACCTACGCCGGGCTCGCGCATCCGGCCGCGATCGAGCATCTGACCCGGCTCGGGGTGACGGCCGTGGAGTTGCTGCCGGTGCACCAGTTCGCGCACGAGGACCATCTGCTCCGGCGCGGTCTGCGCAACTACTGGGGCTACAACTCCATCGGCTATTTCGCGCCACACGGCGCGTACGCGGCGACCGGCACCCGCGGGGCGCAGGTCGGCGAGTTCCGGCGGATGGTGCGGGCGCTGCACGACGCGGGCATCGAGGTGATCCTCGACGTGGTCTACAACCACACCGCGGAGAGCGGTGAGCTGGGGCCCACGCTCTCGCTGCGCGGCATCGACAACCGCGCCTACTACCGCCTCCAGCAGGACCCGCGCCGCTACGCCGACTACACGGGCTGCGGCAACACCTTGCAGGTGCCGCACCCCCATGTGCTGCGGCTGATCACGGACTCGCTGCGCTACTGGGTGACCGAGATGGGCGTGGACGGCTTCCGCTTCGACCTCGCCGCCACCCTCGCCCGCACCGCGAGCGACGTGGACATGCTCTCCCCCTTCCTGACCGTGATCGCCCAGGACCCGGTGCTGCGCCGGGTCAAGCTGATCGCCGAGCCGTGGGACGTGGGCGCCGGCGGCTATCAGGTCGGCGCCTTCCCCCCGCTCTGGTCGGAGTGGAACGACCGCTACCGCGACGCGGTGCGCGACTTCTGGCGCGGCGCCCTGCCCGACGTACGCGACCTCGGCACCCGGCTGTCCGGCTCCAGCGACCTGTACGGATGGGGCGGCCGAGGGCCGTACGCCTCGGTCAACTTCATCACCGCCCACGACGGTTTCACCCTCCGCGACCTGGTCAGCTACGACCGCAAGCACAACGAGGCCAACGGCGAGGGCAACCGCGACGGCACGGGCGACAACCGCTCCTGGAACTGCGGCGCCGAGGGCGAGACCGAGGATCCGGCCGTACGGGCGCTGCGCCGCCGCCAGCTGCGCAATCTGCTCAGCACGCTGATGCTGTCCACCGGCGTGCCGATGCTGGTCGCCGGCGATGAGACGGGCCGCACCCAGGGCGGCAACAACAACGCGTACTGCCAGGACAACGAGACCGGCTGGCTGGACTGGACGCTGCTGGAGGACCCGGGCTGGCGCGCGCTCACCGACCTCACGGCCCGCCTGATCCAGCTGCGCCGCGACCACCCCGTACTGCGCCGGCCCGCCTTCTTCTCCGGCCGCGCGCAGGGCCCCGACGGGCTGCGTGACCTCGCCTGGTTCACCGCGGCGGGCGCGGAGATGACCGAGCCGGACTGGTACGCGCCGACGGCCGCGCTGGGCCTGTACCTGTCCGGCCACGACACCGCGCGGCGCACCGCACAAGGCGCCCCGATCAGCGACGACAGCTTCCTGGTGCTGCTGCACTCGGGCCCCGCGCCGGTGGACTTCACCCTCCCCGGCCCGCCGTGGGCCGCCGCGTACGAACTCCTCGTCGACACCTCGCGGGAGGACCAGGACGCGCCCCCGGGCGCCCGGCATCGCGCCGGTTCACGGATCGTGCTGCCCGAGCGCTCGGTGCTGCTCCTACGCGCCGTCACGGCCATGGAGGAGGACCGGAAAACCGAGTGAGCGGTGTCAGTGCCGGACCGTAACCTCTGCAGGTGATGGCTGCCACAAATGAACGACTCAGGGAACCGGAGAAGGAACCGAGAATCAAACGCTCGGCCACGCGCTCGCTGTCGCGCCTGTGGCCCTATGTACGGCCCGTCAGAGCGCGCTTCTTGACGGCGGCCGGGGTCGCGGCCGTCGCCTCCTGTATGGGCCTGGTCATCCCGCTGGTGCTCAAGTGGCTGGTGGACGGCCCGGTGGCCGACCGGGAGCCGGGCGGGGTGTGGCTGGGCGGCGCCCTGCTGCTGGGGCTCGGCGTCGCGGAGGCGGGGCTGTTCGGGGTGCGGCGCTGGCTGGTGGCCCGGCCGCTGGCCTTCGTGGAGGCCTCGATGCGCGCCGACCTGTACCGGCATCTGCAGCGGCTGCCGGTCTCCTTCCACGACCGCTGGGCGTCCGGGCAGCTGCTCTCGCGCGCGACGACCGATCTGATGCTGCTGCGGATGTTCCTCGCGTTTCCGCTCACTTTCCTGGTGGTCAACGGGGTCACGGTCCTCGTCGGGTTCGCCATCCTGCTCGCGCAGCAGTGGACGCTGGGGCTGGTCCTGCTGCTCCCGGCCATTCCGCTGATCGTCCTCTGCTCCGTCTTCGAGACGCGCTACGCGGTCGTCGCCCGCACCGTCCAGGACCAGACGGGCGATCTGACCACGGTCGTCGAGGAGGGCGTCCTCGGCATCCGTATCGTCAAGGGCTTCGGGCGCCACCGCAGCCAGGCGCGCGCCTTCCGGGCGCTGACGGGGCGGGTCCGCTCGACGGAGCTGCACAAGGCGGGCCTGCTGGCCACGATCTGGGCGCTGATCATGACGCTGCCCGAGCTGGCGATCGGCGCGGCCCTGGTCCTCGGCACGGTGCAGGTCGCCGACGGCGATCTGTCGGCGGGCACGCTCGTCGCCTTCCTCTCCACAGCGCTGACGCTGCGCTGGCCGGTGGAGTCGCTGGGCTTCCTGCTGGCGATGAGCCAGGACGCGGCGACGGCGACGGACCGGTTCTTCGAGGTGATGGACGAGCCGACAGCGGAACAGTCGACGGCGGAACAGTCGACGGCGGAACAGTCGACGGCGGAACAGTCGACGGCGGAACAGTCGACGGCGGGACAGTCGACGGCGGGACAGTCGACGGCGCCCCAGCGGTCCACGTCGCGGAACGGCACCCTGCGCACCACACCGCAAGACGGGCTGCGCTTCGAGGGCCTGGAGTTCCGGTACGCGGACGCGCCGCCGGACGCCCCGCCCGTACTGGCCGGGATCGACCTGCACATCCGCTCCGGCGAGACGATGGCCCTGGTCGGAGCGACCGGCTCGGGCAAGACCACGCTCACCGCCCTGGTGCCGCGCCTCCACGAGCCGACGCACGGCCGGATCACCCTCGACGGCCGGGACATCACCACCCTCCCCCGGGACGAGCTGCGCGAGCTGGTCGCCGTCGCGTTCGAGGAGCCCACGCTGTTCTCCGCGACCGCGGGGGAGAACGTTCTGATGGGCGCGGCCGGGGCGGCCGAGGCCGATCTCGTACGGGCGCTTCAGGTGGCCCAGGCCGACTTCGTACACGCCCTGCCGCAGGGCGCCGACACCCAGGTCGGCGAGCAGGGGCTGAGCCTGTCGGGCGGTCAGCGCCAGCGGCTCGCCCTGGCACGGGCCGTCGTCGGACAGCCCCGGTTCCTCGTCCTCGACGATCCGCTGTCCGCGCTGGACGTACACACCGAGGCCCTGGTGGAGGCCGCGCTGCGCCAGGTGCTGGCGACGACGACGGCGCTGGTGGTCGCCCACCGCCCGTCCACCGTGCTGCTCGCCGACCGCGTCGCGCTGCTCTCCGGCGGGCGGATCGCCGCGGTCGGCACCCACCATCAACTGCTGGGCGACAGCGCGGAGTACCGGTCGCTGATGTCCGGTATCGAGCGGGAGGAGGCCCGATGACCCAGACCGCTGCCGGCACCGGCACCGGCACCAACGCAGAAGAAGGCGCGGACGGGGCCGCGGACGAGCCCAGGGCCGCAGACAAGCCCGGGGCGGCGCCGGACGGCGACCCCTTCGACCGGGATGTGCTGCCCGCCCCCAAGGGCGCCACCTTCTCGCTGCTGCGCTCGCTGCTCTCCCCGCGCCGCGGCCGGGTCTGGGTGGCGGCCGTACTGCTCGTCCTCCAGCAGGCCGCGGTGCAGGCCGGCCCGCTGCTCGTCGCGTACGCCATCGACACCGCCGTACCCGCCTTCCGCGACGGCGGCCACGGCCCCCTCATCGCCGTCGCCGTCGCCTATCTCGGCTGCTCGCTCGCCTCCGGGGCGCTGCAGTACACCTTCATCCGCACCTCGGCCCGGATCAGCCAGGACGTACTGCTCGATCTGCGGGGCAGGATCTTCCGCCATGCGCAGGCGCTCAGCGTGGACTTCCATGAGCGCTACACCTCCGGCCGGCTGATCTCGCGCGCCACCACGGACGTCGAGTCGCTGCGCGAACTGCTCAGCGAGGGGCTGGAGGAGCTGCTGGGCGTCGCGCTCTCCGGCGTCTATATCTCCGTGGTGCTGCTCTATCTGGACTGGGGCCTGGGCGGCGCCGCCGTGCTCTCCTTCTGGCCGCTGTATCTGCTCGTCCGCCGCTTCCAGCGCCGCTCGATGCTCGTCTACCGCAAGAGGTCCACGGCCATCGCCGCGGTCATCGTCAAGTTCACCGAGACGATGAACGGCATCCGGCCGGTGCAGGCGTTCCGCCGCGAGCGGGTCAACGACGCGGACTTCCACGAGCTCAACCACCGGCATGAGCGGGTGAACGGGGATGCGATCCTGGAAATGGCCCGCTATGTGGTCGGCTCCCGGCTGGTGGCCAACGCGGCGGTGGCCGCGATCGTCCTGTGGGGCGCCTACCGGGTGGCCTCCGGAGACCTGGCGCTGGGCGTGCTGGCCGCGGCCGCGCTCTATCTGCGCAGGCTCTACGACCCCATCGACCGCCTGGGCATGTTCCTGAACTCGTACCAGTCCGCCGCCGCCTCGCTGGAGAAGATCGCCGGTCTGCTCACCCAGCGGCCCTCCGTGGCCGAGCCCGCCGACCCCAAGCCGCTACCGCCCCGCTCCTCCGAACTGCCCGGCCGCGAGGTGGTCTTCGACTGCGTGCGCTTCGCCTACCGTACGGGCGGCGAGGTGCTGCCCACCTTCGACCTCACACTGCCGGCCGGGCAGACGGTGGCCGTGGTGGGCGCGACCGGCGCGGGCAAGTCCACCCTCGCCAAGCTGCTCGCCCGCTTCTACGACCCCACCTCCGGCCGGGTCCTGCTCGACGGCGTGGACCTGCGCGAGCTGGCCACGCCTGAGCTGCGCCGCGGCGTGGTGATGGTCACCCAGGAGGCGTTCCTCTTCTCCGGCACGGTCGCCGACAACATAGCCATCGGCCGCCCAGACGCCACCCGCGCCGAAATCGAGCACGCCGCCAAGGCCATCGGCGCGCACGACTTCATCGCCGCCCTCCCCGACGGCTACGACACGGATGTGCGCAAGCGCGGCGGGCGGATCTCCGCGGGCCAGCGACAGCTCGTGGCCTTCGCCCGGGCGCTGCTCGCGGACCCGTCCGTACTGATCCTGGACGAGGCGACCTCCTCGCTCGACATCCCGGGCGAGCGCGCGGTGCAGCGCGCCATGCACACGGTGCTGCACGGCCGCACCGCCGTCGTCATCGCGCACCGCCTGTCGACGGTGGAGATCGCCGACCGGGTGCTGGTGATGGCGGACGGCCGGATCGTCGAGGACGGTTCGCCGGAGCGGCTGATCGCGGGCGAGGGCCGGTTCGCGGCGCTGCACCAGGCGTGGCGGGAGAGCCTGGTGTGATCGCCGAGACCTCTGGTGCGGCCTTCCCGGGCCTGTCCGAGGCGCGGCCTGTAGCGTGTCCGGAAGGCCGCATCGGCCGATGGGGACGGTAATGGGCACGACGGGGGAGACGGTGTGCAGACCGCCGACAGCGCGGTGGGGGTCGAGGCGTACGCGTACGCGGGCGACTTCGAAATAGACCTCGACGCCCCGGGCGAGCACTCCGGCGAAGCCATGGATCTGCTGCTCGACGACCTGGCCGGCGCCCCGGTCGAGCGCCCGTACGAGTGGCTCGACGCCCTGGCGCTGGCCCTGGAGCACGGGGTGGACGCCGTGCTGCGGCGCGTGGCACACCCGGACCCGCGGATCGGCCGCATCGCCGCGCATGTGCTGGCGTACGCGAGCCTGGACGTGGCCGCCCTCGCCGCCCTCCTCCCCCGGCTCCTGGCCTGCTTCGACCGGGTCGAGGACGAAACCGTCCGGGCCGCGCTGCTGGTAGTGATCAGCCGCGCGGCCGGGACCTCCGCGACGGCCGGCGACCCGGCGGGCCGCGTGCTCCGCGAGTGGCTCGCCGCCTCCGACCGGCCGGGGCTGCGGCTGGCGGCGGCGCTGGCCCTGGAGCGCCGCGGGGCGTACGACGAGGCCGTTGCCGACGCCCTGGTGTCGGGGGTGATCGAGGGCGGCGGCGCGGTCCTGGAGCCGCTGGCCTGGGTGGAGTGGTGCAGCGTCGAATGGTTCGTCGCCTACGCCTTCGAGGAGCGCGCCGGCTGGTTCGGTCGGCGGTTCGCGCCCTCCCCCGAGCGGAAACGGACCCGAGTGGCGCATATCCTCCGGCTGATCTCCGAGGCGCCCACCCAGCTGGCCGTCGGGATCGCCGGCGGCATGCTGTACGACCGCCCCCGGTCCCAGCCGCTGGCAGCGGCGCTCGGGCGGCTGCTGAGCCACCCCGAACCGGCGCTGCGCTCGGCCGCGTTGTTCAGCCTCGCCCGGCACTACCCGCCGCCCGAGGTCGTACGCGACGACCTCGCCCGCGCCCAGTCCGACCCCGTGATCGGCTGGAAGGCCTCGGTCACCCTGGGCCGGATGAACGACGCGCGCGCCCTCCCCGCGCTCCTGAAGGCCCTGCCCGAACGGCGTCAGGAGGTCTACATCGCCCTGCGCCGGATGAGCGCGCACGCCGAGGTCCTGATGCCGGCGGTCCAAGCCCGGCTCGCCGCCCCGGCCGACGAGCTGGAGACCTACGCGCTGACCCAGGTGCTGCACGAGTGGGAACACCCGGAGGAGGTGCCGGAACACGGGTGGTGGCTGCACTACTGAGCCCCGCCCCTGCCGAGCCGCTGGGCCCTGCCCGTACCGGGCCCGAGGCGCTCAGCCCCGCGCCGCTCAACGCGCCGCTCAGCCCCGCGTGTACGAGGCCATCAGCCCGGCGGCGAGCACCGGGTCCACGACCGGCACTCCAAGCCGGTCTTCCAGCAGCGGGCGGATCCCGATCGTGTTCAGGCCGGTGCAGGCCAGCAGCAGGGTGTCCGCGCCCGCCTCGACCAGCCCGGCCGCGGCCTCCAGCACCGCCCCGGGGCCCTCGGGGGCCTGAAGGTCCGTCGTACGGTGCACTCCCCGCGGCCGTGCCTCCCCGGCGAAGCGCTCTCCGAGGACCGCGCGCACGGCGGGCGGCGCCTGGTCCCTGATCCCCAGCACGCCGACGCGACTGCCGAGGCCCAGCGCCACGGCGGCGGCCGCCGAACCCGCGCCGATCACCGGCACGTCGACCGCCTCGCGGGTGCGCTCCAGCGCCGGGTCGGCGGCGCAGCTGATGACCAGGGCCGCGGCCCCGTCGGCGGCCAGCTCGCGGGCCACCGCGACGATCTTCGGTTCGGCGCGGCGCTCGGACTCGTCGTCGTGGATGCCGTGCGGCTGCCCGGGGATGCACCGGGAGACGGCCGGAATGCCGTACCGCTCCTCGATGACCCTGCCGTGGGCCGCCACGGCCAGGGCGTCATCGCTGGTGAGGACGCGGATCACGCCGATGTGCGCGTTCATGAGCCGTTCCCGGGCAGGGCTTCGGGCAGGGCTTCGGGCAGGGCTTCGGGCGCCTGGGCGGAGTGGCCGAAGGCGGCCACCACCTCCCCCGCCATGCGGACCGCGATGGCCCTGGCCAGGAGGACGGGGCGGCCTGCGGCGCGGACCGCGGCCTCCCGCATCCGCTCGGTGTAGCCGATGCAGTCCAGGACGATCCAGGAGCTGCCGGCCTCGGCGAGGGCGCGCGCGGCGGCCGCCACCTCGTCCAGGGCCTGCTCCGGCGGCGCGTACGGATTCGCGGGGGCGGCCCGGACCTCGCCGGACAGTACGTCGGACCAGCGGCGGACCGCGTCCTCGGCCTGGTCCGGGTGCGGGCAGACGATGCCGACCGGGTCGGCGCCGACGGCCGCCGCGACGCCGCGCAGCACCAGCGGTTCGGCGAACAGCAGCGGCCGGTTCGCCCGTACGGCGGGGAAGTGGCCGGTGCACAGCAGCAGGGTCGCGGCGGCGCCGTCCCGCTCCGCGTGGGCGACGGCCCGCTCGATGCGCGGGACCAGCGCCGTATGGCCGAGCACCACCGAGCCGCCGTCGCGCAGCCGGGAGACCAGCGGGGCCTCGCCGGGCTCGGGGGCCAGCAGCCGGCGGGTCTCCCGCTCGGCGGGGCCGTCGAACCGTTCGCCGTCGAGCGCGCCGTGTTCCACGAGGCGCACCCCTGGCAGCAGTGGTTCGGCGTCGGGCCGCAGATCGGCGCGCGGGGCCTGGCCGATGGTGACGAGGCCGAGAGCCGGGATGGTCACGGGTGGTGGCTCCTTATCAGTGTTCTGGGAGGGCGGGAACAGCACGCGCGGTTCTGGGAGGGCGGGAACGGCACGCGCGCCCGGGTCACAGGGCCTTGGTCAGCTGGCCCACGTCGTTCAGCGAGCTTCCGGCCACCAGCCCCGCGCCCACGAGCGACAGATCGCTCTCCGCCTGCTCATCGGACTCCTTGCGCGCCTCGGGGTCGGTCAGCCCGCGGCGGCGCCACATGGTGTACGCCTGGCGGATGACCAGGGCACCGAGCACCATCCACCCGGCGTCGGGCGTGGCCACCAGCAACCCGGTGGCCAGCAGGACACCCATCTGCCGGGACGGCCCGCCGAGGAACTGGATGAGCGCTCCGGGGATCGCCCACAGCAGCATGGTCGTCATGGTGCCGGGTTCGAGGCCGCCCTTGATGGTGGCCACGTACACCTCGGACACCGGCGGCACCCGCCCGTCCGAGAAGAACGACTTCCAGGCGATGGCGACCACGACGAGCGCGACGCCGAAACCGACGAGCTGGGCGAGGTACTGCTGACGCCGCCCCTCGATCTCGAAGGGCTGCCACGGCACGGCGTTCCGGCGCAGCAGCCAGCCGGCCTTGAAGTCGTAGCCGAGGTCGGCGAAGGCGGGGCCGGTGGAGGCGGTGTAGCCCACCATCAGGGCGAGCGGCACGGTGGGGATGTGCAGGACCAGGCCGATGATCAGGAAGATCAGTGTGACGGCGAAGGCCGGGAACCACCCGGAGTGCATCGCCGCGAGGCCCACGATGAGCTGGTGCACGATGGCGGCGATCCCGGCCAGCGCCACCCAGCCGACCAGGGCGGGGACGGACAGTTGGCCGGCCACTCCGCCGGCGATGGCGACCACGATCGCGCCGCATACGAAGAGCCCCATGCCTTCCAGCAGACCGCGGCGCAGCTGCGGGGCCTGGACCGTACGCTCGCCGTCGTCGGATTCCGCGTCCGCGGCCGGGCCTGCGCCCCCCTTGCGGGTCCGCATCAGCAGCAGCGCCTGGACCAGGGCGACGAGGCCGGCGCCGACCATCAGGCCGTGCGGCACCCGCTCGGCGCCGAGGTCGTAGCCGAAGTCCGGGGCGTACTGGCCGACGGCCAGCCCGATGCCGAACATCGCGAGCGCCCAGATGTTGCCCAGGAAGCCGACGCCGGCCGCGCTGGTGGGGAACTTGAACAGCGCGCCCACCAGGCCGACGACCGCGCCCACGCCGAGGACCGCGGCCTTGCGCCCGCCGGTG
This sequence comes from Streptomyces milbemycinicus, assembly GCF_002154605.1. Classification (GTDB taxonomy): domain Bacteria; phylum Actinomycetota; class Actinomycetes; order Streptomycetales; family Streptomycetaceae; genus Streptomyces; species Streptomyces milbemycinicus. Next base: position 8,913 of record NZ_MUNE01000052.1, on the reverse strand, counting down.
TCCCCGGCCTTGATGGTCTCGGCCGCGGCGATGCCCGCGGGCCAGGAGCCGGTGGCGGGCAGCAGCCTGGAGTCGAACACCCGGTACAGCACCCAGCTGTCGACGGCCAGCCCGATGACGGCGCCGCCCAGCATGGGCCACACCAGGTCGGTACGGCCCAGGGCGAAGGGTACGGCGATCGGGGTGAGCAGGGAGTTGGCCGCGGCGAAGGTGGCGCCGGAGATCGCCGACTGCACCAGGTTCTGCCGGTGCTGGGAGCGCATCCGGGCCAGCACACCGAGCGGGATGCGCCCGATCAGCATGGCCACCAGGGCGCCGATCACGGCCGTGTTGGGGGACACGCCGAGCGAGGTGATCAGCACGATGCCGATCAGGGCCCCGAGGACCGACATCAGGACGGTGATGACGAGCGTGACCGGTTCGAAGGCTCTCGGATGCGCTTCGACCGGCGCGGAGGTGGCCTCCGAGGCGGTCTGGGTGTTGGGGTTCATGGGGACTCCTGGGCGCGGGGAATCACTGCGCGGGGACGGGCGCCTGCAGATGGGTCATGGGGCCGTACAGCTCGACCAGGCGCGCGAACTCCTCGTCGTCGAGGAAACGCGCGGCTCCGCGGCCGAACTCCTTGGCGGTCTCGATCGCGAACCGGGCGGCGGCCGCGATGTCGGTCTCGTGGCTGGCGCCGGTGGCGCAGCCGGCCACGGCGGTCGCGGCGGTGATGGCGAGGCCGACGACGGGGGCCTCGGTGGCGACGGCGGGCTGGAGGATGGAGTTGAGGTGGTGCACCCCGTTGCCGTACGGGGTGATGTCCTGCGTGGTGATGGGCAGCACACGCGCGGGCTCCCCGGTGACAGTCTCCAGGATGGACACCAGGTCCTCGCTGACCCGCAGGATCCAGCCCTCGCGGACCGTCGGCGACAGGGCGAGGCCGCGGTGGTTGAGCAGCCGGTTTCCCTTGGTGGTGTCGATGGAGACGACGGCGTCCATCGCGGGGGAGATCTCCTCGCGGTTGCACACCAGGGTGTCCACCGGGGAGTCCATGAAGGGCACCGGGTCGTGCGGCTGGGTGGGGGCCCATCCGCACACATGGGTGGAGAGCGTCACATCGCCGTCCAGGACGTCGCCGCGGGCGTGCATGTCCAGCAGCTTGGCGGCGGCGGACAGCGCCGCGACCGCCCCGTCGGCGTCGGAGACCAGCCCGATCCGCTCCGGGCGGGCGCCGACGCCGCCGAGCCGGCCGAGGATGCCGAGGGTCGGCGCGTCGCCGCCGCTGAGCCGGCCGCGGCGGCCGGGGACGGTGACGGTGACGAAGTCCGTGCTGCCCTTGTCGCCCTCCACGGTGCGCACCTCGATCCGCGGCGCGGTGGCCGGGTCGGCACCGGCGGCGGCCTGGACGGCGCGCAGGTGGTCGGCGAGCAGTTTCCCGCTGGTCTGCGGGCGGTCGAGGAGTTCGATGATCTCAAGGACGTGTTTGAGCACGGGTGCCTCTCAGGACGAACGAGGTTGCGGGTGTTGCGGGTGCTGCCGACGTGGTGGGTGCTGCCGACGTTCCTGGTGTTGCGGGTGTTGCAGGTGTTGTGGCTGTTGCGCGTGGCGCGATCGGGCAGCCGGTCCGGGCTAGCGGCGATCAGGAGGCCCGGATTCCGGTCGCCCCAGAGTCAGCCGACCGTCCCGCCGAGCGCAATGTTTTCTCGATATGCGGGAATGTTTACTCTTCCTTCATGGCCGAGCAGTCACCCGTAACCGGCACGCCACCGCTGCAGACCGCGGATCGCGTCCTCAATGTCCTGCTGTCCTTCGACCGGGAGCGCCCGGAGTGGGGCGTCACCGAGATCGCCGCGGAGTTCGGCCTGGACAAGTCGGTCGCGCAGCGGCTGCTGGCCGCGCTGGCGTACCGCGGCTTCCTGGTCTCCGACCAGCGCACCCGCCGCTACCGGCTGGGCCCGGCGGTGTGGCATCTGTCACGGGTGTGGGAGCGCGGCGGCGGCATGGCCAGCCTGGTGCGGCCCACGCTGGAGGCGCTTGCCGAGGCGGTCGGGGTCAGCGCGCTGTTCGCGGTGCCGGACGGCGTCCATATGCGCTGTGTCGCCGCCGCGGACGGGGCGACCGGGCCGCTGCGGTACTACGCCCTGGCGGGCGAGCTCTACCCGGCCCACGCCGGAGCCACCTCCCGCGCCTACTTCGGTATGCTGCCGCCCGGCGATCGGGCCGTCCTGCTGTACGGCCGCCCAATGGCGCGGTTCAGCGAGAACACGCTGACCGATCCGGTGCGGCTGGAGGAGCGGTTCGCCGAGGTGCGGCGCCTCGGCTATGCGTACTCCGAGGGCGAGTACGATCCGCACACCGCGGCGCTCGCGGTTCCCGTGCTCGTCGGCAGGCGCCCCGTGGGCACGCTGTCCCTGGCCGCGGCCATCGAGGAGTTGCGGGGCCGCTGGGAGGAACTGGCCAGCCCGCTGCAACAGGCCGCGGCGGACCTGGGCAGGCTGCTGACGCCGGCCCATCCGCGCCATGTCCCGCCGCAGCGCCGCGACGGGCGCTGAGCGGTTGCGTCACGCCTGTTACGTCGCGCCCGTTACATCACGCCCGTTACGTCACGCCCGTTCCGTCACACATCCTCCCCGCCAACATCTGTTCTGTTCCAGGAAAGGCCATCCATCATGCGGTTGCTGCTGCTGTCCAACTCCACCGCTCCCGGGCGCGGCTATCTCGATCACGCGCGGGAGGAGATGCTGCTCGACGGCGTACGGCGGCTGGTGTTCGTGCCGTACGCCCTCGCGGACCGGGACGGCTACACCGCGCAGGTGGCCAAGGCCCTTGAGCCCCTGGGGATCGAGGTGACCGGTGCGCACACCGCCGCCGACCCGGCCGGGCTGATCGGCGGTGCGGAGGCGGTGTTCGTGGGCGGCGGCAACAGCTTCCGGCTGCTGAAGGCCCTGCACGAGCACGACCTGGTGCGGGCCATCCGCGAGCGGGTGGCGGCCGGGGTGCCGTACATCGGGTCGAGCGCGGGCACCAACATGGCCTGCCCCACCCTGCGCACCACCAACGACATGCCGATCGTCCAGCCGCCCAGCTTCGAGGCCCTGGGCCTGCTGCCGTTCCAGATCAACCCGCACTACCTGGACCCGCGGCCGGACCTGGGCCACATGGGCGAGACGCGGGCCGAGCGGCTGGAGCAGTTCCTGGAGGAGAACGACGTACCGGTGGTGGGGCTGCGCGAGGGCACCTGGCTGCGCCGGGACGCGGACCGGCTGACGCTCGGCGGGATCGCGGCCGGAGCCGTCCTGTTCCGGCGCGGCGCGGCCCCTGCGGAGCTCGGCCCCGGCGCGGATCTGAGCGCCCTGCTGGACGAGCGCCCGCGGTTCGACAGCCCCGCCTGAACCGCCTGCCGGGCCTGACCCGCCTGCCGGGCCTGATCCACGCGCGCCCCGCGGCTCACTCCCCGACCGTGCCGTCGGCCAGTTCGCGTACGACGTCGAGCTGTCCGGCGTGCCGGGCGTACTCCTGGAGCAGGTGGAAGAGGATCCAGCCGAGCGTCGGGGCGTCGGCCTCGGTGGCGAAACGGCCGCCGACGGGCGCCCGGCGGTCGAGCGGTACGTGCGCCACGGCCCGCCGGGACCAGGCGCACTGTTCCTCGAACCGCGCCCGGGTCTCCGCCGGTGACATGTCGTCGGGGACGTGCCAGCGGTCGTCGGGGCCCCGGTCGCCCCAGGGCGACTCCACCGGCTCGCCGAGGAACCCCCAGCGCAGCCAGCGCCGTTCGACGTGGGTGAGGTGGTGGAGGAGTTCCAACGGGCTCCAGCCGGAGGGCAGTCGGGAGGTGCGCAGCTCGTTCTCGCTGAGCCCGTCGAGCTTATGGAGCACAACGCTCCGGTAGTAGTCGAGATAGGCGTCGAGCATCTCGCGGGTGTCCGCGAGCGAATGCGGCGGCTCGTCGATGGGATTCACAGGCGTCGGCATGGAGCGATGCTACGGACGGACCCCGACCCATCCGAAATGCGAACGCGGGCCGTTTGTCAACGAACGCTTTCTGGCCAAGTTCTTGTCGCGCTCCTGACAGGACTAGTCCACCGATGACACTCTTCCCTCGTTCGGCGCACAGCTCCCCCACAGCTCGCGGCTGAGCTTCGACACCGTCGGCACCCGCATGCACACCTTCGCACCTTCCCCCCACGCGCTCTGCCCCGTCATGCCCGGGCGGCCTCACCTGGCAGTCCGGTCGTACCCGGTCGCGCCACCGCGCGGCCAGCGCAGAAGGAGTCAGTGTGAGATCGACCTCCCAACGCCCCCACAGACCCCACAGATCCCAGGCATCCCGCCGCCGCGCCGTCGCGAGCGGCGCCCTGGTCGCCGCGGCGGCCATGCTCGCCGTCGGGATGCAGACCGGCCCCGCCGCCGCCCGCCCGGACGGCTCCCCGAACACCTCCGCCCCGGCCGCCGGCACCGTCTTCGCCAAGCCGGACCCCGATGCCCTGCCGGTGGCCCTCTCCCCCGCCAAGCGCGCCGGGCTGATCCGGGAAGCCGACGCCGCCAAGGCCGCCACCGCCAGGACGATCGGCCTCGGCGCCAAGGAGAAGCTGGTCGTCAAGGACGTCACCAAGGACGCCGACGGCACCGTCCACACCCGCTACGAGCGCACCTACGACGGACTGCCGGTCCTCGGCGGCGACTTGGTCGTCGAGGAGGCCAAGAGCGGCGCCGTGAAGTCGGTCGCCAAGGCGGCCAAGGCGCAGGTGAAGGTCGCTTCCACCAGCGCCGCCGTCGCCCCCGCCACCGTCGAGAAGGCGGCGGTCAAGGCGGCCGACGCGCAGGGTTCGCGCAAGACGGAGGCCGAGCGGGCGCCGCGCAAGGTGATCTGGGCGGCGAAGGGCACACCCACGCTCGCGTACGAGACGGTCGTCGGCGGCCTCCAGGAGGACGGCACGCCGAACGAGCTGCACGTCATCACGGACGCGAACACCGGCGCCAAGCTCTTCGAGTACCAGGGCGTCAAGGAGGGCACCGGCAACAGCCAGTACAGCGGGCAGGTCACCCTCGGCACGTCGGGCAGCTCGGGCTCGTACAACCTGACCGACGGCGGCCGTGGCGGCCACAAGACGTACAACCTCAACCGGGGCACCTCGGGGACGGGCACGCTCTTCACCGACGCCGACGACGTCTGGGGCAACGGGACGACCGGCGACGCCGCGACCGCCGGTGTGGACGCGGCCTACGGCGCCGCTCTGACCTGGGACTACTACAAGAACGTGCACGGCCGCAGCGGTATCCGGGGCGATGGCGTCGGGGCGTACTCCCGGGTGCACTACAGCAGCAACTACGTCAACGCGTTCTGGCAGGACTCCTGCTTCTGCATGACGTACGGCGACGGCTCCGGCAACGCCAAGCCGCTCACCTCGATCGACGTGGCGGCCCACGAGATGTCCCACGGCGTCACCGCCGCGACCGCGAACCTCACCTACAGCGGTGAGTCCGGCGGCCTCAACGAGGGCACCTCGGACATCTTCGCCGCCGCGGTGGAGTTCAACGCCAACAACCCGAACGACCCGGGCGACTACCTGGTCGGCGAGAAGATCGACATCAACGGCGACGGCACCCCGCTGCGCTACATGGACAAGCCCAGCAAGGACGGCGCGTCCAAGGACAGCTGGTACTCCGGCGTCGGCAACGTCGATGTGCACTACTCCTCCGGCGTCGCCAACCACTTCTTCTACCTGCTGTCCGAGGGCAGCGGCGCCAAGGTGATCAACGGCGTCAGCTACGACAGCCCGACCTACGACAACCTGCCGGTCCCCGGTATCGGGCGGGCCAACGCCGAGAAGATCTGGTTCAAGGCGCTGACCCAACGCATGACGTCCAACACCAACTACGCGGGCGCGCGCGACGCCACGCTGTGGGCGGCGAGCGAGCTCTTCGGCCAGGCCAGCCCCGAGTACAACACGGTGGCCAACACCTGGGCCGCGGTCAACGTCGGGTCCCGGATCGTCGAGGGCGTCTCCATCACCGCCCCCGGCGACCAGACCAGCATCGTCGACCAGGCCGTCAGCCTGCAGATCGCGGCGACCAGCTCCAACCCGGGCTCGCTCACCTACTCCGCCACCGGGCTGCCCGCCGGGCTGTCGATCGACTCCTCGACCGGCGTGGTCTCCGGCACCCCGACCACGCTCGGCTCCGGCACCGTGACGGTCACCGTGACCGACTCGACCGGCAAGTCGGCCACCATCTCCTTCACCTGGACCGTGAACACCACCGGCGGCAGCGTCTTCGAGAACACCGCGGACGTCGCCATCCCGGACGCGGGCGACGCGGTCACCTCCTCGATCACGGTGAGCCGGGCCGGCAACGCGCCGTCCAACCTTCAGGTGGCCGTGGACATCGTGCACACCTGGCGGGGTGACCTGGTGATCGACCTGGTGGCGCCGGACGGTACGGCCTACCGGCTGAAGAACTCCAGCTCCACGGACTCGGCGGACGATGTGAAGACCACCTACACCGTGGACGCCTCGTCCGAGGTGGCCGTCGGCACCTGGAAGTTGAAGGTGCAGGACGTCGCCTCGCTGGACACCGGATACATCAACAGCTGGAAGCTGACGTTCTGAACGATGCACACATCCGGATGAGGTGCTGAGCGGTCCGGACACCGGGCAGGCGCCGCCAGGGGTGACCCGACTCCCCCTGGCGGCGCCTCTTTTGCCGCCCATGAGGCACAACTCAGCTCCGGCGTAAGTGATATGCGGCTCCGCCGCGTGGCGGCCCCTCCGATTTCCGAAGATGGATCAACATTTAACGAACATTTTCCCGCCCACCTGGGCCGAAGTCCGTGACATGTACGCGCCTTGTGTGACAGTCTGCCCAACGCGATCGCACCGTACCTCTTGTTCAGGTCCGGGCGGCACTTCCCCGCCGCCCGGACCTGACCCCCCACAGCAATGAGGAGTTCGCGTGAGCAAGACCTCCAACATGCCCGTTTCCCCTGCCCACTCCCCTGCCCGCAGGAAGCGCCGCACGGCGGCCGCCACCGGTGCCGCGGTCGCGGCAGCGGCCCTGCTGGCCACCGGCGTCACCACGGGCCAGGCCGGCGCCGCCACCACGAGCGCCGACACCAAGGCGGGCGCGCGCCCCGCCGTCCTCACCGCCTCGGCCCGCGCGGAACTGCTGCGCGACGCCAACGCCACCAAGGCCGACACCGCCAAGGCGCTGGGCCTCGGCGCCAAGGAGAAGCTGGTCGTCAAGGACGTCGTACGGGACGCCGACGGCACCGTCCACACCCGCTACGAGCGCACCTACGCCGGACTGCCCGTCCTCGGCGGCGACCTGATCGTCCGCGAGTCCGCAGGTGGCGCGGTCAAGGGCGTCACCAAGGCCGTCAAGGCCACCCTCGCGGTCCCCTCCACGACCGCCAAGGTGGCCCCGGCCGCCGCCGAGCGGGCCGCGGTGCGGCGCGCCCGGGCGGACGACGCCCGGCGGGCGGCGGCCGACGGCGCCCCGCGCAAGGTGATCTGGGCCGCCTCCGGCAAGCCCGTCCTCGCGTACGAGACCGTCGTCGGCGGCGTACAGAAGGACGGCACGCCCAACCAGCTGCACGTCATCACCGACGCCAACACCGGCGCCAAGCTGTACGAGTACCAGGGCATCGAGACCGGCAGCGGCACCAGCCAGTACAGCGGCTCGGTGGAGCTCGGCACCACCAAGGAAGGCAGCGGCTACACCCTGACCGACGCCGACCGCGGCGGCCACCGGACCACCGACCTCAAGGGCAGCGAGTCCGGCGAGGGTTCGGCGTTCACGGACGACGACGACAAGTGGGGCACCGGAAAGCCCGACGACGCGCAGACCGCGGCCGTCGACGCCCACTACGGCGCGGCCCTCACCTGGGACTACTACAAGAGCGTGCACGGCCGCGACGGCATCGCGGGCGACGGCAAGGGCGCGTACTCCCGGGTGCACTACGGCCACGACTACGTCAACGCCTTCTGGGACGACAGCTGCTTCTGCATGACGTACGGCGACGGCCAGGGCGACAAGGCCCCGCTCACCTCGATCGACGTCGCGGCCCACGAAATGTCCCACGGCGTCACATCGGCCACCGCCAACCTGAATTACAGCGGTGAGTCGGGCGGTCTCAACGAGGCCACCTCGGACATCTTCGCCGCGGCCGTCGAGTTCAACGCGAAGAACGCCGGCGACCCGGGCGACTACCTGGTCGGCGAGAAGATCGACATCAACGGCGACGGCACCCCGCTGCGCTACATGGACAAGCCCAGCAAGGACGGCGCGTCCAAGGACAGCTGGTACTCCGGCGTCGGCAACGTCGATGTGCACTACTCCTCCGGCGTCGCCAACCACTTCTTCTACCTGCTGTCCGAGGGCAGCGGCGCCAAGGAAGTGAACGGCGTCGAGTACGACAGCCCGACCGCCGACGGCTCCAAGGTCGAGGGCATAGGCCGCGACAAGGCCGAGAAGATCTGGTACAAGGCGCTCACCACGTACATGACCTCCACCACCGACTACCACGCCGCGCGTGAGGCGACGCTGAAGGCCGCGACCGATCTGTACGGGGCGGACAGCGCCGAGTACAAGGGCGTGAACTCGGCGTGGTCCGGAGTGAACGTCAAGCCGTAAAAACGCATCAAATGAAGTGCACCACATAGCCGGTGCCCGGGTCCCGTTCCCGGGCACCGTCATGTTTCCGCACTTTGTTCGGCCGGGTAGCCACTTCGGCACCCGCCACCCCACAGCAACAGGAGACAACGTGACGCAAGGCTCGACCTCCGGCAGATCCGGCGCCTCCCGCATCTCCGGCATATCCCGCACCTCCCGCGCCACCGCGTTCAAGCGCTCCCGTACCGTCGTCGCCGCGGGGGCGGCGACGACGGTACGGGAGCGCTTGAACGCGGTGGCGCGGGAGGTGCGGGATAT
>NZ_MUNE01000519.1 GCF_002154605.1 Streptomyces milbemycinicus | reverse complement strand
ACCACACTGCTCTCGCCGCCCATGCCCCGGGCGGCGAGAGCAGTGTGGTGAGCATGTACTTGCCGGTGAGCTGGTGCTCGTAGATGTCCCAGCCCCGCTCATGGGCCCAGTAGATCTGCCAGGCGCCCTCGACGACCGCGACGGCCCCCAGGAACAGCGCCGCCGTCACGGCGACCGCGGGCCTCGGCCGGCCGGGCGGGCTGTCGGCGGGCGCGACGGCGTAGTCGGGGGCGGTCCCGTCGGCCGGGCGCCGGCCGACGGCCACGACCGCCAGCAGCAAGCCCCCGAGCACGACCGCCGTCCACGCGCTCAGCTGCGCGCGGGTCTTCAGCCCGTCGGGGATGCCCTGCATCCAGTCGGCGTGCAGATTCCACAGGCTGGGCAGGCGCAGCGCGACCGTGGCGACGGCGGCCGAGGCCAGCGCCCCGGCGGCGGCCGACGAGCGCAGCGCCGCGATCCCGGCGGCCACGTACACGGCGAGCAGGACCGGATCGGCGAGTGACGTGCCGAAGATGCTGTCCGGGAGCCGGTACGGTATCCCGGCCCAGGTCCACCACACATGGCTGCTCTCGTCGGCCTTGTCGAAGTCCCGGACGATCCACGCCAGTGAGATCAGCCCGAGAACAGCGCATACCAGCGCCCCGAAGGTGCGCGCGCCGCGATTGAGTATCCGTCCCTGCCCCATGGCTGTAGGTTTGCCCCGCCCCGGCCCCTGATCAACCGTCCCGGCGCCGGCAATGTGCCGACACAGGTGACCGGCCGGGGCGACATGGCGCGCCCCGGCCGGTCTACGGCACCCGCACGGCCGTACGCAGTTCAGCCTGACGCGTCCGTATATCGGTATCGCGTCGGCCAAGTTGCTTGCGTGTTAACGCGTTTGATGTGCCTTGCTCACTCTTTGTCGCCATCCAGTGATCTCTGTCAAGCACGCCGGGACCTCGATCTGAAAAATGTTCGCTCAAGGTTGCCTCGAGCACCCCTTCCGCTTCCGCTGGCCCCTTGACTGAGCTGTTATTCGGTTGCGACAGTCCGCTCATCCCGAACCGCGCACGACCACCGGCGGACGGGAACGACATGACGCGAGTAGACCAGCGCGAATAGACATAGCGATCAGTGCGGGGGGCGCTACGCGATGACGAGTCCTTCCCAGGCCGCCGCGCCCGGGGCGAACGCGCCCGGCCCGGATGCCGTCCCGACGGCCGAAGTCGGCAAAAGCGGGGCGCCGTTGGTGGGGCGGTCGCCCGGCCAGTTGATGTGGCGACGCTTCAAACGCGACAAGACAGGTGTGATTTCGGCCTACGTCGTGATCTTCTTCTTTCTGATCGCCTTACTTGCGCCCGTAATTGCCTGGCTGTACGGCAAGAACCCGTACACCACTTACGGACTCGACAGGCCCGGGCTGCTCAACGAGTTCTACTACCCCATCAAGCCCAACGGGGGCATCGACGGCGAGTTCTGGTTCGGCCTCCAGCCCCAGCTCGGCCGGGATGTGTTCACCCAGCTCCTGTACGGCATACGGACCTCGCTGCTGATCGCGGTCGCCGTCACCCTCCTGTGCACCCTCACCGGCATCCTCGTGGGCGTCACGGCCGGCTACATGGGCGGCAAGACCGACTACTTCCTCGGCCGCTTCATCGATCTGCTGCTCGCCTTCCCGGCCCAGCTCTCGTTCGTGGCCTTCACACCCGTCGTCTACTCGCTCTTCGTCAATCCGGAGAAGGAGACACCCACCTATCTACGGGTCATCACCCTGATCCTGGTCCAGTGGGCGCTGGGCTGGATGGGCCTGGCGCGGCTGCTGCGCGGACAGGTGCTCAGCCTGCGCGAACGGGAGTTCGTGGAGGCCGCGAAGGTGACCGGCGCCTCCCCATGGAGGATCATCCGCAAGGAGCTGCTGCCCAATCTGTGGACGCCGATCCTGGTGCAGTCGACGCTGATGCTGCCGACCTTCGTGACCGCCGAGGCCGGGCTCTCCTTCCTGGGAGTCGGGCTCGTCGAGCCGACCCCCGACTGGGGCCGGATGTTCGCCACCGGCGCCAGGCACTACCAGAACGACATCACGTACATGTTCTTCCCGGGCGTGGCCATGGTGATCTTCGTGGTGGCCTTCAACCTGCTCGGGGACTCGGTCCGGGACGCATTCGATCCGAAGACTAAGCGCTAGGCAGGTGCAACGACACATGACCTCATCCACACGGGGCAGAGGGCGGCTCGCGGCCGTCTCTCTGGCGATCGGGGCCCTCGTGCTCTCGGCCTGCAGCAGCGGCGGGGGCGGCGAGGAGGATCCCGTCGAGAACAAGCCCGACAAGGCCAGGGCCGAGAACTACTCGCTCGGGACCGCGACCGACTCCACCGGACCGGCGGCCGACGTGCCCGGTGCCAAGAAGGGCGGGACGGTCAACGTCCTGCAGCGCGACTCCTTCACCTATCTCGACCCGGCGCAGATCTACTACGCCGACATGCTGACCGTCCAGATGCTCTACAACCGGTCGCTGACCACCTACAAGGTCGACGACAAGGGCCAGGTGAAGCTGGTCGGCGACCTCGCCACCGACACCGGCAAGTCCTCGGACGGCGGTAAGACCTGGACGTACACGCTCAAGGACAACCTCAAGTTCGAGGACGGGTCCCCGATCACCTCCGCCGATGTCCGGCAGTCCGTCGAGCGGCTCTACGCCAAGTGGGCCACCGACGGTCCGCTGTACATCCCGCAGTGGCTCTCGGGTGACGGCCAGAGCTTCCGCAAGGCGCTGCCGGACGGCCCGTACAAGGGCAAGCACCTGCCCAAGGACGTGCTCGACACGCCGAACGACAAGACGATCGTCTTCCACTTCAAGGAGCCGCACGCGGACACCCCGTACGCGGTCGGCATGCCGAACGTCGGCGCGGTGCCCTCCGACGGCAAGAAGGACACCGCCGACAAGTACACCAACCACCCGGTCTCCTCCGGCCCGTACAAGATCGAAAAGCTCAACCCGGGCAAGTCGCTGACCCTGGTGCGCAATGAGCAGTGGGACCCGAAGACGGACGCGGTCCGCCACCAGTACCCGGACAAGTTCGACATCCGCTTCGGCATCCAGGAGCCCGACTCCGCCCGCCGGCTGCTGGCCGAGCGGGGCAGCGACAAACAGGCGATGTCCTTCACCAACGCGGTCACCGTCGAGTCCGCCCAGGAAGTGGCCAAGGACGCGGGGGCCAAGTCGCGCACCTTCCTGGAAGTGCAGCCGTACGTCGACTACATGGCCATCAACATGGACCGGATCAAGGACAAGAAGGTCCGGCAGGCCCTCGCCTACGCCATGCCCAACGACCAGATCCTCGGCCAGTTCGGCGGCAAGCGGGCCGGGCAGGTCGCGGGCAACCTGCTGGCTCCCTCGCTCGCCGGGTGGAAGAACTTCGACCCCTTCGGCAAGACGAAGAAAGGGAACGAGGGCGGCGACACCAAGAAGGCCAAGGAGCTGCTGAAGGAGGCGGGCAAGGAGGGTCAGGAGATCGTCTACGCCTACCCCAACACCACCGAGTACCAGAACGTCTCCGTGGTCGTCGTCAAGGCTCTGGAGGCGGCCGGGTTCAAGGTGGAGAAGAAGGAGATCGACTCCAACAACTACACCACCGAGATCGCCAAGGTCGACAACGGCTTCGACATCTACCGCGCCTCCTGGGGCGCCGACTGGCCGGTCGGCTCGACCGTGGTCCCGCCGCTGTTCGACAGCAAGAACGTCGCCGACGGCTCGCAGAACTACTGGCACCTCAAGAACAGCACGGTCGACTCCGAGATCGCCCGCATCCTGAAGATCACGGACGTAGAGAAGGCGTCGGGTGAGTGGGTCACACTGGCCAACAAGATCCTCACCGACGATGTGCCGGCCGTCCCGCTCTTCTACAACCGCCAGTGGAACATCTGGGGTTCGGGCCTCGGCGGCATCAAGTACCACTCGGTGTATGGAACCGCCGACCCGACCGCGGTGTATGTGAAGTAGCAGTCGGTTACCCCATCAGCCCCCAGGGCACGCTGTCCGCCACCCTCCGCGGGTGGCGGACAGCGCCGCCCGTCCGATCCGCCCTGGTCGCCCAAGGCGCCCGTACCGGAAGACCCGCGACGCCATGCTTCGTTTCCTCGTACGCCGCTCCCTCGGCGCGATCGTCATCATCCTCCTGATCAGCGCGATCACGTTCTTCCTCTTCTTCGCGCTGCCGTCCGAGCCGGCGCAGCTGGCCTGCGGCAAGAACTGCGGCCCGGACGCCATCGCCCTCATCAACAAGAACCTGGGCCTCGACGAGCCGGTCCCCGTCCAGTACTGGCACTATCTGGTCGGCATCTTCGCCGGCCGGGACTTCGAGGTCGGCCACTGCCCGGCCCCCTGCTTCGGCTACTCCTTCACCAACTCCCAGCCGGTCTGGGAGACCATCATGGACCGCTACCCCACGACGCTCTCGCTCGCCGTCGGCGGCGCCGCCGTGTTCCTGATCACCGGGGTGTCCATCGGCATGATCGCGGCGGCCAAGCGCGGCACCTTCACCGACAAGTTCTTCAGCTCCCTGTCGCTGATAGGCAACTCGCTGCAGATCTACTTCGTCGGCGTCATCGCGCTGTGGCTGCTGGTCGACACCTGGGGCCTGATCGACCGGCCCGAGTACACGCCGATCACCGAGAATCCGGCCAAGTGGTTCAGCGGGCTGCTGCTGCCCTGGCTGGTGCTCTCCATCATCTTCATCGCCAACTACAGCCGTATGACGCGCTCCCAGATGGTCGAGCAGCTGGGCGAGGAGCATGTGCGCACCGCGCGGGCCAAGGGGATGTCGGGCCGTACGGTCTTCTTCCGCTACGCCTGGCGCGGCGCGATCGCCCCGATCATCACCATCGTCGGCATCGATCTGGGCTCGCTGTTCGGCGGCGCGATGATCACGGAGTTCACCTTCACCCTGCACGGCCTGGGCCGGCTCGCCGTGGAGTCGGTGACCGAGAAGGACCTCCCGATGCTGATGGGCGTGATGCTCTTCAGCTGCACGGCGATCGTCATCGCCAACATCATCGTGGACGCGCTGTACGCCGTCATCGACCCGCGCGTGCGCCTCGCCTAGGAGTACGACCGACGTGACCACCCTGACCAAGTCCGAGGCCACCCCGGCCCCCGCCGCGGGCGACGCCTTTCTGTCCGTGCGTGACCTGTATGTGCGCTTCGCCACCGAGGACGGCGTCGTCAAGGCCGTGGACGGCCTCTCCTTCGACCTCGAGCGCGGGCGCACCCTCGGCATCGTCGGCGAGTCCGGCTCCGGCAAGTCCGTCACCAACCTCGCCGTCCTCGGGCTGCACGACCCGCGCAACACCGAGATCCGCGGCGAGATCGTGCTGGACGGCCAGGAGCTGACCGGGGCGCCCGAGCGCGCCCTGGAGAAGCTGCGCGGCAACAAGATGGCGATGATCTTCCAGGACTCGCTCACCGCCCTCTCGCCCTACTACACCGTCGGCCGCCAGATCGCCGAGCCCTACCGCAAGCACACCGGGGCCTCCAAGCGCGAGGCGTGGGGGCGCGCCGTCGAAATGCTGGAGAAGGTCGGCATTCCCAACCCCAAGCTGCGGGTGCGTGACTATCCGCACCAGTTCTCCGGCGGTATGCGGCAGCGCGCGATGATCGCCATGGCCCTGGTCTGCGACCCCGATCTGCTCATCGCCGACGAGCCGACCACCGCCCTGGACGTCACCGTCCAGGCCCAGATCCTCGACCTGCTCAAGGATCTGCAGCAGGAGTTCGGCTCCGCGATCATCCTCATCACCCACGACCTGGGCGTGGTCGCC
>NZ_MUNE01000518.1 GCF_002154605.1 Streptomyces milbemycinicus | reverse complement strand
ACCGCGGACACCGTAGGTCCATACGATGAGCGGCGCGGCGGCCCCACGCCGCCCGCCCCGCCCGCTGCCACCCGGGCGGCGCGCTCCGGTGTCCCCCATTCGCGGTAACGTGGCCTCTCGAAATTCGACAACCGCAGCTTTTGGGGGGCCTCCCCCCGATCCCCGAGGTGCCATGCCCCCGCATCAGCTCCCGGCCGTCTCCGTGATCATGCCGGTGCTCAATGAGGAACGTCATCTGCGCAACTCCGTCCGGCACATCCTGGAGCAGGAGTACGCCGGGGAACTGGAGGTGGTGATCGCCCTCGGCCCGTCCACGGACCGCACCGACGAGATCGCCGCCGAGCTGGTGCGCGAGCATCCGCGCGTGCATACGGTCCCCAACCCCACGGGCCGTACCCCCGCCGCCCTGAACGCCGCGATCAAGGCGTCCCGCCATCCGGTGGTGGTGCGGGTCGACGGCCACGGCATGCTCTCGCCGAACTACATCGCGACCGCGGTGCGGCTCATGGAGGAGACCGGCGCGCAGAACGTCGGCGGCGTCATGCACGCCGAGGGCGAGAACGACTGGGAGCGCGCCGTCGCCGCCGCCATGACCTCGAAGATCGGCGTGGGCAACGCCGCCTTCCACACCGGCGGTGAGGCGGCCCCGGCCGAGACCGTGTACCTCGGGGTGTTCCGCCGTGAGGTGCTGGAGCAGCAGGGCGGCTACAACGAGGAGTTCATCCGGGCCCAGGACTGGGAGCTGAACTTCCGGATCCGCGAGGCGGGCGGGCTGATCTGGTTCTCGCCCGAGCTCAAGGTCTCCTACCGGCCGCGCCCCAATGTGCGGGAGCTGGGCAAGCAGTACAGGAACTACGGCCGCTGGCGGCATGTGGTGGCCCGCTTCCACCAGGGCTCGATCAATCTGCGCTATCTGGCGCCGCCGACCGCCGTCGTCGCCATCGCGGCGGGCGTCGTGGTCGGTGCCGCGCTGACCCCGTGGGGGCTGCTGGTGCCGGGCGGCTATCTGGCGGCCATCGCGGCGGGCTCCGTCCCGGCCGGCAAGGGGCTGCCGCTGAAGGCCCGGCTGCGGATCCCGGTGGCGCTGGCGACCATGCACATGTCGTGGGGCTGGGGCTTTCTCACCAGCCCGCGCTCGCTGGCCAGGAAGGTCATCGCCAGCCGTCGCCCGGCGGTCACGGCGAGCCAGTAGCCCACCCCGGTTACGCGTACGCCGAAGGGGCCGGATCCAGGCGAACCTGGATCCGGCCCCTTCGGCCTGCTCAGCGGCGCGTGCTCAGAACGTGTAGCCGTCGTTGACGCTCATGCACTTCTCATCCTCGCCGTTGGTCTTGTCCGCGATCTCGGGCGCCTTGTCCTCGTCGTCGGCCGCGGACTTCGGGAAGGCCGTGCCCTCGCGCCAGTCGTTGCCGACCACCAGCGTCACATCGGTGACCGACTTGGACTCCTTGACCGCGCTCTTCGGCAGCCCCAGCGCCTTGGCCACGGCCAGCGCGTCGCCCTGCTTGGCCTCGCCCGGGTAGCTGATGGTGGTGTCGGCCTGCGAGGTCAGTTCCTGGTTGGCGTCGGCGCCGGCGTAGCCGAGCCGGATCAGCTCGCCGGTGATGACGCCGGCCCGGCCGCCGACCGGTCCCAGGACGGTGGAGCCGGTGCCGTTCTGCACGATGACCGGCAGCTCGCCCTTGGGCTGGCTGGGGGCCGGGACCTTGTCCTTCTTCTTCTTGTCCTTGCCGTCCAGTGCGGTGTCGTTGCGGATCAGCGAGAAGGTCTTCTCGGCGTCGCCGGGCTTGGGCACCACGTACTCGCCGTCGTTGCGGTACTCCCACGGCATGGTGACCATCGTGGTCCGCTTGGTCGGCACCCGCTTGAGGTCGTTGCCCAGGTCGTAGAGCTTCTTGACGGTGCCCAGGCCATGGTCGACGGTCAGCGCGTTGGTCGCGGCCTCGGCCAGGTCCATCAGCTTGCCCGGGTCGGAGAGCTTGGTGCCGGACTTGAGCTGCCGGATCATGGAGCTCATGTACATGTGCTGGGCCTTGGCCCGGCCGATGTCGGTGTTGTCCTCGAAGCCGTACCGCGTACGCAGCCACTGGAGGGCCTGGACGCCCTTGACCGGGTGGGTGCCCCTCTCCAGCCGCAGACCGGAGCCGTGGCCCCGGCTGTCGTGGGAGTAGATGTTCTTGTCCACGCACACCGGGACGCCGCCGATGGCGTCCGCCATGTCCACCACGCCCTTGAAGTCGACCATCATGAAGTGGTCGATGTAGATGCCGGTGAGCTCCTTCCAGGTGGCCACCGTGCAGCCGGGTCCGCCGTGCGTGAGCGATTCGTTGATCGGCGCGAACGTCTTCTTCGCGTAGACCTCGTCGGTCTCCGGGTCGGTGCACTTGGGGATGGTGACCCGGGTGTCGCGCGGAATGCTGATCACCGTCATGTTGCTGCGGTCGGCCGAGACGTGCACCAGCATCTCCACATCGGCGAGCCCCTTGCGGCCGACGTCCTGCTTGGCGCCGCCGAGCTTGAGGTTTTCCTTGTCGTTACGGCTGTCCTGGCCGATCAGGAGGATGTTGAGGGGAGTCTGGCCCGCGGCGTTCGGCTCGGGTTTGCTGAGCTTGCTGTCGCCGAGGTCGAGCTCTGCCTTCTTGATGTTGCTGTTCAGGTGCTCGTAGTAGAGATAGCCCGCGCCGGCCGCGCCGACTATCAGCACGGCCAGGGTCAGCGCGGTCCAGCGAAGTATTCGCACACCTCTGCTCCTCTTGCGGCGCGGGCCCTTGCCCTTGCGGCGGCGCCCGCCGCCCGCGGATTCGGCACGGGCGGCGCGCCGGGACTCCGCACGGCCGCCGGCCCCCGCACCGGCGGCACTCGCGGTGTCCCCGGCTCCGGCGCCCTCGCGGGTTCTGGCCTCGCCGCCCCTGCGCTCGGCGTCATGCGGCGCGGCTGCGCCGCTCTCCTCGCGCGGGGCGCGGTCCCCGCCTCCGTCGCGGGGTTCGGGCACCCGCCGACGGGAGCCCTCCCCCCGCACACTGCTCTGCCGCACCCGGCCTCCCCTGCTCATCAATGGTTCCGGCCCGATGGGTGAGAGTGCTCCGATGGCCGGCGGTGATTACTTCGCGCAGACGCTCTTGTCGTCCGCTTCGACTCTCTGAATGTCCTTCGGCGCCTTTGCCGGAGCGGTGATCGGTGTACCGGCGCCCTTGAAGTCGGCGCCGAGCGTGAGGGTCATCTCCGCCATGGGGGCGGCGTCCTTGGTGCCCTCCTTGAGGGCGGAGCCGGGCAGCCCCATGCTGTCGGCCAGACGGCGCGCCTGGTCGGCCTGGTTCGGGGCGTACTCCAGCGTCGTCTTCTTCAGATTCGCCGAAGCGTTTCCGCCGTTGCTGGAGCGGAGCATCCCCTCGGTGTTCTGCATCCAGTCGACGGTCTCCTGGGCCGCCCCCATCTTTCCGCTGCCGTTGAGGACCTTCACCCGGACGTTCGCCGGGTCGGCCTTGGGGCCCTTGAGCTTGGCGGCCTCCTTGGCCTTGTCGGCCTTCTCCTTTTTCTTCACCTCGGTCAGCGACACATCCTGCCTGACCATGGCGAACAGCGGCTCCGCCTTGGCCTCGTCGAGCTTCACCGTCGCGCCGTCGGTGTTGTCGACCACGGGGACCGTGACGAAGGTGACGTTCTTCAGATCGACCTTGCTGAGGTTCAGCGCCAGGTCCTTGAGCTTGTTCACGGTGCCGATACCGGTGTCCACCGTGAGCGCCTTGGTGGCGGAGTTGGCCAGGTCCCACATCTTCGAGGGACTGGTCAGGGTGCCGCTCGACTTCATCTTGCGCATCATCGAGCTGAGGAACTGCTGCTGGAGCTTGATCCGGTCCAGGTCGCTCTCGAAGCCGACGCTGTGCCGGGTCCGTACGAACGCCAGGGCCTGCTCGCCCTCGATGGTGTGCCGGCCCTTGCTCAGCTTCAGATGCGACTTCGGGTCGTCGATGTCCTTGCCCAGGCAGACCTCGACCCCGCCGACGGCGCTGGAGAGCGTCTTGACGGCGTTGAAGTCCGCCATCAGGAAGTGGTTGATCTCCAGCCCGGTGATCTTCTCGACGGTCGCCCAGGTGCAGCTGGGGTCGCGCCCCTCCTGTCCGAGGCTGGTGTTGAAGCGCACACCGTCCTCGCCGTCGATGGTCTTCTTGGTGCCGTCTTTCCTGGTGGTGCACTGCGGGACGTCGGTGATCATGTCGCGCGGAATGCTCAGCGCGGTCGCGTTCGTCCGGTCCGCGGAGACATGGAAGAGGAGGGTGGTGTCGGCGTGGCCGACGCTACCCGCGTCGCCGTACCCCTCGTTGCCCTTGCCGTCGCGTTTGTCGGTGCCGATGACCAGGATGTTCATCGGGCCGTCGCTGACCGCGGCGTTGTTCTCGCCGACGTCGACCTTCTTGATGTTGTTGTTGAGGTGCTGGTAGACGAGGTACGCCGCGACGGACCCGCCGACCAGGATGAAGGCGAGGGTGCCGCTGGTCCAGTACAGCGCCTTCTTCGCCTTGGACTTCTTCGGCTTCGGCTTACGCCGGCTGGTGGGTCCCGTCGGCTTCTCCGGCTTGCCCGCCGCCCTCCGGCGGCCGCGCGACGGCGTCGGCGGCGGCTCGGGCTCGGGCTCGGCGCGGCGACGGCTCCTGGATCTGGGGGCCGGCCGGTCCTCGGGGGTGATATCCGCTGAATCCTCGGCAGGATTCAGCCGCAGCTCATAGCTGCCGGTGTTCGGGTCGAACACCCACTGATCGGCGGGATCAAAATCGTCCGCTCGCCCATGGCCTTGCGCGTCCACGGTCCCCTGAGTCCTCCGTTGGTGCCACGCGGCGCCTCCCCCTCAAGGCGCACCGGTCGATCGTCAAAAGGTAGTGCGCGGCCACCTGGTAAGCGCACTGGATCGCTCACACTATCCGCCCAGTTCAGCGTCAAGCGACGCCGGTGACAAATTCCACTTCCCTACAACTGGGCAATCTGCCCAATCCTTTCTAGATCTTTGAGGAACCGTTGAGAACCGTTGAGCGTACCCTTTGGAGCTTTTATCGGCACATGTCATGTGCCGCGGTGGTTCCTTCGTACGGTGTGGACTTCCCGCTCTTGGGGTCGTCGCCGGAGGCGTGGGTGACCGTCTTGGCCACCGACACCGGGTGATCCAGGCGGAGTTGCCGAAACAGCCGGTCGGCGTCGGGCTGGACCAGCTCATCGCGGTTTCGGTCGTAGGTGTAGGGCTGCCGCGGAATCGTGAGGAACCGGATCTTGTCGCGTGGGATGTGCCGCACCCCGCGCACCAGGTCGTACAGGTCCTTGAGCGAGCTCAGGCCCGGATCGGTGGTCAGCGAGGACGTCGCGGCGTCGAGCACCGGATACAGCCGGGTCGGATTGAGCAGCACACCATTGCTCTGCAACTTCTTCACAAGCGCGCCGAGGAATTCCTGCTGCCGCCCGATGCGCTCCGTGTCGCTGCCGTCGCCGATGCTGTAGCGCGCCCGGACATAGCCGAGGGCCTGCTCGCCGCGGAGCACCTGGCGGCCCTCGGGCAGCCGCAGATGCGCCTCGTCGTCGGCGATGGGGTCCTTCAGGCACACCTCGACGCCACCGACGGCGTCGACCATCTTCTTGAAGCCGCTGAAATCCACGATCATGTGGTGGTCGACCCGGATGCCGGTGAGCTTTTCGACGGTGCGGATCGTGCAGGCCGGCCCACCGAATTCGAACGCCCAGTTGAATTGGGCGAACCTCGCCTTGCCGCGCTTCCCGTCCGCCCGGGTGCAGCTGGGGATGTCCACCATCAGGTCGCGCGGGATGGAGACGGCGGTGGCGCTCTTCCCGCCGGCCTGCAGATGCAGCAGGATCGTGGTGTCCGAGCGCTGGGTGCCGGTGTCCTTGCCGTACTTGCCGTTGCCCTTGCCGCCGCGGTTGTCGGAGCCGATGAGCAGAATGTTCTGTGCGTCCCTGACCAGCGCCACCGGCCGCTCGGCCGCGTACTTCCGCAGTTCGTTGGCGGTGCGGGTGTCGGTCTTGATGTTGCCGTCCAGACGCTCGTAGAGCCACCAGCCCACCCCGGCCCCGGACAGCACCAGCAGGGCCACCGCCAGCGCGAACAGACGCAGCCAGCGGCCCCGGCGTCTTCGCTTCGGTGTCTCTTCGGTGCTCTCCGCGGTGCTCTCCGCCGTCACGTCTGCGTCCTCCCACCCGTCCACCTCCTCGGCCGGGAGGAGCGGCATCGGCCCGTGCCGGGGCCGTGATTACCGGAACAGACATGCGAACCCCGCACATGGTTGTACGTAGCGTCGATCATCGCGCGGGGCGGGCGGCGGAGCCCGTGGGCTCGGCCCACGGGTCCGCCGGACGGGTCAGGGGACGGCGGGGTTTCTTCCGGGGAGTGGCGGCTACGGCGCGGTCGCGGTGACCCGCTCGCTGGTCCGGCGCTCGGCGAGGCGGCCCTCGTCCAGCCGGTCCAGATGGCGGCACAGCACCACCGAGCCGCCCGTGGCCAGTGGCGCGTACAGCCCGTACGACAGCCCCTCCCAGGTGTCGTACGGCAGCCCGGACAGCATCCGGGAGCCGGGGCCGAGCCCGCGCCCGGCCGCGTCGGCGCGCGCCCGCTCCACCAGCTCCGCGGCCGTCAGCTCGAGACCGGCCACGGTGAGCGCGGGGGCGTGCGGATCCACCGGCGCGTACGGCGCGAAGCGGTCGCCCTGGCCGGGCACCTCCACGGCGTAGTCGGTGAAGCCCTCCGGCGGCTGCGGGAACCGCCCGCCCAGGGGGCGCAGCGCCAGCGCCACCCGCTCCCCGGAGCAGGCGCGCGCCGCCTCCAGCGTGTCCGGGCCGCTGACCACGAGGTCCGCGGCGGCCGGATCGCCGCCCACCTCGGCCACCACGCCCACGGAGGAGCAGGCCAGCAGCCACACCGCGGTCTGCCAGTGGGCGGGCAGCAGCAGCGCCAGCCGGTCGCCGGGCGCCGCGGCGAGGTCGCCCTGGAGGAGATTCGCGGTCTTCGCCACCCAATTGGCGAAGGTGGCCACGGACAGTTCGACGCGCTCGCCGGTCGCGTCGTCGTAGAAGGTGACAAGCGGACGCGCCGGATCCGCGGCGAGCGCGGATCGCAGCAGGTCGGCGGGGGTGTGATCGGTAGCGTTCATCGGCGCCAGGGTACGCGGCGCCGGGGCGCGCCAGGGGCGGTGCGCGGGGCCGGGGACACCGGATTCCGGGCCCGTCTCACCCTTCTCGAATGGACAGGTTTGTTGTGTTATGTCCAGTATTTTTCTCATGCGTGCATTTCTGGCATCTTCGATCGGCGTCGCGTGCACCGCCGCCCTCGCTCTCCCCCTCATCCTCAACCCGGCCCCCGCCCGCGCGGACCGCGAGGGCCGTACAGAATCAGTCGACGGCGGCACCCAGTCGCTGCCGCTGCTCCCACTGGGCGGCGGCGGCCTCGACCGGGGCGCGGCGATGTCGTCCGGCGCCGCGCTGGGGGTCGCGCCACGGAGGGTGCGGCCCTTCTCCCTCGTCGGCGTGGTCTGGGACGACGCCTCCGCGCGGCTGGGCGGCCAGGTGCAGGTCCGCACCCGCGAGGCGGCCA
>NZ_MUNE01000517.1 GCF_002154605.1 Streptomyces milbemycinicus | reverse complement strand
TCTAGAAGCAGGCACGCGGGATGCGCGACTCAACACGGATCTTTGGTGTATTTGCCGAGCATGACGACGGCGTTGTTGCCACCGAAGGCAAGGCCGTTGTTCTGCACGATGCGCACCTCCGCGTCGAGACTTTGATTGGGGACGCAGTCGATGGGGCATTCGGGGTCCGGCCGGCGGTGGTTGGCCGTCGGTGGGATGAATCCGTGCGTGATGGCGAGGGCTCCGGCGATGGCCCCCAGGGCGCTTGCCGCCCCCATGGTGTGGCCGATCATGGACTTGATGCCGACCATTGGGGGTGGGGTGGCGCCGTAGACCTGCTGAATCGCCCGGGTCTCGGTGAGGTCGTTGGTTTTGGTGCCGGTGCCGTGCGCGGAGATGAGGTCGACGTCTTCGGGCTTCAGGTCCGCGTCGTCGAGCGCGAGGCGTATACAGCGTGCGACGCTGTCTTCTTCGGGGGCGGTGGGATGGTGCGCGTCACAGTTCAGCCCGTATCCCAGGATCTCCGCATAGACATGCGCTCCCCGAGCGAGGGCTGACTCTTCGCTTTCGAGAAGCATGACGCCGGCGCCCTCGCCGGTCAGCAGTCCTTCCCGGTCCGCGTCGAAGGGGCGGCATTCGTCGGGGGAGATCAGCCCGAGCCGGTAGAATCCTGCGAAGTTCTTGCGGCACAGCCCATCGGTTCCACCTACCAGCGCATAGTCGACTTCGCCTGAACGCACCGCGTCAAAGCCGCTGCCCAGCGCGTAGTTACCGGCGGAGCAGGCCGTGGGGATCGTCGAGACTTCGACGTCGGAGAGCCTCAATTCCTTGGCGACAGCCATCGACAAGCTCAGTGCAGGGGCTCGGCGGGCGATCTCCGGCTCCATGCGGTCCGGCCCATGCCGTAGAACCGTCTCGGCCAAGTGATCGAGGTCATGGCCTTCGCCATCGGTTGTCCCGATCGCTATCAGGCCACGCTTGCTCCGTAGATCCTCTTCGGCCAGCTCGGCGTCCGTCACGGCCATACGTGCGGCTGCCACCGAAAACTGTGATGCCCGGCCGAGGTCCGTGAGCGGGACCCGGTGGATATAGTCCGTCAGATCGATATTGGATACTTGATGGCCGCGCGCGTACTGAAATCCAGCGGTATCGAACAAGGTGATAGGAGCCGTGCCGACACGTCCGGCACGCAAGGCATCTTTATATTCCGTCACCCCGTTAGCAACGCTGGAAAGCACTCCTGCTCCGGTGAGGAGCACCCGGCGACGACTCGGGTCGGCTTCCCTTGTTGACAAGGCTACTTGGCTCCGTATTCGTCGAGTATCTCCAGGATGGCGTCAATGTTGACCATCCGCGAGGCCGCCTTGGGGTCGATCTCAACAGAAAAAGTCGTCTCAAGGTGAGTGAGAATCTCGATGGCATCGAGTGAGTCGGCACCGTGCTCTTCGACGAGCAGGCCGGTTCGGGTGAGGCTCGACTCATCCAGCTCAACAACGTTAGCAACGATCTCGCGGACCTTCGCCTCGCGCTCGTCGTCAGACAATGCGATCCCCCATCTCTCAGCGCACAAGGTTGCCGGCAGGCTCAGGCCAGGCGCTGGTTCGCTGCGATTAACCAGCCCCGGTCATCCTCCACAGGATTCTCTCCGGGACACGGCTCGGCATGAACGCCGATCATTTAGGCCTCAACCGCTTCCAGGCATCCCCCTCGGGCGCAGTGTATCCACCAACTCCGTCACTTCGTCTACTAGTTCTTCAGATTGCTCGTGCAATCTGCCCTGGATGTAGGTCACTTGAACGAAGACATCCCATTTCATCTGCTTGGCGCCATGTCAAGAACCCGAGCTGACCCCACGCACTCAACCGCTCACCCCGAGTTTCACTTCCGGCAGTTGACGGCAGGCACTTCGCTCAACTTGTACAAGAGAGGAACCTCCACAGAAGCCGATAGGCCAGTAGGGTCAGTTACGCACAACTCAGGCCATGCCAGGCTTGCTTGGGATCGGCTGAGCGTCCCGGTGGGGCGACAGCCACGTTGGAGAGGATTCGGACGGTTGATAGCTCCGAGTTGGCAACCGCGTGAACTGACTCCGGACAGCGGGAGTGTGTCAGCGAGCCCGGCCGGACTGGTCGACCTGTTAAGCCTGGTCGATCTGACCGATTTGCTGGTGAAGGAGAAGGCGCTCGTCTTCCGTGGATTCGGCATCACCGCCGAGTCCTATGACGAGGTGACCACCGCCCTGCTGCCTCGCCGTCTGGCGTACATCCATGGAAACTCTCCGCGTACCAAAGTCGGACAGAACGTCTACACATCGACCGAATACCCGCCCGAGTTCACCATCTCCATGCACAATGAGATGTCGTACGCACACACTTGGCCATCTCGCCTGTTGTTCTTCTGCGAGCAGGCCCCGACCAGCGGCGGCGCCACTCCTGTGGTCGACGGACAACTCTGGCTGGAGTCCATAGACCCCGAGATTCGAGACGCGTTCGCAGGAGGAGTCAGGTACATTCAGAACCTCCACGACGGTTACGGGCTCGGCAAGAGCTGGCAGGCCACGTTTGAGACCGAGGACCCCGCCGAGGTCGAGGCGTTCCTGGATAAGGCCGGAGCCGATTGGAAATGGAAGGGCGACGGCACTCTATGGATCAGTCAACTGCGCCCGGCCACGACACAGCACCCCGTCACCGACACCGAGGTGTGGTTCAACCAGGCTGATCAGTTCCACATCGCGGGCCTGGGCGACGATGCCCGGGAGATGGCCGAGTTGTTGTCCGAAGACGAGATGCCGCAGGCCGTCACCTTCGCCGACGGAAGCCCCATCCCCGCCGAGTACATCACGCATATCCAGGAGACCGGGCTTCGCCTGGCCGTCGATGTGGATTGGCAGGCCGGAAGTCTGCTCCTCATCGACAATGTGCTCGTGGGCCACGGGCGACGGCCATTCGCCGGCCCACGCCGAGTGTTGGTCGCGATGTCGGACTGACGGTGTCTTCGGACTGAAAGTGTCGAGGGACGGGTGATGGCACGATCAGCGGCCGCGGGAAGGCCGAACCAGCGCTCGATGAACTTCAAGGGGTCGAGCAAGCGGCTTATTGCCCAGTTCAAACCGGAACGGGTCACGGTCTTCGCCATGCTGCTCGTCGGTGTGCCGAGCGTCGCGCTCTCCGTACTGGGGCCGAAGATCCTCGGCGAGGCAACCGACTTGATCTTCGCCGGGCTGGTGGGGCGCCAGTTCTCCGACGGAGTGCCCAGAGAACAGGTCATCGCCGACATGCGGGCCAAGGGCGAGGACGGCGTCGGTGTCCTGTCCGGGGTGGACTTCACACCTGGCAAGGGCATCGACTCGGGCGCGGTGGGCTCCGTCGTACTGCTCGCCCTCGGCGTCTTTCTGCTGGCCGGGCTGTTGATGGCAGTGGCAACTCGGCTGTCCAACCGCGCGATCAACCAGACGGTGTTCCGGATGCGCGGGGAGGTGCAGGCCAAGCTGTCACGGCTGCCGCTGTCGTACTTCGACACGCGGCAGCGGGGGGAAGTGCTCAGCAGGGCCACCAATGACCTCGACAACATCAATCAGGTTCTGCAGCAGACGATGGGCCAGCTCATCAACTCGCTGTTCACCATCGTCGGCGTGCTGGGGATGATGTTCTGGATCTCCCCTCTGCTGGCGCTGGTCGCGCTGATCACCGTGCCGCTGTCGGCGGTGGTGGCCATGCGGGTCGGCAAGCGGGCGCAGCCGCTGTTCGCTCAGCAGTGGAAGTCCACCGGCAAGCTGAACGGACACATCGAGGAGATGTACACCGGTCATTCCCTGGTGAAGGCCTTCGGCCGGGAAGAGGCATCGGCCCGGGCCTTCGCCGAACACAACGAAGCGCTCTACCGAGCCGGCTTCAGGGCCCAGTTCAACAGCGGGCTCATGCAGCCCCTGATGTTCTTCGTCTCCAACCTGAACTATGTGCTGGTGGCGGTCGTCGGCGGGCTGCGGGTGGCCTCCGGTGCGCTGTCCATCGGAGAGGTGCAGGCGTTCATCCAGTACTCACGGCAAATCAGCCAGCCACTCACACAGGTGGCCTCGATGGCGAACATGGTGCAATCGGGGGTGGCCTCCGCTGAGCGGATCTTCGAGCTGCTGGACGCGGAGGAACTATCGCCCGAACCCGGCTCGTCCGCCCGCTCCGCAGAGTTGAAGGCCAGCAGCTCCACAGAAGGCAAGGGCAGCGGGTCCGCAGGGCTGAAGGGCAGCGTCTCATTCGAAAACGTGTCGTTCCGCTACGACCCCGATAGACCACTCATCGAGGACCTGTCACTGACCGTCGCACCTGGGCAGACCGTCGCCATCGTCGGACCGACCGGTGCCGGGAAGACCACGCTGGTCAACCTGTTGATGCGCTTCTACGAGCTGACCGGCGGGCAGATCACGGTGGATGGCGTCGACATCTCACAGATGCCTCGAGAGGAGCTGCGGGCCGACATCGGCATGGTCCTCCAGGACACCTGGCTGTTCGGCGGCACCATCGCGGACAATATCGCCTACGGCTCCGCCAGATCCGTCACCCGTCACGAGATCGAGGAGGCCGCGCGCGCCGCGCATGCCGACCGCTTCATCCGAACACTGCCGGACGGTTACGACACGGTCCTCGACGACGAGGGAGCGGGCGTGAGCGCCGGCGAGAAGCAGCTCATCACCATCGCCCGCGCCTTCATCTCCGATCCCGTGATCCTCGTCCTGGACGAGGCAACCAGCTCGGTCGACACCCGCACCGAAGCACTGATCCAGAAGGCGATGGCACAGCTTGCTCACGGCCGTACGAGCTTTGTCGTCGCTCATCGACTCTCGACCATCCGCGATGCGGACACGATCTTGGTGATGGAGGACGGCTCGATCGTCGAGCAGGGCACACACGAGAAGTTGCTGGCGGCCGGTGGGGCCTACGCCCGGCTCTACAAGGCGCAGTTCGAGCAGGTTGCCGCGGCAGCCGACTAGACAACGACATCGCAGCCTACATCGAGACCGACGTCGTAATCGACATCGAAAAGGCCATCTAAAAACGGGGACAAGTTGCTCAGCACAGGTTTCAATCCAACAGATCGCTGGATCCGCCGGAACAGAACTTCAAGCAACTTACGCATGCGCTTGGTCTGCTTCCCTCACGCAGGCGGATCCGCCAGTTTTTTCTATTCTTGGTCAGATTCCCTGCCGACCGATGTCGAATTGCTCTCCGTCCAGTATCCGGGCCGACAGGAACGCCTCACCGAACCCTGCGTCGAGAACATGGACGAACTCGTTGCCGGGATCACCCATTCTCTGTCGCGTTTCCTCGACCACCCCTTCGTTCTCTTCGGACACAGCATGGGGGCATCGGTAGCCTTTGAGGTCTCTCGTCAACTGGAGAGAGCCTTCGGAGTCAGCCCGAGAATGCTGTACGTCTCGGGACAAGAGGCTCCCCACACGCCGATGAGGCGGGAGCCCGTCAGCGACGATGACGAAGCTCTGCTCTCAGAAATCCGCAGGATAAACGGCGGCAACGCAGAAACGCTCGACGACCCGGACCTCAGGGACTTGGCGCTACCGGCAATTCGTGCTGACTTCCGCCTGCTTGAGGCGTACCGCCCCCAGCCGGTCAGATCGATTTCAGCGCCTATCACCTCGTATGTGGGTGACCAGGACGCCGACGTGGACTTCGACAGCGCGCGGGCATGGGCGCAAGCGACGCGAGGGACCTTCCGCTTCCAGACCTTCCCCGGTGGCCACTTCTATCTATCGGATTGCCAACCCGGATTCGTCTCCGATCTCGTCCGCGCTGCGGATCACTAGCCTGCCCCGGCAGGTTCACTCGTAACCTCCGCCCATCCTCACTCTGGCGACGACTTCTCTCTACTCGATTATCAAGAAGGGACACTACTTGTGATTCCGGTGTCTTTTGCGCAGCGTCGGTTGTGGGTTTTGGGGCAGTTGGAGGGAGTTTCGGGTACGTATAACGTGCCGTTGTCGTTGCGGTTGCGGGGACGGTTGGATGTGGGGGCGTTGCGGTTGGCGGTGGGTGATGTGGTGGGTCGGCATGAGAGTTTGCGGACGGTGTTTTCACAGGTGGATGGGCAGCCGTTTCAGCAGATTGTGGACGCTGGGGTGGCGGTGCCGTCATTTGAGGTGGTTGATGTGGCGGGGGTTGGGGAGGGTGAGTTGGCTGGGCTGCTGGCGAAGGAGGCGGGGGCTGGGTTTGATCTGTCGTGTGATCTGCCGTTGCGGGTGCGGTTGTTTGTGTTGGGTGGGGATGAGTTTGTGTTGTTGGTGGTGGTGCATCATATTGCGGCGGATGGGTGGTCGATGGCTCCGTTCGCCCGAGATCTGTCGCTGGCTTATGCGGGGCGTGTGGCCGGTGGTGTGCCGGGGTGGGAGCCGTTGGAGGTGCAGTATGCGGATTACACGTTGTGGCAGCGTGAGGTTCTGGGCAGTGAGGATGACCCGGGCAGTGTGATCTCGCGGCAACTGGCCTACTGGACCACTGCTCTGGCGGGGGTGCCGGAGCAGTTGGAGTTGCCGGTGGACCGGCCGCGGCCGGCGGTGGCGTCGCATGTGGGTGGCAGTGTGGCGGTGCGGGTGCCGGCCGGCGTGCATGGCGGGGTGGTGGAGCTGGCGCAGGGCAGTGGTGCGAGCGTGTTCATGGTGGTGCAGGCGGCTTTGGCTGTGTCGTTGATGAAAATGGGTGCGGGGTGTGACATTCCGATCGGCACGGCGGTGGCCGGGCGGACGGATGATGCTCTGGATGATCTGGTCGGTTTCTTCGTCAACACGCTGGTGCTGCGTACGGATGTCAGTGGGGATCCCACGTTCCGCGAGCTGGTGGAGCGGGTCCGGGAGACGGACCTGGCCGCCTACGCCCACCAGGACGTGCCGTTCGAGCGTCTGGTGGAGGTGCTGAATCCGCAACGTTCGATGGCCCGGCATCCGCTGTTCCAGGTGATGCTCTCCTTCCAGAACAACACCCGGCCAGACCTCACCATGCCCGGCCTGGAGATCACTCACCAGCCGCTACAAGACGTCTCCGCCAGGTTCGACCTAACGCTCAACCTCGGTGAACACCGCGCCGAAGACGGCGCTCCCAACGGCATGACCGGCCGACTCGACTACCGCACCGACCTGTTCGACCAGGCCACCATCGAGGCGTTGGCTGGTCGTTTTGTGCGGGTGTTGGAGGCGGTGGCCGCGGATCCGGATGCGCCGGTGGGGCGGGTCGATGTGCTGGGTGAGGCCGAGCGGCAGCGAGTGTTGGTCGAGTGGAATGACACGGCGCGTGCGGTACCGGATGTGGTGGTGCCGGAGCTGTTCGAAGCCCAGGTGGCACGCACTCCCGGTGCGGTGGCGGTGGTGTGCGAGGGTGAGGAGCTGACCTATGGCGAGCTGAATGCGCGGGCGAACCGGCTGGCCCGCTACCTGATCGAACAGGGCGCAGGGCCGGAGCGACTGGTCGCGGTGGCACTGCCACGCTCGGCCGGCCTGGTGGTGACGCTGCTGGCGGTGATGAAATCGGGAGCCGCGTACGTACCCGTGGACCCCGAACTGCCCGCGCAGCGGATCAGCTACATGCTGCAGGACGCGAACCCCATGCTCCTGGTCACCGACACCGCAACCGCCACCGCCCTGCCCTCCCCGGACGGCCCGTCCGTGGTGGTGGACGCCGCTGAGACAGCCGCACACATCGCCGCCCGGCCCGGCACCGACGTACGCGATGACGACCGCCCGGGTGCGCTGCTGCCGGGACACCCGGTNNGTCATCCCCCACCAGGCCCTGGTCAACTACCTGACCCGCGCCACCAAGGCATACCCCGAACTGTCCGGGACCACCGTCGCCCACGCCTCAATCTCCTTCGACATCGGCATCACCGTCCTGTACGGCACCCTGACCAGCGGCGGACGCCTCCACCTCACCGCCTGGG
Organism: Streptomyces milbemycinicus; assembly: GCF_002154605.1. Lineage (GTDB taxonomy): Bacteria > Actinomycetota > Actinomycetes > Streptomycetales > Streptomycetaceae > Streptomyces > Streptomyces milbemycinicus. The sequence continues at coordinate 85 of NZ_MUNE01000517.1, read as the reverse complement.
ACACCACCCCCACACCAACAGACGATCAGCCGGCCAGCCTGATCAAAATCACCCCCAGCCACCTCCCCCTCCTCGAACACACCAC
>NZ_MUNE01000516.1 GCF_002154605.1 Streptomyces milbemycinicus | reverse complement strand
TTGCGGGCCCGCCACCCCCGTCCATCCGCACCCCGGTGGTGGCGGTCCCGCAAGGTCCAGGGGCTCGGCTACGCGGCCCCCACGGCCGTGTTCGTCGCGGTCTTCTTCGTACTGCCCCTGCTGCTCGTCGGGCAGATGTCGCTCCACGACTGGCCGCTGCTCGTGGGAGACCGGGGCGGCAACGCCCCCGAGAACTACACCGACGTCACCGACAGCACCCTGTTCTGGCCCGCGGTCCGCTTCACCCTCCTCTACACCGTGATCGTCACGGTCGTCCTCCTCGGACTGGCGCTCCTCCTCGCCCTGTTGGTGCAGGAGTCCCGCCCCGGGGCGGGCTTCTTCCGCACCGTCTACTTCCTGCCCAGCGCCCTGGGGCTGGCCTCCGCCTCCCTCCTCTTCTGGGGCCTGTACAGCCCCACCACCGGACCGCTGAGCGACGTCCTGGAAAAGCTCGGCATCGCCGGCGGACCGGTGTCCTTCCTCGGCTCGCCGACCTCCGCCCTGCTGTCGACGGTCTTCCTCATCGTCTGGAAGTTCGCCGGTTTCTACATGCTGATCCTCCTCGTGGGCCTCCAGCGCATTCCCCACGAGGTGTACGAGGCGGCGCGGATGGACGGCGCGAGCCGTGGCCAGATCTTCCGCGGCATCACCCTGCCGCTGCTGCGGCCGTCCCTCGCGCTGTCCCTGCTGCTCTGCGTCACTGGTTCGCTGCTCGCGTTCGACCAGTTCTTCATCCTCACCAAGGGCGGACCGGACAACAGCACCGTCACCGTCGTCCAGCTGATCTACCGCGAGGCCTTCCAGCGAATGGACCTCGGCACCGCGGCGGCCCTCTCGATCATCGTGCTGGCCGCACTGCTCCTGCTCAACGTCGCGCAGTTCCGCGGTCTGCGCCGCGCCGACGAGTCATGACACCGACCTCATGAGAAGGGACACCACGGTGCTCACCCGCGCCCTCGGCCGGACGCCCCATTACGTCCTCGCCGGAGGACTGGCCGTCATCTTCCTCTTCCCCCTGCTGTGGAACGCCTGGGCGTCGGTCAGCGGACAGCCCGGCACCGCGCAGGAGTCCGGCTACGGACTCGGCAACTACCGGACGCTGCTCGACTACGACGCGGGCCTGTGGCGGTACCTCCTCAACAGCACGATCGTCTCGGCGCTCACCGTCGCCCTGACCCTCGCGGTGTCGCTGCTCGGCGGCTACGCCTTCGCCCGCTTCGACTTCCCCGGCAAGAACCTGCTGTTCCTGCTGACGCTGGCCATTCTCATGGTCCCGTACGCCACGCTCCTCATCCCGCTCTATGTGCTGCTCGGCAGGCTGGAACTGCAGAACTCACTGATCGGGCTGAGCCTGGTGCTGGCCATGTTCCAGCTGCCCTTCGCCACCTTCATGATGCGGATCTCCTTCGAGGCGGTGCCCCGCGAACTGGAGGAGTCGGCGCTCGTCGACGGCTGCGGCACGGCGGGCGCGCTGCGCCGGGTGCTGCTTCCGGCGGTGCGACCGGGGCTGATCACCGTGGGGCTCTTCGCCTTCCTCGCGGCCTGGAACGACTTCATCGCCCCGCTGATCCTCATCTCGGACAGCGAGAAGGCGCCCCTGCCACTCGCCGTCGCGAATCTGCGGCAGCAGAGCATGGGCGCCGTCGACTACGGCGCCACCGAGGCGGGTGTGGTGGTCCTCGCCGTGCCCTGCCTCCTCCTCTTCCTGCTGCTGCAACGGCACTACGTACGGGGGTTCATGTCGGGCGCGCTCAAGGGCTGAGGCGCCGGACCACGGAGAAGGACCACCTTGACTGTGCGGAGACGGACAACCGAAAGGACGAACCGAAGGCATGAACTGGTGAGGGAGAACATGGCGCGGTCAGTCGTCCTGCCGGTGGCGCCGAGCCGGGGCCGGCTGCGGCCGCTCGGGCTCGACGAGGTCAGGATCACCGGGGGCTTCTGGGCCCGGCGCCGGGAGATCAACGCGACCGCCACACTCGGCCACTGCCGCGACTGGATGGCCCGCGTCGGCTGGATCGGCAACTTCCGGGCCGCCGTCGAGGGCCGGATCGAACGGGACCGGCGCGGCCGTGAATTCGCCGACTCCGATGTCTACAAACTACTCGAAGCCATGGCCTGGGAGGCCGCCGGGCACGGCGCCGACAGTGCGCTCGACACACAGATCGCCGAGCTCACCGAGTCCATCGCGCCCGCCCAGGAACCGGACGGCTATCTGAACACCGCCTTCGGCCGCCCCGGGCAGCAGCCCCGGTACAGCGATCTCGAATGGGGCCACGAGCTGTACTGCTATGGCCACTTGATCCAGGCCGGCGTGGCCCAGGCCAGGGCCCGGGGCGAGGGCGAGCTGACGAAGATCGCCCGGCGGGCCGCCGACCATGTCTGCGCCACCTTCGGCCCGGGCGGTATCGAGGGCGTCTGCGGCCATCCGGAGATCGAGCCTGCCCTGGTGGAACTGGCCAGGCTGACGGGGGAACAGCGCTACCTCGACCAGGCAGCGCTGTTCGTCGACCGCCGCGGCCACCGCACCCTCGCCGACACCGAGTTCGGCCGCGCCTACTACCAGGACGACCTGCCCGTCCGTCAGGCCACGGTGCTGCGCGGCCACGCCGTCCGCGCGCTCTACCTCGCGGCCGGCGCCGTCGATGTGGCCGTGGAGACCGGGGACGACGCCCTGCTGGCCGCGGTCGTACGGCAATGGGAGGCCACGGTCGCCCGGCGGACCTATCTGACGGGCGGCATGGGCTCGCACCACCGGGACGAGTCCTTCGGCGACGACTTCGTACTGCCGCCCGACCGCGCCTACTCGGAGACCTGCGCCGGTGTCGCCTCCGTGATGCTCAGCTGGCGACTGCTGCTGGCCACCGGCGAGCCGCGGTTCGCCGATCTGGCGGAGCGGACCCTGTTCAACGTGGTCGCCGCCTCCCCGTCCGAGGACGGCCGCGCCTTCTTCTACGCCAACACCCTGCACCGGCGCCGCCGGGGCACCGTGCCCGCCACGGACGTGGACAGCCCGCGCGCCGAGTCGAGTCTGCGCGCCCCCTGGTTCGCGGTGTCCTGCTGCCCCACCAACGTGGCGCGGACCCTGGCCCAACTGCCCGCCTACCTGGCGACGGTGGACGACGACGGTGTGCAGCTGCACCAGTACGCCGACGCGGAGATCGCCACATCCCTCGCCGGAGGCCACGACGTCGCGCTGCGGGTCCGTACCGACTACCCGGCCGGCGGGGCCGTGACCGTGCGGATCGACCGGTCCCCGGACCGACCGTGGACCCTGTCGCTGCGCGTCCCCGGGTGGGCGCGGGGCGCCGCCGCGTGGCTGGTCGAACCGGACGGAACACGCCGCTCCGTCCCCGTGGGCACCGCCACCGTGGCCCGCCGCTTCCGGCCCGGCGACGAGGTACGGCTCGAACTGCCCGTGGCGCCGCGCTGGATCGGGGCCGATCCGCGCATCGACGCGGTACGCGGCACGGTGGCCGTCCAGCGGGGGCCGCTGGTGTACTGCGCCGAGTCGGTGGACCTCCCGGACGGGCACGAGGCCGACGCGGTACGGGTGGATCCGTCCTCCCCGCCTGAGGACGGGCCCGACGCGGAGGGCACCGTCATCGTGGCCGGAGAGCTGACCGGACACGCCGAACAGAGCGACGCTCCATGGCCGTACGCACCGCTCGACCGCCCCGCCACCACTCCCCCTGACACCGACGGGCCCGCGGAGATCGTCCTGGTGCCGTACCGCTCCTGGGCCAACCGCGGGCCCTCGACGATGCGGGTGTGGCTGCCGACGGCGGAACCGGATCCGCCGTCGGCAGCCACACCCGCAT
>NZ_MUNE01000515.1 GCF_002154605.1 Streptomyces milbemycinicus | reverse complement strand
CCCGGCGGCCGACGCCTCCGGCGACCAGACGACCGCCACACCGGGCGGTCAGGCGGCTGCCGCGGCGGGTGTGGCCGCTTCCGGTGCCGGGCCCGAGCCCGCGGCATCCGCGCCCTTCCGGATCGTGGCCGTCACCTCCTGCCCCACCGGCATCGCCCACACCTATATGGCAGCCGAGTCGCTGGAGAGAGCGGCTCAGGACGCCGGGATCGAGCTGGTGGTCGAGACCCAGGGCTCGGCCGGGTTCGACAGACTCGCCCCCGCGACCATCGCCGCCGCCGATGCGGTGATCTTCGCGCATGACGTGGAGGTGCGGGACAAGGATCGGTTCGCCGGGAAGCCGACCGTGGACGTCGGGGTGAAGGCGGGCATCAACCGCCCGGCGGAGCTGATCGCCGAGGTGCGCNNGCGCGGCGAGATCAGCGCACCGGCCGCCGCCTCCGCGGGCGCCGACCGTTCGGCGCCGATGGACCGGGCCGGCGAGTCCGGCGACCGCTTCGGCACCCGGCTGCGCAAGTGGCTGATGACAGGCGTCAGCTACATGGTCCCGTTCGTGGCCGCGGGCGGTCTGCTGATCGCGCTGGCTTTCGCGATCGGCGGTTACGAGATCGCGAGCGCCAAGTCCGTCGCCGACCACTTCGTGTGGACCGAGACGGACAGCTGGGCGGCGCTGCTCTTCCAGATCGGCGGGGCCGCGTTCACCTTCCTGGTGCCGGTCCTGGCGGGCTATATCGCCTACGGCATGGCCGACAGGCCCGGCCTGGTGCCCGGCTTCGTCGGCGGCTACATCGCGACCACCATCAAGGCGGGCTTCCTCGGCGGTCTGGTCGCGGGTCTGATCGCGGGCGCGGTCGTCATGGGCATCCAGCGGTTCAAGGTCCCGGCGTCGCTGCGCGGCATCATGCCGGTCGTGGTGATACCCCTGATCTCCTCGGCGATCGTCGGCTTCCTGATGTTCGTGGTGATCGGCAAGCCCATCGCCTCCGCCCAGAAGGGCATGACCGACTGGCTCAACGGCCTCTCCGGTACGAACGCCATCATCCTCGGCGTCATCCTGGGCCTGATGATGTGCTTCGACCTGGGCGGCCCGGTCAACAAGGTCGCGTACGCCTTCGCGACCGGCGGTATCGCGGTGTCGGACCCGAGCACCGGCAGCCTCAAGATCATGGCCGCGGTGATGGCGGCCGGGATGGTCCCCCCGCTGGCCATGGCCCTGGCCACCACCGTCCGCGGGCAGCTGTTCACCAAGACCGAGCGGGAGAACGGCAAGGCGGCCTGGGTGCTGGGAGCCTCCTTCATCAGCGAGGGCGCGATCCCCTTCGCGGCGGCGGACCCGCTGCGGGTGATCCCCTCCTCGATGGTGGGCGGCGCGGTCACCGGCGCGCTGTCGATGCTCTTCGACTGCACGCTGCGCGCCCCGCACGGCGGCATCTTCGTGGTCCCGCTGATCGGCCAGCCGTTCCTGTACCTGCTGGCCATCGCGGCGGGCACGGCGGTCTCGACCGGTCTGGTCATCGTCCTCAAGGGGATGCGGAAGACCACCCGGCCCGAGACGGCCACCCCGGCCGCCGACGGCGAGCCCGCCACCGGGGCCGGTGGCGGCGGCGAGACCAAGGTGCCCGTCACGGTCTGACCTGGCCGGCCTCCACCACAACCACTGCCACATCCACCGCCGCCATCCGCGGCGTGCTCCCCTCGGCGGTGAGACGGACCCCCTCCGTCTCACCGCCGAGTCATGCGCGGGGCGATACATCATCCGTCGCCTCCGTCGGCAGGTCGCGTGATGCGTAGTAGGCGCTGAGCGCGGCCTCACTGCCCGACCCCATGGCGGTCGCGATCCGCTGGAAGCGGGCGGAGCGCAGATCGCCCGCGGTGAAGACCCTCGGATGCTGACGGGAGGGCGGACAGTAGCCCGAGGCGTCGGCGGAGAGGTCTCCGCCGGGCGGCGTCGGGCCGCTGCCGAGGTTGCGGAACCCGCGGTGGCCGGTCAGGGTCCGCCGGCCGCCGTCCACGGTCAACACCTCGGCCGTGAGTGGCGCCTCGGGCACGGGTGGCGCCTTGGGCACGGGTGGCTCTCCGGGCAAGCGCGGCGCGAGGGTCAGATGGCGCACCGGCACCAGCTCGACCCGCGGGTCCTCGGCGATCTCCTCGGCCTTGTACGCGTCACCCGGTGGACAGGCCACGATGAACCGGCTGTCCAGGCCCGGATGGGCCCGCAGCAATGTGCCGAGCGGCCGGTCGGCGCCGAGGACCAGCGCGGTGCGGCCGGTGAGCGCGGCCGGGTCCGCCTCCCACAGCGGGGGCAGCGCCAACCCCTCCCCACCGTCGATCCACCCCACGTCCTCCGGCCGCAGCGGCCCGACGCCGGTGGCGACCA
>NZ_MUNE01000514.1 GCF_002154605.1 Streptomyces milbemycinicus | reverse complement strand
GGGGGGCAGCGCTCGGGCTTGGGGGGCCGCTGCATCAGCGCGGCTGCGGCCTCGTCGAGGGTGACCTTCTCGTGCAGCAGAGCGGAGACGACTTCCGTGATCGGCATCTCGACGTCGTGGGCGTGGGCCAGGGCGAGGATCGCTTCGGCCGATTTGACGCCCTCGGTGGTCTGCCGGGTGGCGGCCATCGCCTGCTCGACGCTTAGGCCGTGACCGAGGTGGGTGCCGAAGGTGCGGTTGCGGGAGAGCGGGGAGGAGCAGGTGGCCACCAGGTCGCCCATGCCGGCCAGACCGGAGAAGGTGAGCGGGTCGGCGCCCATGGCGACGCCGAGGCGGGTGGTCTCCGCCAGCCCGCGGGTGATGAGCATGGCTGCGGCGTTGTCGCCCAGGCCCATACCGGAGGCGATGCCGACCGCGAGTGCGATGACGTTCTTCACCGCGCCGCCCAGCTCGCAGCCAGTTACGTCGGTGCTGGTGTATGGCCGGAAGTAGGGGGTGTGGCACACCTTTTGGAAGCGGTGGGCGGCGTCTTCGTCGGTGCAGGCGACGGTGGCGGCGGCGGGCTGGCCGTCCATGATCTCGCGGGCCAGGTTCGGGCCGGACAGCACCGCGACCCTGTTGGCGCTCACGCCGGTCACCTCGGTGATGATCTGGCTCGCCCGCAGGTGGCTGCTCTGCTCGATGCCCTTCATCAGCGACAC
>NZ_MUNE01000513.1 GCF_002154605.1 Streptomyces milbemycinicus | reverse complement strand
CCTTCCAGCGCGAGCGCTACTGGGTGGCAGCGGGCCGTACGGCCGGCGATCTCAGCGCGGCGGGCCTGCGGCCGGTGGAACACCCTCAGTTGTCGGCCGCGACGGGGCTCGCCGACGGCGGGCTTCTGCTCACCGGGCGACTTCCGGCCGCCGGTGACGCCGGCTGGCTGAGCGAGCACGAGGTCGCGGGCGTGGTCCTGCTGCCCAGCACGGCACTTGTGGAGTGGGCGCTGAGGGCGGCCGACGAGGCGGGCTGCGGCGACCTCGAAGAGCTGACCCTGGAGGTGCCCCTGACTCTGTCGGCCACCTCCGAGCTGCGGGTCCAGGTCGTGGTGGACGCCCCCGACGAGGACGGGCGCCGCGAGCTACGCGTCTGCTCCCAGCCCGCGTCCGGCTCACCGGAGGGACCCGGGGAACGGGACACCTGGGCCTGCCACGCGACGGGCACTCTCGCATCCGGCACAGCTGCCGGGACGACGGCCGGGACGGAGCTCACGGGTGCCTGGCCCCCCGCCGGTGCCTCGCCGGTGGACATCGCCGATCTGTACGCGCGCACCGAGGCGGCCGGTTACCGGTACGGCCCGACGTTCCGGGGCGTCCAGGCGGTGTGGCGACACGGCGCCGATCTCCTCGCCGAGGTGGCCCTGGACCAGGGAGCCGAGGAGAACACCGACGGGTTCGGCATTCATCCCGCGCTGCTCGAAGCGGCCCTGCACCCGGTGGCGCTGGACCACCAGCGGGCCGACGGCGCGCTGTGGCTGCCGTTCGTCTGGAGCGGCGTATCGCTGCACGCGGGCGGCGCGACCGGCGTTCGCGTCCGGCTCCGTGCGCGACAGTCGGAGGACGGCGAAGGCCGCGAGCTGAACGTCGTCGTCGCGGACCCGACCGGCGCCCCCGTGCTCAGCGTGGATTCGGTCACGCTGCGCCCTGCCGAGAGCGACTGGTTGAAGGCCGCCGAACGGCGTGGCGCGGGCGGCCTGTTCACGGTGGAGTGGACGCCGCTGCCGCCGCCGGAGGACCGGCCCGAGCCGACGGAGACCGACGACGTGGTCCTCACCGCCGTGGCGCCGACGGCCGACACCGGGACCGGGAGCGAGACGGGGCTGGCCACTGCCCGGCGCGCGCTTGGCCTCATCCAGGACTGGCTGGCCGAGCCGCGGTCACCGGATTCCCGGCTGGTGCTGGTCACCTCCGGCGCGGTCTCGGTCGGCGACGACGGGCCCGCGGAGCCGGGTGGCGCGGCCGTCTGGGGCCTGGTCCGCGCGGTCCAGGCCGAGCACCCGGGCCGGATCACGCTGGTCGACACCGACACCGACACCGACACCGACACCGGCACCGACACGAGCGGGAGCGAAAAGCTGTTCGAGGCGGTCCACCGAGCCATCGACGCGGACGAGCCGCAGATCGCGGTCCGTTCGGGCGTGGTCTCGGTCCCGCGTCTGCTGCGTGCCGTCGAGCGGCCCGAGGAGCGCACGGAGGTCGATCTCTCCGGCGGCACGGTGGTGGTGGCCGGTGACCCCGGTCTGTTGCACGACGTGGTCGCCGAGCATCTGGTGCGCGCGTACGGCGCCCCGCGGCTGCTGCTGCTCTCCCGCCACGGCGGCGAGGCCCCCGAAGCGGCCGCCCTGGTCCAGCGGCTGACGGCGCTGGGGGCGGAGGTGGAGGCGGCGGAGGCCGATGTCGCCGACCACACCGCCCTGGCCGCGGCGCTGGAGGCGATTCCCGACAGCCACCCGCTGGTGGGCGTCGTACACATCGCCGAGGCGGCCGACGCGGCCCCGGTGGAAGCCTGGGACGACGAGCGACTGTCGCGGACGTGGGCGACGAAGGCCACCGGCACGTGGAATCTGCACACCCTCACCCGTGACCTGCCGCTGCGGATGTTCGTGGTGCTCTCCTCCGCCGCCGACGCCGTGGCCGGCCCGGGCCAGGCCGGACACGCCGCCGCCCACTCCTGCGCCGATGCGCTGATCGCCCACCGGCGTTCCGCCGGGCTCCCGGGCGCCGGCCTGGCCTGGGCCTTGGAAGAACGGGCCACGCCCCACGCCCTGCACCTGTTCGACACGGCGCCGCACCTCACCCACCCGGTGGCCGTGGTCGCCGACCTGGACTCCACCCGACTGGGACCCACGGTCCCCGCGCTGCTGCGCGCCCTGGCCCGGCCCGCCCGGCGCCGCGCCGCGGAACGGCGATCGGCGGCAAGCGCCCTGGCCTCACGCCTCACCGGTCTCGACAGCTCCGGACAGCGTGAACTGATGCTGGAAACGGTGCGCCAGATGGCCGCCGTGGTCCTGGGCCACTCCTCCGACGCGGCCATCAGGCCCGAAGCCGCCTTCAAGGAGCTGGGCTTCGACTCCCTCACAGCGGTCGGACTGCGCAACCGCCTGGCCGAGGCCACCGGGCTGCGCCTGCCCGCCGGCCTGGTCTTCGACTATCCGACCCCCCGGGGCCTCGCCGACCACCTCTTGCAGCGCCTGACCGCCACCACGTCCACCTCCTCGCCTCTCGCGGTAACGCCGGCCCGGGCCGGCGCCGTGGACGACGAGCCGATCGCGGTGGTGGCGATGGCGTGCCGCTTCCCTGGCGGGGTGACCACGCCCGAGGAGTTGTGGGACCTGGTCGCGGCGGGACGGGAGGTGGTGGGCCCGTTCCCCACCAACCGTGGCTGGGACCTGGCCAACCTGTTCCACCCCGACTCCGACCACCCCGGCACCACCTACGCCTCCGAGGGCGCGTTCATCTATGACGTCGACGGCTTCGACGCGGCCTTCTTCGGCATCAACCCCCGCGAAGCCCTCGCCATGGACCCCCAGCAGCGCCTCGTCCTGGAAACCGCCTGGGAAGCCCTCGAACGCGCCGGCATCGACCCCCACACCCTCCAAGAGAGCCTGACCGGCGTCTACACCGGCGTCATCTACCATGACTACGCCACCGGCCTGCCCCCCGGCGACCCCCGCCTGGACGGCTACACCATGCTCTCCAGCATCGGCAGCATCATCTCCGGCCGGGTGGCGTACACCCTCGGCCTCCAGGGCCCCGCCGTCACCGTCGACACCGCCTGCTCCTCCTCCTTGGTCTCCATGCACCTCGCCGCCGGGGCCCTCCGCCAGGGCGAATGCGACCTGGCGCTCGCGGGCGGCGTGACCGTCATGGCCACCCCCGACCCGTTCACCGGGTTCTCCCGGCAGCGCGGCCTGGCGCCCGACGGCCGGTGCAAGCCGTTCGCCGCCGCCGCCGACGGCACCAGCCTGAGCGAGGGAGCCGGGCTCGTCGTGCTCGAACGGCTCTCCGACGCCCGCCGCAACGGCCATCAGGTGCTCGCCGTACTGCGCGGATCCGCGATCAACCAGGACGGCGCGAGCAACGGTCTGACCGCCCCCAACGGCCCCTCCCAGCAACGCGTCATCGCCCAGGCCCTCGCCAACGCCGCTCTGGGCCCCGCCGACATCGACGCCGTCGAGGCCCACGGCACCGGCACCACCCTCGGCGACCCCATCGAGGCCCAGGCCCTCCTGGCCACCTACGGCCAAGGCCGCCCCGACGACCGGCCGCTGTGGCTCGGCTCGGTCAAGTCCAACATCGGCCACACCCAGGCCGCCAGCGGCATCGCCGGTGTCATCAAGATGATCATGGCCCTGCGTCACGGTCGGCTGCCCGCCAGCCTCCACATCGACGAACCCAGCCCGCACATCGACTGGACCGCCGGAAACGTCGAACTCCTCACCGAACCCACCGACTGGCCCGCGACCGGCCACCCCCGCCGCGCCGGTGTGTCCTCCTTCGGCGCCTCCGGTACCAACGCTCATGTGATCCTGGAAGAGGCGCCCCCACCGCCCGATCCCGCGCCCGAACCGGCCGCCGCGCCCGCCATCGCGGGCGGCGTGGTGCCCTGGCCGCTGTCGGCGCGGGACGAGCAGGCGCTGCGCGAGCAGGCCTCGGCGCTCGCCGAGCACCTGGGGACCGACGACCGTGCGTCGGTCGCGGACGTGGGATGGTCCTTGGCCACGACACGGGCGATGTTCGAGCGGCGGGCCGTGATCGTCGGGGAGGGCCGCGAGGAGATGGCCGCCGCCCTGGAGGCGCTGGCCGACGGGTCCCCCCACCCCGGCCTGTCCACCCCCGGTGGCACCGCTTCGGACACGCCGGGGAAGACGGTGTGGCTGTTCTCCGGACAAGGCAGCCAGCGCCCCGGCATGGGCGCCGACCTCTACCGGCGTTTCCCCGTCTTCGCCGAGGCCTTCGACGAGGTCCGCGCGCTCCTGGACCCCCACCTCGATCACCCGCTCGCCGACGTGGTCTTCGCCACCGACCCCGGACACGGCGACCTGATCCACCACACCACCTACACCCAGGCCGGGCTCTTCGCCCTCCACATCGCCCTCGCCCGCCTGCTGGGCGACATGGGCCTGGCGCCCGACGCGGTCGCCGGACACTCCATCGGTGAGATCAGCGCCGCCCACCTCGCCGGTGTGCTCTCCCTGGAGGACGCCGCCCAACTCGTCGCCGCCCGCGCCACCCTCATGGGCGGCCTCCCGTCCGGCGGCGCCATGGCCACCGTGAACGCCGACGAACAGGAGATCACCGCCACCCTGGCCGACTATCCCGACCTGGCCATCGCCGCGATGAACACCCCCACACACACCGTCGTCTCCGGCCCCGCCGACCAGGTCGCCGCCCTCACCGCCGCCTGGCGGGAGCGAGGCCGCAAGACCCGCGCCCTCCCGGTCTCCCACGCCTTCCACTCTCCCCAGATGGAGCCCATCCTCGTCCCCTTCACCGAGGCCATCGGCCACCTGGCCTTCCACCCGCCCCGCATCCCGCTCATCAGCAACCTCACCGGCGAGCCCGCGGGCGAGGACATCGCCACACCCGATTACTGGGCCCGCCACATCCGCAGGCCCGTCCACTTCCACCAGAGCATCACCCACCTCGCCGAGGACACGGCCGTCTTCCTGGAGCTGGGCCCCGCTCCCGTACTGACCCACGCCGTCCACCACACCCTCCCCGAGGAGACCACAGCCACCGCGCTCGCCACCCTCACCGGTAAGCAACCCGACGTGCCCGCCCTGGCCCACAGCCTGGCGGCGCTGCACACCGGTCACGCCCCGGTGGACTGGACGCCCTGGTTCCGCACCGATCCGGCCCCCAGGACCGTGGGCCTGCCCACCTACCGCTTCCAGCGCCGGCCGTACTGGATCGCCCCCCGCGCCTCCGGCGGCGCCACCCCCGGCGGTACCGGCCTGGACCACCCGCTGCTGGACACCGCGGCGGCTCTGGCGGACGGCGGCATGGTGCTCACCGGGAGCGTCCCTCCGGCCGACCACGACAGCTGGCTCACCGAGCGCGCCATCGCGGGAACCGTCGTGCTGCCCGGCACCGCCCTCCTCGAACTCGCCCTCCGCTGCGCCGAGGACACCCGCAGCCCCCACGTCGAGGAGCTTCTCCTCCACCACCCCCTCACCC
>NZ_MUNE01000512.1 GCF_002154605.1 Streptomyces milbemycinicus | reverse complement strand
TGCGGTCAGGGGTGGCGGCCGGGACCTCGGTGTGGCGGGGGTGGCTGCCGGGGTGGGTGAAGTACTCCACCTCATGGGTGCGCTCGGCGACCGGGGCCGCCGCGGCGCTGCTGGGGGGCGGCGGCGGATCCGTGGTGGCCGAGGCCGTTGCGGCCAGTGCGGCCGCCAGAACAAAACCGCCGGCGACGGCTGCGGTGCGTATGGAGAAACGTCTGGGTAGACGTCTGCGCACGGTCGATACCCCCCGAACTCAACTTCGTAAGCCGCCAGTTAAGCACGATTAAGTCGCCGCTCAACCTAGGGGCTCGGGCCGCGCTTCGGCAATGGGAATTAGGGAAGTCGCTAGTAATCGTCAGCAGTTGTCAGTAGTCACCGGCGTCCCTCCGGCCCCGGCCGACAGTGTCTCAGATGACGTCTCACCATGTGTTTTCGGGGTGCGATCGCGATCAGTCCGGCGCCGGGAGCCGTATCGTCGAGCAACACGTCGAAGGGGGGAAGGAGGGGGCAGTGGTGGACGGCGGGCTTGAGGATCCTGGCCGACGGACGGTCGCCGCCTGCTGCTCGACCGGCCCTTGATCCACCACCTCGACATGTTTCAATCCTCGCGTAAATGGACTTAGCTCGGCGATTAAGTTGCCGCCGAGGAGAAGAGGGCAGAGTGGGCGAGAGAAGCGCCGGAGACGTACGAACGGCGGACGGAGCCGCAGAGATCGGACGCCGGGTGCTCCGGCTGCGTACGGAACGGGGGCTCACCCAGCGGCAGCTGGCCGAGCCCGCCTACACCGCCGCGTATGTCTCCACGCTGGAGTCCGGGAAAGTACGCCCCTCCGAAGCCGCGCTGCGCCACCTCGCCGCACGCCTCGGCGTCAGCTACGAGGAGCTGACCACGGGCCGCGACCCACACGACGCGGTCCGGCTGCGCGCCGGGCTCACCGACGCCCGCAAGACGCTGGCCACCGGCGATGCGAAGGACGCTGCCGCGCTGTTCGAGGAGCTGATGGCCCAGGCGGAACGGCTCGGCTTCCGCGACGAGCGGGCCACCGCCCTGGTGGGGCTCGGCGACTGCGCACAGGAGACCGGCGAACTCGCCGCGGCCCGCGCCCACTACGAGGCCGCGGAACAGCTGCTGGCCGACGAGCCGCTGCCGCGGCGCGTCCCGGCGATCCGGGGGCGTGCCGTGGCCCACTTCCTCTCGGGCGAGCTGCGCTACTCCTGCTATCTCCTGGAGAGCGCCATCGACGAGCTCAACGCCTCGGGCCTGCACGACCCCAACGCCCTGCTGCTGCTCTACACCGCATCGATCGCCCCGTACATGGACATGGGGGCGCACGCCCGCGCCGCGCGCTCGGCCGAGTTGGCGCTCGCGCTGGCCCCCAGCGTCGACGACCCGGGGCTGATCGCCCGGCTGCACCGGGGCGTGGCCCGCACCCTCATCGCCGAGGGCCGCACCGCCGAGGCGGACGCCTCGCTGGCCAAGGCGCAGGAGCTGTACGAGCAGCTGCGCATCCACACCGACCTGGCCCACTGCCACTGGATGCGCGGCTACGTCCACGCCCAGGACGGCAACCTGGAGCGGGCGGAGCGCGAACTGTCCATCGCACGCGACATGCTGGCGTCCAAGCGGGCCACGCTGTACGTGGTGCAGGTGGAGGTGGAGCTGGCGGACGTACTGCGGCGGCGCGGGCGGACGGCGGAGGCGGAGGCGCTGCTGCTGCCGCTGCTCAAGCGGTCCACGGGGGACGGTGAACCTGAAGCCGCAGCGGACGGGGTGGCGGGAGACGGCGGTGCGGCGGGAGACGGCGGTGCGGCTTCCGGGCTCACCGCCGAGACCGGCGCGGTGCACGCGGGCGGGGCACACCGGCTGCTCGGCCTGATCGCGGAGGAGCGCGGCGACGCGGCGACGGCGGAGGAGCACTACCGCGCGGCCCTGTCCCTGCTGGAACGGACGGGCGCGGCGGGCGATCTGGCCGACCTGTGCCGGCTGCTGGGCGATCTGCTGCGGCGCGCCGGCCGCGCCGAGGCGGCAATGGACGCGTACCGCATGGGCCTGGGCCACCGCGCGGCCCCCGGCACCACCACACTGGGCCCGGCCCCGGCGGAACCGCCGGTGTGAGGTGCGGAACCGCCGGGGTGAGGTAAGGAAAACCGCCGGGGTGAGGTAAAGAAAAAGGCCGCCGCGTGTGGGGGCCGCGGCGGCCTCGGGCCGCGGGGTGACGCGGCGTGGGACCACTGTGCCCCGCGGTGGACGGGTGGGGAATCCGCCCCTGGTCTCGCGTCACCCCCGCCGACCGGCGGGGGTGCTCCCCCCGATGGACGGAGGTAGCCACTCCACTTCGTACCGCGCATGCGGCAGGCTGTCCGGGCAATGAGCATGACAGCCAAGGGGAGGGAGCGGCCGGTGATCCGTGTGGCTGTGGTGGACGACGAAGCGCTCGTACGGTCCGGGCTGCGGCTGATTCTGGGCACGGCCCCGGACATCGAGGTCGTCGCGGAGTGCTCCGGCGCCGACGCGGTGGCGGCGGTGCACAGCAGCGCGGCCGATGTGGTCCTCCTGGACATCCGGATGCCCGGCGTGGACGGGCTGACCGTGCTGAGACGGCTGTTGGAGGCGGACCGCGCCCCGGCCGTCGCCATGCTGACCACCTTCGACGCGCAGGAGTACGTCACGGCCGCGCTGCGCGCGGGGGCCGCGGGGTTTCTGCTCAAGGACACCGATCCGGAACAGCTGGTCGGGGCCGTACGGACGCTGGCGCAGGGCGGCAGCGTGCTGGACCCGGGCGTCACCCGGGCCGTGATCGGCGGCTATCTGGCCGCCGAGGCGGAGGCCACGGCCTCGGCGGCGGTCGAGGCGCTGACGCCGCGCGAGCGGGAGGTGCTGGCGCTGCTCGGGGAGGGGCTGGCCAATCCGCAGATCGCGGAGCGGATGGGGCTGGCGCCGAGCACTGTGAAGGACCATGTGCGGGCCCTGCTGGCCAAGTTGGGCGGGGTCAACCGGGTGCAGGCGGCGATCGTGGCCGACCGGGCGGGGCTGCTGGCGGGCGCTCCGTGGGCCGGGGGACCAGGAGGACCAGGGGAGCCAAGGGGCCCAGGGAGAACAGGAGCGGCAGGGGCACCAGGGACCGCAGGGGCGCCCGGGGGCCCACGATGACCCCCCGCGTGCTGCGCTGGGCGTCGCTGGTCGTCCCCATGGCCCTCGCGGTGGCCGACGCGCTGCTGGTCAACGGCGTAACGCTGGGCCTGGAGCTGAATGTGTCGCTGGTCGCCGCCACCGCGCTGCTGCTGCGCCGACGGCTGCCGGTGACCGTGTTCCTGACCACGCTGCCGGGGATCCTCATCGGCTACGTCTGGTTCGCGCCCATGATCGCGATGTACACCGTGGCCGCGCGCCGCCCCGACCGCCGGCTGCTCGCGTTCTCGGCGCTGCTGCTGGCCATCGCGCACTTCGTACCGTGGCCGGTCTCGGACTTCGAGCCGACCGCGTACCGGGAGAACACCCTGACCCTGATCGACGCGTCCGTGACCTCCGTCGCCCCCATCGCGCTGGGCCTGCTGGTGCGTACCCGCGGCGAACTGGCCGCCCGCATCGAGGACCTGACGCACAGCCGCCGCCACGCCGACGAGCTGCTGGCCCAGCAGGTGCTGAGCACCGAACGGGCCCGCCTCGCCCGGGAGATGCACGATGTCGTCGCGCACCAGGTCAGCCTCATCAGCCTGCAGGCCGGGGCGGTGCAGATCAGCGCGGCGGACGCCCAGGCGCGGGAGAGCGCCCGGACGATCCGTGAGCTGTCGGTGCGCACCCTGGACGAGCTGCGCCACATGGTGGGCGTGCTGCGCGCGGCGGGCGGCGACCTGGAAGAGCTCACCCCGCAGCCGTGCCTGGCCGATCTGCCGCGGCTGATCGAGCTGAGCGCGCTGGACGTGGACTACGAAGCGGACTACGGGGAGGGGGTGTTGGAGGGCCTGGGGCAGTCGGAGGCGGTCGAGCGGGCGGTGTTCCGCATCGTGCAGGAGGCGCTGACCAATGTGCGCAAGCACGCGCCGGGCGCGCGGGTACGGGTCCGGGTCAGCGAGGTCGGCGAGGTCGGTGAGGTCGACGAGGTCGGTGGCGCGGAAGGCGACGGTAAGGGCGTACGGGAGCTGCGGGTCGAGGTGCGCAACGGGGCGCCCGACGCGACGGCCACCGCACCCGGCCTGCCGGGCGGCGGTCACGGCCTGATCGGCCTGCGCGAACGCGCCCAGCTGCTCGGCGGCACACTGGAGGCGCACCCCTTGCCCGACGGCGGCTTCGTCGTACGCGCCCGCCTGCCCGGAGTCCGGCCCGCGCCGCGCAGTCCTGGTACTGGTGCCGCACCTGGATGACTGGTGGAGTCAGCGGTTCTGAAGGACGGAGATGCGTACGAAATCGCTCTCGTCCCGTGTCAAGAAGAGGGCGGATTCCTTGAGCGGAACCATAGGGACCTCAGTATCAATGCCCAGCGTCATCGGCCGCCCCGTGGCCAGTGACACCTGAACCCTGGTCTGTGTTGAATCGTCGGTGACCTCTTCACCTTCGGAGACGACACCGTACGCGGTTCCATCATCTCGTACCGACGCAAGGAGCACCTCTTTGCGATCCCCGTCTCCAGCCAGGCACAAGCCGCTCCTTTGCCGCAAGTCGAAGGCCAGAGGGCCGGCCGCCAGGTAGCGGCCATCCCGGGAAGCGACCGCAGGGTAGCCAGGTTGATCCTCATCCGGTCGCAGACTGCCGACGGAGCACGTCGTGGTCGCCTCGACCTTCCCGGTTTCAGCGTCGTGAACCGCCCAGATCGCCTCTCCGCTCTCAGCGGCCCAGCGGGCGACCAGATGCCCGCCGACCGCAGCCTCCACCCGCCCGTTCCAGCCTCCCATCAGGCTCCGTCGAGTCGAGACACCTTGCGGGGCGACATCGAGACCGAACCAGCGGTTGGGCACTCCAAATCCCCCGGCGGCCATGTCGACGACCGGACCATGCGTGGACGTCGCCTCAACCTCACTCCCATAGCACGCCGCTTCGTCGCATTGCGCCATCAGTTCGTCGGCGTCGCCATGCTGTGTAACTTTTCCTGTGGTCACATCCACGGAGGCGGCATAGTTATGGAGGGTGATTCCCTCTCCCCAAGTGATGAGAAGACCCGCACCGCCGTCCCGAACGGCCAGGCTACCGTTCCCGTCATCCACCGGTACGGAAACTTCGCGCAAGGGTACGACCGCGCGACCGGAGCCCTGAACGGGATAAATGGCAAGTTGAACGACCTCTTTGCCGTTATGAAGGTCGTCCTTCCCCTTCATTCCGTGTCCCCAGGCGACGATGAATTCTCGTCCATCTTGGCTGACAACGGTCAGGTCTGGAATCTCGGCCGGAGTCCCGGTGTCCGGGTTCCCCTCCGCGTCGTCCATGGGAAAGGGAGGGTTCCATGGCTTGCCAGACCAGCGGACCGACCCCGTTTCTGCGTCACGCACATGGACGGTGTAGCCGTTCGACGCGACGGTCATATACGCGACGTCGTTCGCCCGCCCCGCTACGGTCACAGGTATTGACTTCGTGGGATTCGGGACCCAGTTGAGGGTCTCTTCCCATCCCTTGGTTCTGTCATAAGCCGGGGGGACAGACAGCTTGGCGAGGGATTTCTCAGGGTGCGCGTCTTTAGGAGATGGCGGTCGCTCCCGCTCACCGCTGTCGCCCGAACCTCCACCACACCCAGCGAGTAGCCCCGTCACCAGCGCTAAGCACACCGCCTGCTTCATGAATCGCACGCGCAGGCTCCCCCTCCCTCACAGCAAGGCATACCGGCCGAGGTGACCGACAAGCCTCGTATCAGACCACGGCACGGTAGACGCAAACAGCCGACTCGGTCCGGGCTGCCCGTTCGCCGACCGTCGCGCCATACGCCCAGGGCTTGTTCGAGGGTGCGCGCGGGTAGCATGGGCAGCGCGCCAACCAAGACTCAGGGGACAGATCCCGGTTCGCCGTGAGTATCTCCACGGGATGAAGCCGCGCCGGGGGAGAGCGCGGGACACGGCCGAAGACGATTTTTTTCACCCGCGCACGAGGAAGCACGTGATGACCAAAGAGACACAGACGCTGGTTCTCGACGCTGTCGATTCTCGGCGAGTAGCAATGCTGCTGCGATGGCCACACACGTTCAGAGATGAAGCCCACTGCCTGGCACGGTTGATCCTTCGCCCCGCTCCCGTTCCAGCGGTGGCGGTACTGTCCGAAATCTCCAGCAATCGAGACAGTCGCGGCATCACCGGAGATATGGCGCGGGTAGCCGAGGCGTTCATGGAGAAGATGCGCCTCTACGCCCCACTCTCCGCCGAAGACATGGTGTGGTTCGCTCACCATGGCGAGTTCTCCTCGCCCGACGCTTTCGGAGCTCCGGAGACCTTTACTCGGGTGGAGATGGTTTTCCGCGAAGGGCGATTCCACGACGACTTGAGCGGCCACCACCTTCTTACTCCAGATGAGGTGCGTGACCATGTTGCGCCCCTGCAACTGCACCCGGCGCCAGAAGTGCTTACCGAACTCCAATCCGCCCGCATCTGACGAAAGGGCTATCGACCAGGATGTCCCTGCCAGCGACGCGGCGCCTGTCCGGCACAGCTCTACTCGGTTCGGTACGTGAAAGTCTCTCTCATTACAGACAATCGGTCGAATCAACTGGAAGACGTGCGACCATCATCCGGTTCTCTGCTTCGGACGATGACTCACCATCGTGGAAGCTCCGCATGGAAGCTTCGAGAGTTTCGGCCGAGCAGAAGGTCAAAGCCTTCTCTCACCTCGGGTATGAAGTCGACCATCAGGTACTTGCCCCCACTGTGTCCGATGCCCAATTCTCGGACCGGCTGCACAGGCTGAATGAAGATCCGCTCACCTCGGCCGTGATCGTGCAGTTCCCGCCCCCTCCCCACCTCGCTCCGCTGGTACAGCACCTCACCCCGGCCAAGGACATCGACGGACTGCTGGAGGACCGCTCTTTGCAGCCGGCCTGTGCCACAGCCGACGGCATCACCCGCCTGGTTGCACCGTTTGCCTCCGACAACCCCACCATCGCAGTGGTCGGCGCCCGGGGCTTCGTCGGTGGCGGAGTGGTACGGCTACTCGCCGCACAAGGGCATCAGGTACAGGAACTGGACGCAGGAGACGATCTGCGGGCCTTACGCGAGGCCGACATCGTGGTCAGTGCCACGGGGCAGCCACACCTGCTCACCCGGGAACACATCCATCCCCACCATCGGGTCGTAGTCGACTCGGGGTTCATGCCGCGCCCCGACGGCACGGTAGCGGGGGACATCCATCCATCTGCTACGACAGTGCCGCAATGCATCACGCCCGTGCCCGGTGGAGTAGGCCCGGTGGAGATGGCGGTCCTCATGGAGCGCGTCGTCCGCCAGGACGTTGACCCCGGTCTGAAGTCGTGGGCCTCACCCCCGGTCCCCTACCTGACTCAGTCGCAGGTCGCCGCGGTCAGTACATCGGTGCCGGCCCAGGGTGTCGGCCAGCGTGTCGCACCAGCCGCTCCCCCCGCCCAGGGGCTGCGTCTGCCGCAACCCGCACCACGGCAGGGCCAGAGCGGGAGATCTGTTTGAACCTCCCCGATGTGCCGCTCACCGGACTCAGCGTCGGCGAATACGGTGAACTGACCGCATACGAGATCGCCACCGAAGTCAACGCGGGCCGCTTGTCAGCGCGTGAGACGGCGTCTGCGGCCCTGTCGCGGATCGACCGCGACGATGAGGAGTTGCGGGCGTTCACTGCGCTGTGGCCATCACTGGCCGCCGAACGGGCGGAGTCGGTGGACCGGCAGATACGGGCCGGAGCGAGGCTCCCACTCGCCGGGGTGCCGCTGGCGGTCAAAGGCACAGAGGGACCGACATCCGCACAATCGATCCGCCTCATCGAAGCGGGCTGCGTCCCCGTGGGCGCGACAGCCACTCCCGGTCGCGGGACCCGCTGGCAGACCTGGGGTCATACGGACCGCGGACCGACCCTCAACCCCTTCAACTCATCGTGGACGCCGGGTGGGTCCTCGGCTGGCTCGGCTGTCGCGGTCGCCTCGAAGATGGTTCCCCTCGCCACGGGGAGCGACGGAGCCGGATCCGTGCGCATTCCCGCGGCCTGGTGCGGGATCATCGGATTCAAGCCCACCAACGGCCTCGTACCTGCCCGTGACCGGGCCGGCCTGAACGTGGGCGGCCCCCTGGCCCGCCACGTAAGAGACGCTGCCGCCTACCTGGACGCGCTCGCGGGCACGACGACGCTAGGCAGTCTCGCACCTCCGCTCCGGGCTTTGCGAACTGCCTGGTCGGCCACCCTGGGCTTCGCCGATACGAAGGCTCGCGTCGCCGAGACGGCGTATGCCTTCCTCAACGCCCTGGCCGATGCCCAGGCCGTCCAGATCCACGAAGCCTCAGTGCAACTGGCCGATCCGGCGGAGTGTTGGCAAAGCCTGCGCAGCTCCGCCGCCACGGACACGCCTCTCGCCGTTCGGACGAGGGAGTCCAACAACTGCGAGCTCGATCGCATCTTCACCCAGGTTGACCTCATAGCCACCCCGACCACACCCTGCGCGCCGCATGGCCACGAAGGACCGGGAGAAGTGATGAGTGTGGCCCTGACCTGGGCCTTCAACATCAGTGGACACCCGGCCATCAGCATTCCCGCAGGCTTTACAGCGTCGGGGGAACCGGTCGGACTCCACCTGGTCGCTCGGCGTGGCAGAGAAGTGGATCTACTGGCCGTCGCTGTCGTCGCTGAGGCCGTTGGCGCTGCCCAGCCGCCTTCTTAGAAGCACTGTTTCAGTACTGGGGCTCGCTGTTGTTCCGCCGCAGGACTTCGTCGGCAGCAGGGTGAACGGCTTCAGCCGTGCCGAATGCGGCGCTCATGAGGTATGTCTCGAAAGCCTCCTGCGCATCGGGGCGAACCGCAGAGCGCGGCGGAGGCTCTTGGTGAGTGCCGGTTGCGCAGCTCGCCACCTGCAGATGGGGGGCAAAGGCGTGCAGCATCGAGATCCACTCGACCTCCGCCAGCTCCCGGTGCCCCGTGGGTGTGCAGTAACTGCGCACCCACGCGGCGTACAAGGCCGTGAGATGTTCAACGACTGCCGTGTGTCGGTACCAGCATGGAGGCATTCGATTGTGCAGCTCGAACGTGGCGGTCAGCCAGCTGACCCAGTCGGCGAGCTCCCGCATCTTCATGCGCCGCTCGGCAGGGGGCATCGCAGCCCACACCCAGCCGTAGGGCAGTACATCGCCCCCGGGCGCTTCCGGCTCTGCCACCCACAGTGCCGCTGAGTCGTTAAGCGGATTTCCGGGAAATTCGGGCATTATCGGTCTCCAAGGGGCCGGCTGCGGACGGACTCTGAGTCCGTGCAGAAAGCAGCTTCTTGAGGTCCTTGTCACGGAAGGTGAGTCGCATTTTCACCTTGATCGGCGGCAGGTTGGAGTACTGGGCAATAGCGGTGAAATCCGGGAGTTGCTGTAGCGAGTGGACCGGCGCAAGGTCTGTCTCGGTGGGTGATGACGTCGTGGAGTACTCGCCGCGAGAGCGACCGTGGGAGGTGCGCATGGTCTCGGTCCGACCGTAGAGGCCGGAGAAGTATCGGAGAGTCTCCAGGTCTCCGCATCCCGGTAGCAGCATGCGCAATCCTGAGGCGGACAGCACGGTGTTGGCCTTCTGCGCGCCAAGCCGGTCCCGTAGCTGGGACAGGTCATGCCAGACGGTCAGGACATCGATTCCCATCCCACGACCTGTAGTGAGGATGTTCGGCAGTCGTGGATAGCGCAACATGTTTCCGGCCTCGTCGACCATCACTCCGAGCGACGGATCCAGTGGCTTCCCAGTGGCGTTGTAACGAGTTTCCGCACCATGGATGATCGATGCGATGATCGAGGTGATCAGCGGTGCGAAGCGCTCAGCGTCTGCCTCGGAGGCAATCAGACAAACGGTGCCGTTGTTGTCGAGAAGCTCCTCCACGCTGAAGTCCGTCGCGGCGCTGGTAGCCCGTACTTCCTCGTCGGCATAGACCCGAGCCAACACATTGAGAGTGAACTGGATGGAGCCGATACCGTCCTCGTGCAAGCGCAGCCAAGGAGACGCGTAGTCGTCGGCAACTTCGTTGTAACCATGCGCGAGGAGAACCGCGCGGACGTGGTCGACCGCGTCCTTACCCAAGGACAGCCAGCGGCGCATGTCGTTGATGCCGCCATCGCTGAGTTTGGCCGCGAGAAGCACGCCCTTCAGGACGTTACGGGCCTGGTCGATCCATGCGGCGGCACGCTTGTCGTCGCTGGATGCGGACGCCTCGGCCATCCACGCGGCCATGCGATCGGCGGCCTTGGCGTCGGAGCAGTAGTCCACTGGCGACCAGCGATGGGTCGCCCGCCCAGGGATACCCGCAGGGGCGATCACCCACACTGGGCCGAGCTCGCGACGGCGGGCGTAGATGACGTCGAAATCAGCGGCCTTGGTGGTGGTAAGCACCAAGGGGCCTTGCCACTCAAGCGCGTTCGGCAGAACCAAGCCGGTGGTCTTGGACGAGCCGGGCACTCCGAACACAGTGGCGGAGATATTCGGCTGCGCGGCCACGATTTTCTTGGTACTGACTCCCCGCCCTGCGGTGATACGGTTCGGCCGCATACGAGGGTCCTGAGGGACAGCCAGTTTCCTCTCGGTCTTCGCTCCACCCCACTGAGCCCCACCCGTGCGCCCTTGACGGTTGACGAGCGTAACCGCCTTGAATGCCAGAGCGAGGAAGGTGACAACCAGCAGCGTGAACAGCGAATAGAACACCCACGCCGGCGGAGCAGGGCTGAATGTCTCCGCCGGGCCGCGCACCAGGGAGGTGAGCACGGTGACGGGAATGCTGTCGCTGCTATGCGCCCAGCCTCGGCCGGCCAGGAGGGCTGCGAGAGGTCCCGCCAGCAGTGCGGCTGCGCCGACCGCCACAGCCAAGCCGGCCGCACACGCGGCAAGGAAGGTGCTGTCGTCCAGGGCGCCGCTGCCGCCTGATTTCGTCGGCTGAGCCATCACACCACCATCCGCTCATCCGTTTCGAACAATCGCTTCTCGGTGTGGGAGAGAATCAACTGCACCGCGTGGGAGGCGCCCCGACCGACCTTCCACAGCGCTCTGCCTCGTTCGCCGGCTCCCCATGAGCCGATCAACTGGCACTCTGCGTCCGTCAAACCGATCGCCTCACGCGTCAGGTTGAGGGGCTTGGTGTCCTGCGCGAGCTGGATGCGGGTTTCACAGGAGGCGATCAAGTCCTTGGCGAGGGCGACAGCCTCCGACCCCGCTGCGCCGACCGCTTCAAAGTCGCTCAGGCGGTGCGTGGCCAGCAGTTGAATTGTTCCGGTCGCCCGGGACAGCCGGAGATCAGCATCAATCTTCCGCACCATGGCAGCGCCTCCCGAGCGCATCTGCCGCCACAGCTCGTCCCGTACGACGATCCACGGTCGCTCGCCCGGCCGGTCGATCGCGCTCTGGGCCCAGGAAGAGACACAGGTCAAGACCATGGCCACCGTCTCGTCCCCGTAGTGCTCCAGGGCGGAAATGTCGACGGATTGAATTGGCGCGTCCCAGTCCAGACCGATCGAGGTCTGCTCGTCGAACAGACCGCCGAGGTGTCCTGTGATCATTCCGCCGAGTGCCGATCGAAGCGACGTCATCTGCTCTCGTGCCAGTTGCACGTCATCCCCGCGCACCCGCAGTTCACGGGCCATGGTCTCGGTGGGGTCCTTCAACTTCTCGTAGACGAGGGGGAGGGTTGGCACGCGCAGCCGACTCTGCCCGTACAGCTCACCGGTGACCTCCCGCAGCGCGATATCGAGGCACTCCTCCTCCTGGGGTTGAAGCGTGCGCCGTAGCTGGAGTTCCAACAACGCCTTGAGCAAGGTCAAACGGCGGCGATGGATCTCTTTGAGCCTGGCCTGGAGCTCCGCCCCGCTGCTGATCCTGTCCAGGTCGTGGCCCAACGGGCCGGCGTCCAGGGGGTTCAGCCGGCCTGGCAGGCCGGGACCGAGCCGAACAGGCTCGGTCCCCAGGTGGTTGCACAGCCCCTGGTACTCGCCTTTAACATCGCCGGCGATGAGGGTCCTGGCTCCCAGGGCCATCATGCGGAAGCACAGGGCCTTGATGTGCGCGCTCTTACCGCTGCCGGGGATGCCGGTGACCATCACGTTCGGGTTGGTTGTCAGACCCTCGCGAACCCAGGCGGCCGGGTGGGCCGAGAAGGCTTGCATGGTCATGACGTCCCAGCCGATGTACACCCCGATCGGCGGCATGCTGGCGGCGTGGAGAAAGGGATAGAGGCCGCTGATCTGCTCGGAAGAGCCGCGAAACACCTCGGCCTTCGCCGGTGAGGCCGCACGCCCGGCGAATGGCTGGTTCCACCCCTTACGTGGAGCAACACGCATCGCGGCTTCGGGATCCTCGAGGAGTCGGGACCGCCGCAGATCACGACCGCTGAGCTGGGTATCGCGGGATGCCGGCCTCTCGTCCCCAGGGTCGAGCAGATCCGACAGAGACTCGGATTTCAGCGTGTTGTCGGTGCCCGATCGGCGGTTGAACAACAGCCCCATCAGATGCCCACCCTACGATCGGGCAGGCCTTGTCCCAAGGGCAGTGCCGCGATGGTGAAGGCGTCGTCCTGTGCGCCCCAGCACCGCCGGAGTTCGAGCCCGGCCTGTGAGGCGTCCGCCTGGAGCTCGGCGCATGCGGTCTCCAGCTCGTCCAGGGCCGTGACGGTGACGGCGAGCAGGCAGGTGGTACGCAGCACGCCGTGGCCCGCGGCACGCGCCGCGTCCTGCTCGCGGGCGACGATGGCCTCGCGGCGCTCGTCCTCCGACTCGGCCCGGCCGGTCTTGGCCCGTAGCTGACGCGCCGCGTCCCGTTTGGCCTTGTCGCGAGCCAATTCCGTACGGGCCTTTGAGGGGCCGATCGGTTCAAACATCAGGCTCAACGACCGGCGGGCGTTCTGCCTCGGCCGGAGCAACGGCTGGAGAAACGTGGCGTACACCTCGCTCTTGGGCAGGCCCCGCACCTGATAGCTGACCGTCCAGGCCCCGTCGTGCCGGTAGACGCCCCAGCTCGTCTCCGCTGCCGCGGGTCCTGCCAAGTCCGGGTCGACTCCAGGCTCGGAGCCTTGCCATTCCGGATCGGCCGCGGACGCGGTGCGCCCGGCCAGGGCAGGCTGAGCCTCCGGATCGTAAGCGGTTCGGATGACCTGGGCGACCCCACGCGGCGTCAGCCACTCCGCGATCTGCAGACTCGCGCTGCTGATCGCGGGCTGCATCGCATGGATCTCGCGCACCAGGACCGCGGCTGCCCCGACCTGCCCACCGCCGGCTCCCTTGATCGCCAGGCGAGCGCGGGAGGCGGACAGGGTGATCGACAGATATGTCTCGCGCGTAGTGGCGGCGGGTCCCGCACTCATCATGAGATCGTCCAGCGCCTCCACGGCAGCCGCCGGCGCGTCGGGGGAGATGTGCCGCTCGGTCCAGGCCCGAAGCGCTGTCCCGTCATCGGGGAGGCTGCGCTGGTGCACTGAGATACGAGTGATGGCGCCGTCCTCCTTACACTGGGCTCTCAGGAATGCCTCCCACGCCGCGACACGGGAGTCCTGCCGGTCGGTGTCGATCAGAGCCAGGCCGGGGAAGGTGACTCGGCAGATCGCGGTATAGGTCCCGGCGATCGGGTTGTGCATGACCCCGATCTTGCCGCCGAGCCCGTCTGGCGCCTCCAACAGATGCAGACGCGCCAAAGTGCCGGGCAGATCCATTGGCTGCCGCCCGTCCTTCGTACGGGGAGCGAACACGCCGGAGAAGAACAGGTTCTTTCGTGTGGCCACGGAAATTTGATGCCTTACTGCGAGGACGATCCATTCGTTCGCGGTGAGCCCCAGGACCCGTCCGAAAGCCAGGAGTAGGAGGAGAGCCGACACCGGCAAGGCGATGAATGCGGCGGTCCAGGAACGGATGTAGATGGGGATGACGGCGATGAGGGAGGAAGTGGCTACAAGGACGAATCCCAGACCACTGAGATTGCCCATGAAGCCAGAGCGTTCCGCTTGCCACCCGCTGTGGGTTGCCGGGGCCGATGAGAGCGTCGACATGGGGTCAGCTCTCCTTCCGGGGCGCCGGGGCGGGTGGCGGGCTGTCCGGGGGGCTGGAAGGCGTCGGCCTGGGAGGAGACGCTTCCGGCGCCGCCGGTGCTGCGTCGCCCTCACCTGACGGCGAAAGCGTGACGCCATGACGTCCGCCTGGGGAGCCCTGGCCGAGCCCGGCGTAGGCCGCGACGTTCGCCGTCGCGCTCTCCAGGGTGTCCTTTCCAACAGCCGCCAACTGCAGCCCGGTCCCCACACTGGCGTTCAGCTTGGAGCCCGTCGATCCGGCCCCCTTGCCCGTCGTGGCCTTTGACCAGAAGCCGCGGCCGGATCCGCTGCCCCCTGCACTTCTGTCGTTGTCGGACTCCAGCGCCTTGGTGTACGCAGACCCACCTCCGGCCATTCCCGGGCCGCCGAGAGCGGACTGATTACCTCCGAACATCGAGGACACGCTCGATCCGACAGAACTGAGCATCCCGGAGCCCGTACCGCTTCCTCCCCCACTACCGGTGAAGGTGATGAACCTCGCCAGCGTGGGCCATGACAGCCCAGCGATGATGAAGATGAGCAAGCCGACCAGAACGTTACGGACGCCCTCGCCCTGATTTATGACGCCGAAACCGATAGAGAAGCAGATGACGATCGCGGGCTTCATGAGAATCAGCGCGATCAGCGCATCACGGGCCTTGGGCCACCACTCCCGGGTCGAATCAGCGACCTGGCCTGCCAGGGCGATCGGCATGACCGATACGAGGATTATGATCCCCGCCTGTCGGATGAGTATCTCAACCCACAACGCGCCCACGGCCAGTATGCACAGAATGCTGATCACGATGACGAAGCCCACAGCGCTGACCGTTCCCACGCCGCTCTTGGCGATCAACGCGCTGCCGCCACCGCCGATGAGTCCGGAGAACATTTCCCCGAGCCGCTGCTGCATGATCTTGGTGGCATCCTCCTCGCCTTCACCGCCACCCGCGAAAGTCTCGTTGACCAAGGCGGTGGAAAAGGCGTCCGACCAGTTGAGTGCCACCTGCGTGGCGAAGAGATAGACGCCCAGGATCACCCCCCACTTGGCCAGTCCTGTGATAGCTGTCACCAACGGTCCGCCACGCTGGCTCACGGCCAGCTTGGCGAACTGCACCAGCAGCAGGAACGTTGCGACCAAGGCAGACATCGCGGTCGTAACTCCGAGGATGAGACCAAGGCCGGTCTTGTTCAGGGAGATGGTCGAGTCGTCGTTGAACTCGATCGCAAATTCCTGGAGCAGCCATACGACGGATTGCCCCAGCTTGGCCGCGGCCTCTTCAAGAGCATCTGCGGCAGCGTCCGATACCTTATCGACGACAAAATCAACAACACTCCGCTTCTTGAACTTAAACTTGAAGCCGAACTTGTCCATTGCCTTGCTGTAGCATTCAGCGGCAGTTCCGTCGCCATCTCGCACACATTTTTCCGCCCAATCCCACCCACCCTTCTTCCTGAAAAAGTCAGGGGCCTCGTCCCTCATGTTCCTGATGGCCTTCAGCTCATCCTTGATATCACCCCCTTTTCCGTCACAGACTTGCCCTTTGATCTCGCAGTCCTTTGCATTTCTGCATGTCCGACGCTTCTTCGGATCCGGGTCGGTCGTGTCGCAGTACTCCCCCGTCTTCTTATCGATTCCCCACTGCTTGTCCTTGAGCTCTGCAGGAACCGGGTCATCCGGGGGCTTTGCATTGGCCAAAGCCGTTGAGGAAACCACGACAAGGAGGGCCAGAAGGATTCCCAGCAGCGCACCGATTCGGGCCGCAGCCCTATTCACTCCCGACCTCCCGCCAGCCGTCCTTGAAGGCGAACTTACTGTCGGGGAAATAAGCGCTCGGACTCGACTTCAGCTTGACGTACTTCGGCTCATCCGTCAGCTTCCAGTCGCCGTCCTGCCACTTGACGATGAGACAGTCCAGTTGGTTCTTGAGCGGATTACTGTCACCACCCTTGCCCTGCTCCGTACCGTAACGGTCGTGGACCATCCAGACCTCGACGACCTCACCGTCATCGTCCAGGCTCCTGCCACGCGATGCCTTGACCACAGTGGAGAAGGTGATACGGTCCGGCGCGCCGCCCGACGGGGGCAGGCCGGCCTCCTCACGGATGGTGCGGACTTCGGAGACACGCTCGTCAATGGAGTCCTGAGAGTCCGGGGAGGTGATGGTGGCCAACTGCTTCCGCAGGAGGACATCGTCGATGATGTCCATATCCTGCCTGTAGTTGATGGCCGCGGACTCGGCTCCCCAGCTCGAGTGTTCAAAGCCCACGCCGATGCCGTTCTTACTTGTGCGTGGTTTCAGCAGCGGAAGCTTGGGCCCTGTCTCAGGGGTGTTGTCTTCAGCGCCACCGGAGGGGCTGGGCCGAGGCTTGGCGGTCTTCTCCGCATGCGTCGGGCTCGACTTGGCGCGAGAGTCCGCCTTGGAGTCGTCGCTGCCGAGGCTTGTCACCGCCAGAACCCCACCCCCGACAACCACCGCACCTACCAGCACGCCGATACCGAGCAACCGCAAACGAGCCGCACGCGCCTTTTTGCTGTTGTAGTGCACTGGTGTGGCACCTTTCACTGCGTCATGTTGTAGAAGGCGAGAACCAGACCGCTGGTCACCCCGATACCCATGCCTGAAATGACACTCCAGAGAATTCCCTGCTTACCGCGCGCCGCAAGCCCAGCCCGTTCGGTGTTCTGTCCGATGGCCACGCAGGCCCAGCCGACAAGGCCACCCAGTACCGCCATGCTCAAGCCGATCCCGGCCGCCCAGCCCAGGACCTGACCCGTAGGGGTCTGGAGGGTCCCAGGAACGGATGGCTCGTAATCCGGAACGATGGGGTCTTCGGAGTCCTTGGGGTCCTTGGCGGCGATGAATTCACCAAGGCTGTTGATGGCATGCATCAGCTGACTCACGGTGCGGTTTACCCCTTGACTAAGTAAGATCGGACTGTTGAACGAGGATGGATTCGCCGCTGGGCGCAACCGGGGCAGGGACCGGTGCAGCTGGCAGAGGTTCACCCCACGTCTTGTGCAGGGAGGCCATGACAGCGCGGGCAAGCTCCGCAGCGGCCTCCAGGGTGCGTTGCTTCAACCGGGTTGGCTCGGCCAGCCCGTGTGTGCGGATATGCGAATCGAACGGCACGTTCACCACTGCGGACACCCGGTCCTGCAGCATCGTCGTCGCGGCCCTCACCGAGGCCGGTGGCCGACCTTCACTGATCGCCGCGAGAGCAATGACAGACCGTTGCAATGGGAGGCCTTCGGCGGAGGCCGCCATCACCATCGTCTGAAGTGCCTGCACTCCCGCCCCTGTGGCTGCCGCACAGAAGACCGGGACAGAGAATGGCAGCCCACACCAAGCCGAGGTGATGCCGTCCCTCCCTTCGCATCGTGCTGCGACGATGTCGTGTGCCACCGGATGTGACGTGTCAGCCACCACACACTGCCAGCCGCCGCCTGCGGCAAGTTGATACCACGCGGCAGGCTCCTGAGGCAGTCTCAGAGGTGCGCTACTCCATTGCTGATGATCGGTGAGAACCTGCCAGTTACGTCCCCCGGGTCCATCGCAACGGGAGGCTGCTGTGAGTACCTGACTTCGGGTGAACACTCGGTCCGCGGGCACTGAGACCAGTCCCTCACCCGGTTCATCTGTCCAGGACGGCCATGGTGAGGTCAGACGCGGGCTGGTGTCGAGAACGACAGCCTCCCCCATAGGAGACAGCGCACACGCCACCAGGCCGGCAATTGCTGAGCGGCCACAGCCACCCCCAGGACCGAGCACCGGGACAACCAGGCGCGCGTGCCCAGGCAACCCAACGACAGGCTGCGCCTTCTTGCCCAACGCTCCCCCCGACGATGGCCGCCTACACGCACTGGCTCAGCCCCCGCGTGCGCTTCGAACGAGATTCTAAGCTTCCGCCTCCCCTTGCTCGTGGAGACACAACGTCGGCTGTGTGGATTTTGTTGACTGCACGGTGAGTTGGGGAGTCGCTGCATCCACCTTTATGGCACTTCGCCCCAACTGCCGTTTGCGCAACGCGTCGCACACTCGATACACCGGCTCGCTCCGCAGGCGAGCGCCCGGATGCGAGAATACGCAGCCTGTGCTGCCCATCGGCCTGGGAACCAGCGTCAACGTTTGTCGGACGAGACGCTCGAAGGCGATCATGGGGTCAGTGAGACGGGTTGAGGGGGAAGGAACCTGATTGCGTATCGGGCGGGGGCTCAAGGTCGGTGCCGCCATCTTCGTGATGAGCCCAGTCGCGCTGGGACTCCTCATCATCATCTTCTTGGTCATGTCGGCGGATGATGAGGGCGGCGGTGGCGATCGTTCGGAACTGACATCAGGCGGGTTACGGATTGGTGAGGGCGCCGTCCCTCCCCAATACGCAAGCCTCATAGAGAAGGCCGCGAATGACTGTGACGCCGGTCTCTCCCCTGCGCTCCTGGCTGCTCAACTCATGCAGGAGTCCGGCTTCAACCCGCGGGCGGGCTCTCCGGCAGGTGCTCAGGGCATCGCCCAATTCATACCCGACACGTGGGCCGCGGAAGGCTTCGATGCAAATGGGGACGGCAAGGCATCGGTCTGGGATCCCGAGGACGCCATTCCCTCCCAGGGCCGGATGATGTGCAAACTGATGAAATCAGCCAAGAAGCACCCGAATTACCGTGGCAGTCCCAGCGAGCTCGCGCTCGCCGGCTACAACGCGGGCTGGTTTCGTGTCGTTCAGTTCGAGGGCGTGCCGCCCAAGCACTGGGCCAAGGGCGAGACATACAACTATGTCCGCATCATCATGGCGAACGTGCCGAAGTTGACCGCCCCGGACGACTCCGCCGCCGAGTCCGATTCGGCCTCCGGATGGGCGCTTCCGGTGAAAGCTCCTCTCGGCACCCCGTACCATCAGCGCGGCGGTATGTGGTCCAGCGGCTACCACACAGGCATCGACTTCCCGGTCCCTGTAGGCACGACCATCAAGACCGCCGGTCCAGGCACCGTCGTGTCCGCCGGCCCTGGCGGCCCGTACGGCAACCAAGTGATCATCAGGCACAGTGACGGTATGTACAGTCAGTACGCCCATCTGTCCTCGCTGACGGTGTCGGCCGGTCAAAAGATCAAGGCTGGGCAGAAGATCGGCCTGTCAGGGGCCACCGGAAACGTCAGTGGCCCGCATCTCCACATGGAGATCCGCAACAGCCCTGCCTACGGAACCGACATCGATCCACTCCGCTACCTGCGCCAACATGGCGTGACCGTCTGACTCGGCGAGTTCGGGTCGATCGAAGAGGACAGTGTCCGGTATCGAACGAGAGGCAAGCGTGCACGACGATCTCGCGTTCGCCCCCTGGGGCACCGTGAGCCCGGACTTCTGGGCCACTGCCACCACAGACGCTCCCCGTGCAACGGAGTCATCGCAGCCCGCGGCTGACCAGTCGGCATCTACTGCGTACCAGGTCGAACCGCCTCAGCCACCAGAATTTCGTTCGCGCATCGCAGCAGTCACCATGGCGCTCAACAGCCCCGCCGACAAGGAACAACTGACTCAGGCCGGCCTCGAGTCGGAGAGGCTGGACCAGGAGATCACTGCCCGTTATGGCGAGGCGCACCCCCACACCATCAACATTCGAGAGCTACGAGGATGGCTCGCGCTTCTCCTGGGTCAGCCCGGCGTAGCGACCCGCTGGCACTTGCATACCGTTGGGCTCCAGACCGAGGTCTGGGGCCCAACCCACCAGCTCACCCAGGGCTCCGCCCAGCGGGCCGTCCACGCCTGGCTGAAGATTGACGACCCTCAGGAAGGCGCCGTTATCGGCCGAGAACTGCTGGCCATGCTCGCGACTGTCCTAGGGGAGGACAGCAAGGTCACCCGTCGGGCTCTGAGACGCCTGGAGAAGATCACGGCCCAGTTGTGACAACCTGCGGCCCGTATTCTTGCCCCCTCGCACCCCGGCCCGCGAACTGCCCGCGGGCCCGGGGGACATCGGGTGGGCACAGGTTAAGCGCTCAGCGGGTCCACGGCCGTTTCGGTCGCGGCGGTCAGGTCGGGGTAGACGTCGAACAGCCGCCGTACGCCCAAGGCCGCGAGGACCCGGTGGACATGGGAGCCGTGGACCTCGCCCTGTGGAGGCAGGATCAGCCGCAGCCGGCCGGAGCAGGACCGCATCAGCCGCCGCGTCGCGATGAGGACGCCGACCCCGCTGGAGTCGCAGAAGCGGACCTCCTGGAGGTCGAGCACCAGCCAGTGGCGGCCTTCGGCCACCGCGTCGTGGACGTGCTGCCGGACCGCGGGGGAGGTCACCAGGTCCATCTCTCCTGAGACCTGGAGGACGACCCACTCCCCCCGCCGGCCCTCCATCACCTTCAACGTCACGCGCCCGAAGCCCTTCGCTCGCCCGCTAACCGGAATTGCCTGTTCCCCAGCGGCTGCCCGCCCGATGCCCCACCAAACACCCCCCGACAGAAGCCAGAGATGACGACCTTATGCCGTGCCGAAGCGTTTCGTCGCGGGATTCGTGCGCAAAGTGACGGGCCCAATACCATCCGCAGCCCCACCGTGCCGCACTTTGCCGCATGGGGGCGTGTTGTGTCACCCCCCGCACTACATTCGATATGACGGTGGCATCGGCCCCGAAAATCTGGAGCCGACGCCCGGACGACTCGAACACGAGGAATGGGGGCCGTATGGCGAACGACGCACCGCCCCGCTGGGATCGCAGGATGCAGCAGCGGCTGGCACGCGGCGAGGCCGCCGCGCTGGGCGAGTTGTACGACCGTTTCGCCTCCCTCGTCCACAATCTGGCCCACCGCGTGCTCGGGGACGAGGAGGCCGCCGACCGCGTCACCCGCGAAGTGTTCGGCTACGCCTGGGAGAACCCGGACGCGTACGACCCCAAGCAGGGCACGCTGCGCTCCTGGATCGCCACGCTCGCCCACCGTCAGGCGGTGCACCGCCTCCGCGAGGCCGAGGCGCGCGCCGCCGCCCAACCGACCGCCGCCCAACCGACCCGGGACGACCGGGCCGGGGGCGGCCGGGCCGGAGCCGGCCGGGCCGGAGCTGACCCCGCGAGAGACGGGGCGGGGCGCACCCAGGAGGACATCGAGGAGAGGATCCGCGAAGCCTCCGTGGCCGCCCGCGCCGACTACATCGTCACGTCCATGCCCGCCCCGCTGCGCGCCGCCCTCGAACTGGCCTACTTCGACCGCCGCGACTACCGCCAGGCCGCGGCCGAGCTCGGTGTGACGGAGGACGAGGCGCGACGCCGCCTCCGGTTGGGCCTGCAGCTGCTGTCGACGGCCAACGTCCCACCCCCGGACGCCGTTCCGCCTCCCGGTTACGGACGGGCGCTGTGAACAGCCCCAGTGACGGCGCCGGCGGCACCGACGGCCCGGGGCGGGGCGACGAGCCGCCGCTCACGCCCGAGCCCGCCGACGCACCGCGCATACCCCCGCCGCGGCCGGCCGCCGAGGACAGCGGCCGCTGGCCCACCCACTGGCGCCCGACGCCCGAACCCGCGCCTGACCCCGAACCCGCGCCCGACGTCGACCCCGACGCCTCATCCGACCCCGCATCCGACGCCCCGTCCGGTCCGGACCCGGAGCCCTTTGATCCGCCGCTCCTCTCCCACGCCGTGCTGAAGTCGCTGCTGGGCGCCTGGGCCCTGACCGCATGCCCACCCGAGGAGACCGCAGCCGTGGAGGCGCACCTCAACCACTGCACCCCGTGCGCCGAGGAGGCCCTGCGGCTGCGCGAGGCGGTCGGTCTGCTGCACACCGAGCAGAGCCTGGACCTCGACCCGCTGCTGCGCTCCCGCGTGCTGGCGGGCTGTCTGGGCCGCCGCCCGGCCCGTATCCCGGTGCCCGACTGGGCCGGGGTGTACGACGCGGAGGCCGCCCGGCTGGACGCGCTGCTGCGCGACATGGGCGAGGCGGAGTGGCGGGCGCCGGTGCGGCTCAGATGGTTCGACGGGGAGCGGCTGGTGGGGCGGGACACCACCGTCGCCGGGGTGATAGGCCACCTGTTGGTGGCCGACGGCATCCTCGCCGCGTCCCTCGGGCTGCCCGATCCGCTCGGCGCCCACGCGCCGGGCTCCCCGGCGGACCGTACGGAGGCGTACTGGCGCGGCGTGCCAGCGCGGGGGCCGAAAGCCGCCGGGGAGCCGGGGGCGG
>NZ_MUNE01000511.1 GCF_002154605.1 Streptomyces milbemycinicus | reverse complement strand
CCGGCCGCCGTACGTCCACCGGTAAGTGGCACATACGACGGAAGGATGGCCGTGGGCGCTCCGCGGATCAGCAGCACGCCGTTGCCCGGAATCGGTGTCCGTTACGACCTGACCACGCGCGAGCACCGCCGACTGTCGGTGGTCGCGCATCGTGACGGCGGGCGGACCCTGAGCTCGTATCACGAGGACGATCCCGACGAGTGCGCCATGTCGGTGCGGCTGACGGCGAAGGAGGCGGAGGCGGTCATCGACGCGCTGATGCCCTCCCACCACAGCCCGGCGCTGCTGTCCACGACGGAGCTGGGGCTGGTGGCCGAGCGCGTCGAGCTGTCGTCGGTCTCGTACTGGAACGGGCGGGTCCTGGGCGAGACGCGGATGCGCACCGAGACCGGCGCCTCGATCGTGGCGGTGCTGCGCCGCGCGGAAGCGATCCCCTCCCCGACGCCGGACTTCCGGCTGGCCGGCGGCGACACCCTGATCGTGATCGGCACCCGCGAAGGCGTGGAGACGGCCGCGGCGATACTCGGGCGGGAGTGAACCGTGCACTCCTCCGCTGTTTTCCTGATCGAGTTCGGTGCGGTCATCCTGGGCCTTGGCCTGCTGGGCCGGCTGGCCGGACGTTTTCAGTTCTCCCCGATCCCGCTGTATCTGCTGGCCGGTCTCGCCTTCGGCGAGGGTGGTCTGCTGCCCCTGGGGGCCAGTGAGGAGTTCGTGGCGATCGGCGCCGAGATCGGCGTGATTCTGCTGCTGCTCATGCTCGGGCTCGAATACACCGCCAGCGACCTGGTCAGCAATCTCAAGACCCAGTACCCGGCCGGGCTGGTCGACGCCGCGCTCAACGCGCTGCCGGGCGCCGTGATGGCGCTGCTGCTGGGCTGGGGCCCGGTGGCCGCGGTGGTGCTGGCCGGGGTCACCTGGATCTCCTCGTCCGGCGTCATCGCCAAGGTCCTGGGCGACCTGGGCCGCCTCGGCAACCGCGAGACCCCGGTCATCCTGTCCATCCTGGTCCTCGAAGACCTGGCCATGGCCGTCTATCTGCCGATCATCACCGCCCTGCTGGCGGGGGTGAGCCTGGCGGCGGGCAGCATCACCCTGGCCATCGCGCTCGGCGTGGCCGGTCTGGTGCTCTTCCTCGCCGTGCGCTACGGCCGGCTCATCTCGCGCTTCGTC
>NZ_MUNE01000510.1:13915-14194 GCF_002154605.1 Streptomyces milbemycinicus | reverse complement strand
CTGCGCCCTGGTAGGGCTGGGCGGAGCCGTTGATCTTCTCGATCGCCTGCCGGGCCTGCTCACCGGGGGAGCGGGCGGTCAGGGGCGCGGCCGGGGCCGGGGCGGGTGCGGGGAGCTGCTGGCCACGGTCCTGGGCGGGCTTGGCGTGAGTGGCGTGAGTGGTGTGAGTGGCGTGAGTGGCGTGGACGGCTGAGGCAGGCCGGCCGCGCAGCCGGTGGCTGACGGCTTCGTCGAGGCTCACCGGGCGTTGCAGCTGGGCGGCCAGTCGGCCGGCCTCCT
>NZ_MUNE01000510.1:0-13856 GCF_002154605.1 Streptomyces milbemycinicus | reverse complement strand
CGGCGCACGAAGGGTGGTACGTGGCCCGGCCCCTGCCCGTTCAATGCCTCGTTCAGTACTTCGTCCTTCCTAGGTGTTTCCCTCGTTGGTCTTCCTTCAGCCGACGGCCCTGCCCCGGGGGCCGCTCGATCCTGATCGAATGATCGCTACTATGGCCGGGTTCTGGGAAAGCCGATCACGCCGGGCGCAACCGGTCGTAGGTGACCGGCGTGGACGGCGGAGAAGGGCGGTGGGTTATGCGGGAGCCGGCGCAGGGCAGGCAGGCGCGGATCGTGGGAATCGTGGAGGCCCGAGGGCTGGCGAAGATCACCGATCTGGCCGATGAGCTGGGGGTTTCCGTTGTCACGGTGCGCCGGGACGTCGAGGAGCTGGCGCGCCGCGGGGAGGTGCGCCGCGGCCACGGGGTGGCGCGTTCGCTGCGGCCGTCGCCCGAGCCCGGCGGGGGCACCGGTGACGCGGTCGGCATGGTCGTCCCCGAGCGCAACACCTATCTGACGGAGGCTGTGCAGGGGGCGCGGGAGGCCGCCGAACAGGCGGGTCTGCGGCTCGCGCTGCACATCGCCGCCGACGAGCCGGGCGCGGGCCGCCGTGCGGTCCGCCAGGCGCTGGACGCCGGGGTGCGCGGTCTGCTGCTCGCGCCGCGCTGGCGTACGGCGGCGGAGGCGGCGTCGGACCATGCGTGGCTGTCGGCCCTGGATGTGCCGGTGGTGCTGGTGGAGCGCCGCCCCGAGCGGGGCAGCGCCATCTACGGCCTCGATTCGGTCCGCGCCGACCATGCGTACGGGGTGCATCTGGCTCTGGACCATCTGCTCTCCCTCGGCCACCGGCGGATCGTGCTGGCGGCGCGCGACGACAGCCCGACCGCGCGGGTGATCCGCGCCGAGTTCGCCGCGCAGACCGCGGCCCGCGAGATCGCCGAGGGGTGCCGTACGATCCTCAGCTCGCGCACCGCGGGCCCCGATCCGAGCGTCGCCGACGCGAGGGCGGCCGATCTGGCACACGCCCTGCGCGAGACCGGGGCGACGGCGGCGCTGATCCACAGCGACATGGACGCGCTGGTGCTGCTGCAGCGGCTCCAGGAGGCCGGTATCGAGGTGCCGCGGGACTGCGCGGTCGTGGCGTACAACGACGTGGTCGCGGACATGGGGCATATCGCGCTGACCGCGGTGGCCCCGCCGAAGGCGGAGATCGGGCGCGCGGCGCTGGATGTGCTGCGCCGTCAGTTCGACGCGGCGCGCGAGGGCCGGCGGCCCGGTGCCACCCGTCATCTGGAGCTGTTGCCGGCCCTTGTGGTCCGGGAGTCCTCGGCGCCGGCGGTGGCCCGCTCGTTCTGATCGTTTGACCGCTTTAGTTTCTTCTGTTCGATGTATTGACGTCTTTTCAGTCAAGCGATCAGGATTCCCCGTGACTCCACCGTTGAATCAGGGGAGGGTCCATGCCTGGCCATAGACGCCCAGGACGCCTGGCAACCCGACGCCGGGCCACCGCCGGAACAACGGCACTACTCACTCTGCTCGCGCTCGTACTGGCGGGCTGCTCCACAGGCCGCGGGTCCGACACCGCCGGCGACGGCCCCGTGCGCCTCACCTTCTGGTCGGCGCTGCGCGGCAGTCAGGAGGTCGTCGACGAGTTCAACCGCACCCACACCAAGATCAAGGTCGATTTCCAGCAGGTTCCCTCGGGGGAGCAGGGCGGCTGGGCCAAGCTCAGCAACGCCGCGCGCGCGGGCAATTCCCCCGACGTGGCCACCGTCGAATACCCGCAGCTGCCCAGTTTCACCATCGACGGCGTGCCCCGGGACATCACCAAGCTGTTGCCCGACTCGGTACGCAGCAAGATCCTGCCGCAGGCGCTGGATCTCACCACCTTCGACGGCCGCACCTACGCCGTACCGGTGGACATCGAGCCGATGGTCTTCCTGTACCGCAAGGACATCTTCACCAAGAACCACATCCCGGTGCCCAGGACCTGGTCGGAGTTCGAGAGTTCGGCCCGTAAGCTCAAGAAGGCCGAGCCTCGTTCCCGTATCGCCAGCCTCTTCACCACCGGCGGCACGCTCTACATGGCCGCGTACGCCTGGCAGGCCGGGGCCCAGTGGTACGACACCGCCGACGACACCTGGCGCATCAACATGGACGACGCCCCCACCCGCAAGGTCGCGGCGTACTGGCAGCGGCTGATGGACCAAGACCTGGTACGCGTGGAGCCCGGGTCCAGCCAGCAGTGGCGGGCCCATCTGCGCAGCGGGGAGACGGTCGGCTATCTGGCGGGCGCCTGGGCCGCGGGGTCCATGATGGCGTCCACCCCTGACGGCAAGGGCAAATGGGCCATCGCGCCGGTTCCGCAGTGGGACCCGGCCAAGCCGAAGGTGAGCACCCAGGGCGGCTCGACCTTCATGGTCACCAAGGACAGTGACCATCCCAAGGAGGCCATGGAGTTCATCTCCTGGATGGTCACCAGCCCCGACGCACTGCGCGCCAAGCTCGCCAGCGGTGTCAGCAGCGCCTTCCCGGTCGTCCCCGATCTGGTCCCGGTCGCCCGCAAGGAGATGGACACCAGCTACTACTCCGGCCAGGACATCTTCGGCCTCTTCCAGCAGCAGGCCGAGCTGATCTCCCCGACCTGGAAGTGGGGGCCGCGGATGGTCTCGACCACCACCTCCGGCGACGACGGGCTCGCGAAGGCCGGTGTCGGCAGTGGCAACATCCTCAAGGCCCTGCGCGAGGCCCAGAGCAAGACGATGCCCGATCTGAAGAGCCTCGGCCTGTCGGTCACCACCGGCTGAGCCCCGCCGCCCCCTCCGTCCCACCCCTGAGCCGCATCTCACCCTGCCTGAGCCGAGGTATCCCGTGAGCACAGTCATGTCCTCGAAACGGAAGGCGCCGCCATCGGCGGCCGCCGCCGACCCACCCCGCAGAACCGGACGACGCCAGCAGCGGATCGCCGCCACCGTGCTGCTGACCCCCTTCACGGCACTGCTCAT
The DNA here is from genome assembly GCF_002154605.1 of Streptomyces milbemycinicus. Classification (GTDB taxonomy): domain Bacteria; phylum Actinomycetota; class Actinomycetes; order Streptomycetales; family Streptomycetaceae; genus Streptomyces; species Streptomyces milbemycinicus. The sequence continues at coordinate 10,873 of NZ_MUNE01000510.1, read as the reverse complement.
CGCCGTGTTCCTGATCCCCGTCGGCTATGCCATCTACCTCAGCCTCTTCTCCGAGGACCACGAGGGCCTCGGCTTCGGCGGTGGGCGCACCGTCTTCACCGGGCTGCGCAGCTATCTTTCGGTGCTGCAGGACCCGAGTTTCCTCTCCGGGTTCGGCACCATCGCCCTCTACTGCGTGATCTTCGTACCCCTCGTGGTGATCAGCTCGCTCGCGCTCGCCCTGGTGCTGGACTCGGGCCTCATCCGGCTGCGGCGGACCGCGCAGATGCTGGTCTATCTGCCGCACGCCGTCCCCGGCATCATCGCGGCCGTCATCTGGCTGTACCTCTACACCCCGGGGCTCAGCCCGGTCATCAAACTCTTCGCCCAGGCCGATATCACCATCGACTTCCTCGGTCTGCACACCGTGCTGCCGTCGATCGTCAACATCGCCCTGTGGAGCGGGCTCGGCTACAACATGATCATCTTCTATGCCGCGCTCCAGGCGCTGCCGCGTGAGGTGATCGAGGCGGCGACCATCGACGGCGCCGGGGGCATCCGCACCGCGCTCCAGGTCAAGGTGCCCATCGTGCGCGCCTCCGTGGTCCTGGTGTGCATGTTCTCCCTGATCGGTGCGCTCCAGCTGTTCACCGAGCCCATGCTGATGAACCAGGCCACCCCGATGGTCAACTCCCGCTTCACCCCCAATATGTACATCTACGACGCGGCCTTCCGCCGGAACAACTACGGACTCGCCTCCGCGGCCTCCGTGATCCTCCTGATCGTCACCTGTGTGCTGTCGTACGCCGTGACGCGCTGGTCGGGCCGCCGGGAACGGAGAGTGGGATGACCACGACCACACCCACCACCGCCGTGAACACCGCCGGCGGACCGCCGGCCAGACCGCTCGGCAAGCCCTTCGGGCGCTCCAGGCTGACCAGCCGCGGTATCGCCAACGCGGTGGTCCTGATCGCCGCCCTCTACACCATGCTGCCCGCGCTGTGGCTGGTGCTGGCGTCCACCAAGAACGCCGACGCCCTCTTCGGCAGCGACATCTTCTCCCTCGGCGACTTCTCCTTCGCGCGCAACCTCTCCGACCTGTTCTCCATGGACGGCGGGCTCTACGGCGAGTGGTACGTCAACAGCCTGCTGTACGCGGTCGTCGGCGCCCTGGTCGGCTCGCTCATCAGCGTCTCCGCGGGCTACGCCTTCGACAAGTACGAGTTCCGGCACAAGGAGAAGCTGTTCGGCCTCGTCCTCACCGGTGTCATGGTGCCGCCGACCGTACTGGCCCTCCCGCTCTATCTGGTGGCCTCCAACGTCGGCATGGTCAACACCTTCTGGGCGGTCTTCATCCCGGTCCTCTTCAACCCCTTCGGCGTCTACCTCGCCCGCCTGCTCAGCAGCGGCTATGTGCCGAACGAGGTCCTGGAGGCGTCCCGGATGGACGGCGCGGGCGAACTGCAGACCTACTTCCGGGTCAGCCTGAGGATGCTCGGCCCCGGCTTCGTCACCGTCTTCCTCTTCCAGCTCACCGCCATCTGGAACAATTTCTTCCTCCCCATGGTGATGCTCTCCGACCAGCACCTGTATCCGCTCAGCCTCGGCCTCTACACCTGGAACAGCGCCGCCACCGTCTCGCCCGAGTACTACCCCCTGGTCGTCATCGGCTCGCTGCTCGCCGTCGTCCCGCTGATCGCGGCCTTCGTACTGCTCCAGCGCTACTGGAAGTCCGGCCTCACCGCAGGGAGCGTCAAGTGATCCCACCGCACCCCCGTCCGCGCGCCGTCCTCGCCATGGCCTCCAGGACCGCGCAACAGGTGCTCGACGCCGAGGCGCTGGCCCGGCTGGCCCGGCTGACCGATCTCGACCCGGGGCTCGTCCTCGACGACTTCACCACGCCGGCCGCCCAGCACGCCCTCGCCACCGCCGAACTCCTGGTCACCGGATGGGGCTGCCCGCCCGTCGACCGCCGGGCGCTGGACGCCGCCCCCCGGCTGCGCGCCATCGTGCACACCGCCGGGACCGTGCGCCACCACATCACCGACGCCTGCTGGGAGCGCGGTATCGCGGTCTCCTCGGCCGCCGCGGCCAACGCCGTACCCGTCGCCGAGTACACCCTCGCCATGATCCTCCTCGCCAACAAACGCGTCCTGGACATCGCCCGCGACTACCGCGCCGAGCGCCGCCGGATCGACTGGACCGAGCGGTACCCCGCCGCGGGCAACTACCGCAGGACGGTCGGCATCCTCAGCGCCTCCGCCATCGGCCGGCGCGTCATCGAACTGCTGCGCCCGCACGACCTCGACGTGCTGCTGTACGACCCGTACGTCACGGCCGAAGAGGCCCGCGAGCTGGGCGCCCGGCTGGTCCCGCTGACGGACCTGTTCGCCACCAGCGACGTGGTCAGCGTGCACACCCCGCTGCTGCCCCAGACCCGCGGCCTGGTCAGCCGCGAACTGCTGGCGGCCATGCCCACCGGCGGCACGCTGATCAACACCGCCCGCGCCCCGATCGTGGACCAGACCGCGCTGACCGACGAGTTGCGGGCCGGACGGCTGTACGCGGTGCTGGACGTCACCGAACCGGAGGTGCTGCCCGCCGACTCACCGCTGCACGACTGCGACCACGTGCTGATCACACCGCATATCGCCGGGTCGAAGGGCGGTGAGCTCAGACGCCTCGCCGATCTGGCGATCGGCGAGGTCGAGGCGTACGCCCAGGGGCGGCCGTTCGCCCATCCGGTACGCCCGGAGGTCCTGGACCGCTCGGCGTGACGCCTGACGCCGACCACCTGACGCCTGACGCCTGACGCCTGACGCCTGAGGCCGGACACCGGGCCATCCAGCACAGACGCGAGTAGGAGACGTACCCCCGCCATGTCCACCCCCACTCTCTCCAGCACACCCACCGCGCCGCTCCCCTTCCCGTTCCCCGCCGACGACCGCGCGCTCAGCCCGTACACCGGGCTGACCCGCGCCCACTGGGAGGCCGTCGCCGACGGGATGCTGCGCGCCGCCCTGCGGTACGCCACCCCCGGCCACGGCCTGATCGACCTGCCCGGACCGCCGTCGAGATCCGGAGTGCGCTCCGACGGCCTCGAAGGATTCGCCCGCACCTTCCTGCTGGCCGCCCTGCGCGTCGCGGGCGCCGGCGGAGCCGACCCGCACAGCTTCCTGCCCCGCTACACCGCGGGCATCGAGCGCGGCACCCTCACCCCCGGGCGGGACGACGCCGAGTCCTGGCCGCTGATCGGCCATCACGGCATCCAGGGCCAGCCGATGGTGGAGTCCGCGTCCGTGGCGCTGGCCCTGCGCCTGACGGCGCCATGGACCTGGAAGCGGATGCCCGCCGCCGCCCGGGACCGTACCGAGGAGTGGCTGCGCGGCGCGCTGCGGCACACGCCCGCGCCCAACAACTGGTATCTCTTCCCGCTGACCGTCGCCGGGTTCCTGGAGTCCGTCGGGCGCGGCGACGCCGAAACCGCCCGGGCCATCGAGCGCGGCCTCGACCTGCTCGAGGGCTGGTACCGCGGCCAGGGCTGGTACACGGACGGCGACGGGCGGGCCTTCGACCACTACAACGGCTGGGCCCTCCACCTGTATCCGCTGCTGCACGCGCACCTCGCCGCCGACCGCGAACTCCTTGACCACCTCGGCCCTCGGCTGCGCGAGTTCCTGGAGGGGTTCTCGCTGCTCTTCGACGCCGACGGCGCCCCCATCCACCACGGCCGCTCCCTCACCTACCGCTTCGCCGCCGGGGCCGCTGTCGCGCTCGGCGCCCTCACCGACCACACCCCGCTGGCCCCGGGCGCCACCCGGCGCGTGCTCAGCGGGGCGCTGCGCCACTTCCTCGACCGTGGCGCGCTCACCGGGGACGGTGTGATGAGCCTGGGCTGGTACGGGCCCCACGAGGCCACGCTGCAGCGCTACTCGGGACCGGGCTCCCCCTACTGGGCGTCCAAGGGGTTCTTCGCCCTGCTGCTCCCGCCCGACCACCCGGTGTGGACCGCCACGGAGGAACCGGCCCCGTCCCAGGGCCGGGACCGGGTGCTGGCGCTGTCCGCGCCCGGATTTCTCGTGCAGACCACCGGCCGCGACGGACTGGTGCGGCTGCACAACCACGGCAGTTCCAAGATCCGCCCCTGGGAGGCGGAGCGGCCCCCCAGCGACCCGCTGTACGCGCGCCTCGCCTACTCCACCCGCACCGGCCCGACCAGCGCCGCCAACACCCCCGACAACCACATCGGCCTCGAACTGCGCGGGCTGCGCAGCTTCCGGCTCCGGATCACCCCGCTGGCCGCGGGCCCCAACTGGCTGGCCTCCTCGCACATCCCCGTCTTCCCCGACGGCGGCCCCGTGCTGCCCGCCGCGCGCATCGACAGCCTGACCCTGGTCCGCGGCCCGCTGGAGCTGCGGGTGCACCGTACGGTGAACATCCCCGCCGGTACGGCGGTCCACCACAGCGGCTGGGCCGTGGCCGTCCCGCCGGACACCGCCGCCGAACAGGCGGACGGGGCCGGCCCGGCGGGCGAGACCTGCGTGGCGGGGGCCGAGGTCACCGGCCGGCTGCTGCCGCTGCACGGCTGGCAGAGCTCCACGGTGCGCAGGGCCCCGCAGGGCACCGCGTACGGGCCCTGGGCCCTGGTCCCCGAACTCACCGGCACCGTCGGGGCCGTCGGCGAGGAGGAGTCCGGCACCGTCTTCGCCGCGCTCGCCTCGCTCACCGGCGACCCCGACGCCCCGCCCCTGGCCGGGCTCGCCACCGCCGAGGTGAGCGGACCCACCGTCACGGTCCGCTGGGCGGACGGGAGCAGCACCGTGGTGGACTTCGGCGCGGGCGCGGGCGCGGACGGGGACGCGCCGCGGGTGACGGAGCAGACCGCATGACCGGCGGCCCCGAGGCCGCCACCCGCCTGGGCATCTGCTCCGTCACCTTCCGCCGGCTGGACCCGGACCAGGTGATCGCCGCCGTGGCCGGGGCGGGTCTGGAGTGCGTGGAGTGGGGCGCGGACCGCCATGTGCCCGCCGGGGACGAGCGGGCCGCCCGCCGGGTGCGCGAGGCCACCGAGGAGGCGGGCCTCGCGGTCGCCTCGTACGGCTCGTACTACCGCGCCGGGGTGAGCGACCCGGAGGAGTTCGACGCGGTCCTGCACTCGGCGGTGCTGCTCGGCGCGGCGCGGATACGGATCTGGGCGGGCACCACCGGCACCTACGAGACCCCGCCCGAGCGGCGCCGGCAGATCGTCGAGGACACCCGGCGCGCCGCCGCGCTCGCGGCCGACGCCGGGGTGGCACTCGCATACGAATTCCACCGGAACACCCTTACCGACGGCGCCGACCACGCGCTCGGGCTGCTCGACGAGGTCGGTGTGGGCGGTGTAGACGGCGTGGACGGCGTCCACAGCTACTGGCAGCCACCCGTCGATCTGCCCGACGCCGAGGCGCTGTCCGGCCTCGACGCGCTGATCGACCGGGTGGCCGCGGTGCACGCCTTCTCCTGGTGGCCCGGCACCACCCGGCTGCCGCTGGCGGCCCGCGAGGAGATGTGGCGCGCCGCCTTCGAACGGCTGCGCGCCCACCGGGCCGGACGGGCCGGCGCCCCACTGGACGTACTGCTGGAGTTCGTGCCCGGGGACGACGAGGGGATCCTGCCGAGGGAGGCGGCGACGCTGCGGGCGCTCGTCGGCAGGTGACGGCGGCGTTCAGGAATCATGGTCTGATCGCTCGTGTGCTACAGCCGAAAGCTTGACGGGGTATCAGCGGTTCGCCACGTTGGGGGAGGCAGACCGCGTTATTCCAGGATGCACACAAGGAGGTTTCCGTGAGTGAGGAAAAGGCCGATCAGGAAAGCTTCGACAGCATCGTTGCCAGTGTCTCCTCGAAGGTGACCAGAGAACAGGTGGAGGAGGCCAAGCGCGTTTCCCAGGCCCTGTCCGAATCGCCCTCGGCGTTCGGCCCGGTCGTCATGTTCGCGCTGGACAAGATCTGAGCGATTCCTGAGCCGTTCGCCCTCGGGGTGAACGGCTCACCGGCCCCCGGGAGCAGTGTTGATCAGCACACACGGATTACCGGCAGTTCTCGAAACGCTGTCCGTGCTCATCGCCTCGGACGGGATTTCCCCGGATTCCGCGCCGGCGAACGCCGCGGCCGGGCGGCTGGCGTGGTCGTGGCAGCAGTACATGCGCCGGCGCGAGCCGGCGGTCCCCGTGCTCGACGCGGACCTCGGTGTGCTTCCGGTCCACATCGGCGCCACCCCGCAGGGACAGGCCCTGCTCGACGCCTTCCACCGAGCCTGCCTGGTGGACAGCGTCTCGTACGAGCCGCCCCGCTATGCGGCGGGGGACGAGGACCGGTTGAACCGCTCCTCGGATCAGATATCGGCCGCCCTCGACGGCCTGGCCGCCGACTGGCCCCAGGTCCGGACGCTGTACGGGGTGCTGCTGCCGGTCGTGGTGCTCGCGCCGTCGCGCGGCCTCGCCGGGGGGACGGCGAGCAGTCTGCCCGGGGTGCTGTGGGCCTCGGTCACACCGGCGTGGACCCCGACCGACGTGCAGGAATTCCTGCTGCATGAACTTGTGCACACCACTCTCTTCCTCGAGGAACGCCGGCACGGCTTCTACCGCGACATGCGCCTGCTGCTCGACGAGGAAAACCTCACGCCGAGCGCCATCAGGACCGACCGAAGGCCGTTGGACAAGGTTTTTCACAGCATCGTGGTGGCGACCGAAATTCTCCAGGCGAGAATCCGACTGGGCACCGTACATCACCCGGAGGACTCCCTGCACCCGGACAGCGAAACCCTCCGGGCGAACACGCTGACCAGCGTCAGGGCGGTCCAGAAATTGGACATGGAAAAGCTCCTCATGCCCAGGCCGATCGAGATGATCGAGAAATGCAGGACCCATCTGGAGCAGATCGTTCTGTGCCCTTGAGGAGATTTCATGTACAGCCTGGTGGGCGCTCGCGCCATCACGGAGAACCTGGTGGTGCTGGCCTCAGCCGACGGCACGCCGCCGCCTCGTACGCATGGCGAACTGCGGACCGCCCTCCGTCGTCAGGTGATCTCTTCTCGGAAACCGTCCCCACGACTGGCCGCCGCACCGTCCGCGGAATCGGCCGGCGCCGGCGGGAGGGACCTCAGATTCATCGCCGACGGCGACGAACTGCGCGGCCTGGTGAGCGGATTCGACCTGCCCCAGCGGAGTGACGACGACGTCACCCCGGCTCCGGGCTGGCGGGTCGCGAAGACCGTTCACGGCTGGCGGCAGCTGCTCGCGCTGGACGGGACGCTCGGTGGTCTGGCGGAGACCGTCATCGACACCGTGTTCGTAACCGGCGCCGACTGGACCGGCTCGATGTCGGACAACAAGCACATCGGGGTCCTGTGGCTCATGCCGGGTCGCGAGTGGCACGGCGAGGAGGTCGTCGAGGCGTTTCTGCACGAGATCACTCACACCATGCTGTTCCTCGATGAACGCCGCTACGGCCACTTTCTGCCCGCCGCCGCTGATGTGCGCGTGCGCTCCGCCATCCGGCAGGACGTCCGCGAATACCCCGCGGTCGTGCACAGTGCCCTGGTCGCGGCGGAACTTCTGACATGGCGCGAACGGCACCGCACCCTGGACAGCGCCTGCCGCAGGCTGCACGGGCCGACCAGGGAACTGGCGGCGCGGGCACAGGAGGCCCATGCGCAGGTCGTGACGGAGGACCGGCGCCAGGACCTGCTCACCCCCCGGATGCGTGACCTCGTTGAGCAGGCGGGGGAGCGGATCCGCGGCAGCGCCGCGGCGTCGGTGTGATGCGGCGGGCGAGCCCGCCGAGGACCGCGGACGCCGCGTTCCCCTGATCCCCACGACCGATGGTGAGGAAGTCTTCGTGTACTACACCAGCGGATTCCATGAGTGCCTGAACAACCTGGTCGTCCTGGCCAGCACCCGGATGAACGCTCCCGTCCGCACCAAGCAGGACCTCGCCGCCGGGCTGCGGGATTTCGTCGCGGCCACCAACACCACCCCGGCGGCGCCCGGGCCCCTGCACGTGGTCGACGACGAGGACCGGCTGCGCGCCCTGGCCCGGCAGTTCCACCGGCAACCGGCCGACGGCGGACGGCGGCTGGCCGCGCTGCCGGGGGCGGTGGCGCTGTTCCAGGACGGGCTGGACACCCTGCCCCCGCAGGCACAGCGCCTGTTCCGCCTCTTGGTGACGGAGGTCGCCCTGTTCGACGCCGACGCGGTCACCCCTGGCAGCGGAGCTCTGGTGGAGCAGGTCGGGTCCATCTACGTCGCCCCCGGGACCGGCTGGAGGGCCGCCGACGTGGCCGAGTGCCTGGTCCACGAGCTGACCCACCTGCTGCTGCGCTGCGACGAGCACCGCTACGGCCACTACGTCGACCCCGCCGACGCCCTGCGGGAGCAGGAGTTCAGCCGGACCGCCGTGTCGTTGACCCCTCGGTCCCCCATGGTCGCCTTCCACAGCCTGGTCGTCGCGGCCGAGATCATGGGGCTGCGCGCGCAGTTGCGCCGCGGGGAACCCCGGTCCCCGGGAGGCAGCGTCCACGGCCCCGACAAGCTGCTGGTCGACCGGGCGCTCCAGTGCGCGGACGACCTGCTGCACCGGCCCGACCGCGACAGCCATTACCGCGAGCGCGCCGTCGCCCTCATGGAACACGCCGCCACCGGGCTCCGCTCGGCCCTCCCCGAGATGGCCCTCTGACCATGCATGTGTCGCACAAGGGCAGCCGGTTCGTCGTTCTCGACGAAATCCTCGACCCGCCGGGCGAGGCCGCCATGTGGGCCTGGTTCCAGACCCAGCCGTTCGGCATCAGTGCCCCCGGCAACTGGGGACGTCGGCCCATCGACGGGGTCGGTGCCTACGCGAGCCCCGCCACGGTCGTCGACCTCTCCGTACCGCCGGCCGAATTGCTGGGGCGGACACTTCTGCGGGCCGCCGAACTGGCGGAGGATGTGGTCGGCGAGGCGGGAAAGGACTGGCGCACCGCCAGCCGGACCTGCTGGACGTATCCGGCCGGTGCGCAGCTGAGCTGGCACAACGACAGCGACACCACCCAGACGGGCTCATATGTCTGGTACGTCCATCCGCAATGGGGCGCATCCTGGGGAGGCGAACTGCTCGTCGTGGACGAATCCGCGTCCCAACTGGTGGCCAGGGCCATCGAGGCCGGGCTGGTCCGCCCCGGGGAACCGGAGTCCCCGCTCAACTCCGAAGCCGAGTCGAAAGTGTTGTTCAGCGCCCCCGATCCGGTATGCGTACAGGCCCGGCCCAACCGTATGGTTCTACTCATGCGGGACACCTTCCACACGGTGCGGCGCGTCGACCCGTCCGCGGGCGACCGCTCGCGGTGTTCCGTGGCCGGCTTCTTCCTGGCGGGCGACGGACGGCCGGCCCGCCGTGGCTGATCCCTCCCATGGCTCCTACCGTGAGGTGCTGAGCCGCCCTGCCGCCTGGCACCTGCTCGCGGCGGCGGGGCTGGCCCGGCTGGCCATGGGGATGGTGGGACTCGCGCTGGTGCTCTCGGTCCGCGAGGCCACGGGGTCGTTCGCCGCGGCCGGCTTCGCGGCGGGCGCCTTCGCCCTCACCGCGGGGGTGTTCGCCGCGGCACGCGGACGGTTGGTCGACCTGAGGGGCCACCGCCGCGGACTGCGGGTCCTGGGCGCCGGATACGCCCTCGCAGGCTGCGCCCTCCTGGTACTCGTGACCACGGTCCGGGAGCCGGCCGCGCTGATCGCGGCCTCGGGGATGCTGGGAGCCGTCGCGCCCCCCGTCTCCGCCACGACGCGGACGGCCTGGGCCGACATCGTCGGCCGTGGACCGCGGCTGTCGACGGCCCTGTCGCTCGACACCGTGACCGAGGAGTTGCTCTCCCTCGTGGGGCCGGTCTCCACCGGGCTGCTCGTCGCGGAGAGCAGCCCGTTGACCGCTCTCGCCACCGCGATCGCCCTGGAGGTGACCGCGGTCGGACTGTTCCCCGGCAAGAAGCCGGGCGCCGCTTCGCCCCCCTCCGCCATGGCCGCCGGGCACGGGACGCCGCGGCTCCAGGGTTCCCACCGAGTGCTGGCCGCGGTGGGCCCCGTACTCGTCCCGCTCCTGGCGGCAGGCGTCGGCTTCGGCGTCCTCGACGTGGCGGTCCCGGCCCTGGCTCTCCAGCACGGCGGCACCGTGTCGGCGGGATGGATGCTGGCGCTCCTTCCGGCCGGCAGCACACTTGGCGGACTCGCCTATGGGCGCCGCACATGGTCGTCCCCGCTGGTGAAGCGCTACCGGTGGCTCTGTCTCGCGCTGGTTGTCGGCTTCGCCCCGCTGCCACTCATCGCTGGCGACGCGGCGCTGTGGCCGCTGCTCCTGGTCGCGGGCCTGGCCATCGCGCCCACCGTCGTCACGGGCTACCTGCTGGTGGACGAGGCGACCCCGGACGGCCGAAAGACGGAAGCGGCCACCTGGGTCAGTACCTTCAACAACACCGGGACGGCCACCGGGTCCGCCCTGTGCGGCGCCCTGATCGCCGGGGTACCACTGGCGGCGGTCTTCGCCCTGCCGGCCGTGGCGGTCACTGTCGGCACGCTCGGCATGGTGCTGTGGCACCGGAACCTGCCGGTGCGGGCCGAGGCCGCGAGCGGGCAGGCGGTAGGGCCGGAGCGGCTGTCCCGGCGCCGCTGAACGACCATGCGGGGGCCGCGACCGCGGCGGCCGCTCATGGGGGCCGTGGCGTGCGGTGAGCCGCCGCACCCGGCCGCTCGCGGTGTGCCATGACCGGCTCCGACCCGACCGTTGCGTACGCTGACCTGGCCGTCTGACAAGCGGCCGGTTCGACCCAACGGTTCGACAGGAGTACGTCATGGCCAGCTCCGCCCGTGCGGGCCCCGGCGCCGGGGCCC
>NZ_MUNE01000051.1 GCF_002154605.1 Streptomyces milbemycinicus | reverse complement strand
AGGAGCGGCTGCGCGCCGCCGCCCGCGCCACGCTGCTGGCCGGGGCGCTCGCCGCCCGGGGGCGGGCGGGCTACTACGGGGCGCGCCACCGCCGCGAGGCCGAGGCGTGGCTGGAGCACGTCCTGATCGGGCCGGCCGGCCCCGGCGGGCGCGAGCTGACCGTCTTCGTACCGGTGGAGCACGGGCGGGCCGTCACCGGGACCCTGCTGCGCGCGCTGTACGCGCTCCGCGACGCGGTGGACTACCAGCGGGCCACCGGCGGGCAGGAGGCCTTCGACGCCGCCGTGGAGGCGGGTGTGAGCCGTGAGCTGACCGAGGCCGTCGTCGCCCTCGTCGAGGGGACGGAGGGGGCCCGGGTGGCGCTGGAGTGGTCGCCCGGGGCCGGCCCGCCGCACGGCTCGGCGGTCCGGCCGGAGCCGGTGGAGTTCAGCCCCGGCGATCTGCCGGCGCTGCGGGAGGCCGGTTCCCGCTATGAGCAGGCCGAGCCGTCGGTGCCGGTGCGGGTCACCGGCGCGGTGGTGCGGCTGCGCCGCACCGGACCGGGCGGTCCCGGGTCGGTCCGGCTGCGGGTGTTCGCCGGCGCCGAGGTGGCGCAGGTGCGCATCGCGCTGGAGGAGGACGACTACCGGATCGCCGGACACGCACATCTGGTGGGGCTGCCCATCCGGGTGAGCGGCAGGCTGGAGAGCCGGGGCGGGTTCCGGCGGATCACCGGCGCCAGGGACGTCACCCCGGTGCAGGTCGACGAGGCCGAGCGGGACCGGCTGCTGAAGTCGCTCCAGGAGAATCTGGACTTCTTCGAGGAGGCCTGCGGCGGGCCCGAGGAGGAGCACGGCGACGGGTGCCCCGAGCCCTGACCGCGAGCCCTGGCGGCGATCGCTCCCCGTAAGCGTCCTGCGACCGTCCCCGTAGGCGCCCCCGTAGGCGTCCCCATAACCGTTTCGCGGTCCGGCCCTCCGGCTCGGTACGATTCACGCTGCGCAGCAATCGCTGCCCCGAGTGATCCATCAGTCAGGAGAGACCGGTGTCAGACGTCCGTGTGAGCATCCAACGCGATTCCGAGCGGGAAGAGCGCGTGGTGACCACGGGCACTACGGCGGCGGTCCTGTTCGACGGTGATCGCTCGATCGTGGCCGCGCGCGTCGCCGGGCAGCTGAAGGACCTGGCGTACGAGCTGGCCGAGGGCGACGAGGTCGAGCCGGTCGAGATCACCAGCCAGGACGGTCTGGACATCCTGCGCCACTCCACCGCGCATGTCATGGCGCAGGCCGTGCAGGAGCTCTTCCCGGAGGCCAAGCTCGGCATCGGCCCGCCGATCAAGGACGGCTTCTACTACGACTTCGACGTCGAGACCCCGTTCCACCCGGACGATCTCAAGCGCATCGAGAAGAAGATGCAGGAGATCATCAAGCGGGGCCAGCGGTTCTCCCGCCGTCCCGTCACCGACGAGGCCGCCCGCGAGGAGCTGTCGGCCGAGCCGTACAAGCTGGAGCTGATCGGGCTCAAGGGGTCGGCCGCGGATGCCGCCGAGGGCGCGTCCGCCGAGGTCGGCGCCGGTGAGCTGACCATCTACGACAACCTCGACGCGAAGAGCGGCGAGCTGTGCTGGCGTGACCTGTGCCGGGGGCCGCATCTGCCGACCACCCGGAACATCCCGGCGTTCAAGCTGATGCGCAGCGCCGCCGCGTACTGGCGGGGCAGTGAGAAGAACCCGCAGCTGCAGCGGATCTACGGCACCGCCTGGCCGACCAAGGACGAGCTCAAGGCGTATCTGGACTTCCTGGTGGAGGCCGAGAAGCGCGACCACCGCAAGCTGGGCTCCGAGCTGGACCTGTTCTCCTTCCCGGACGAGCTGGGGTCGGGCCTCGCGGTGTTCCACCCCAAGGGCGGGATCATCCGCCGGGAGATGGAGGCGTACTCGCGGAAGCGGCACGAAGAGTCCGGCTACGAGTTCGTCAACACTCCGCATATCACCAAGGCCAAGCTGTTCGAGACCTCGGGTCACCTGCCGCACTACATGGAGGGCATGTTCCCCCCCATGGAGTTCGAGGGGCAGGACTACTACCTCAAGGCCATGAACTGCCCGATGCACAACCTGATCTTCAGGGCGCGCGGGCGGTCCTACCGAGAGCTGCCGCTGCGGCTGTTCGAGTTCGGCACGGTCTACCGCTACGAGAAGTCGGGCGTCGTCCACGGCCTCACCCGGACCCGCGGCTTCACCCAGGACGACTCGCACATCTACTGCACCAGGGAGCAGGCGCCGGACGAGCTGGACTCCCTGCTCACCTTCGTGCTCGATCTGCTCCGTGACTACGGTCTGAACGACTTCTACCTGGAGCTGTCCACCCGGGACGACAGCGACAAGTTCATCGGGTCGGACGAGCAGTGGGCCGAGGCCACCGACATGCTGCGGCAGGCCGCCGAGAAGCAGGGCCTGGAACTGGTCATGGACCCGGGCGGCGCGGCCTACTACGGGCCCAAGATCTCGGTCCAGGCGAAGGACGCCATCGGCCGGACCTGGCAGATGTCGACCATCCAGGTCGACTTCAACCAGCCCGCCCGGTTCGAGCTGGAGTACACGGCGGCGGACGGCTCGCGGCAGCAGCCGATCATGCTTCACCGGGCCCTGTTCGGATCCATCGAGCGCTTCTTCGCGGTGCTGCTCGAGCACTACGCGGGCGCTTTCCCGGTCTGGCTCGCGCCGGTCCAGGCGGTGGGCATTCCGATCGGCGACAGCCATGTGCCGTACCTGGAGGAGTTCGCGGCAGAGGCCAAGGCGAAGGGGCTGCGGGTCGAGGTCGACTCGTCCTCGGACCGGATGCAGAAGAAGATCCGCAATGCTCAGCGCGCCAAGATTCCGTTCATGATCATCGCGGGTGACGACGACATGGCGGCCGGGGCGGTCAGCTTCCGCTACCGGGACGGTTCGCAGAAGAACGGTATCCCCCGGTATGAGGCCATCGCGGAGATCCTTGACGCGGTGCAGCGCCGGATCCAGGTGTGACGCGCTTCCCCTGCTGACGCGGGGGTTGTGCATTCGAGGGGCGGCCCCGTACGGGGTCGCCCCTCAGCGCATCCTCAGCGGCCCTGGACGAATATGCTGGCCCGCATGACGAGTGAGCCGGAGCAGCAGATCGGAGTGGGGACGCCCGACGCGTTCCAGCGCCTGTGGACACCCCACCGGATGGCGTACATCCAAGGCGAGAACAAGCCCACCGGGCCGGGTGCCGGGGACGGCTGCCCGTTCTGCTCCATTCCGGAGAAGTCCGATGAGGACGGACTGATCCTCGCTCGGGGCCGGCATGTCTACGCCGTGCTGAATCTGTACCCGTACAACGGCGGACACCTCATGGTCGTCCCCTTCCGGCACGTCGCCGACTACACCGAGCTGGACGCCGACGAGACCGTCGAGCTCGCGGAGTTCACCAAGGCCGCCATGGTTGCGCTGCGTATCGCCTCGGGCGCGCACGGTTTCAACATCGGCATGAACCAAGGGACAGTCGCGGGCGCCGGAATCGCCGCCCATCTGCACCAGCACGTCGTGCCGCGCTGGGGCGGGGACACCAACTTCATGCCCGTCGTCGGCCACACCAAGGTGCTGCCTCAACTGCTGGCCGACACCCGCCGGATGCTGGCCGACGCCTGGCCGCGGGCGTAACGTCCGGCGCTCTTACGGTGACGGCCCCGGGCCCCGGCAGCGCATGCCAGGGCCCGGGGCCGTCACCGCTTATGCGGTGCAGAGCCTTACGCGTCGTAGAGGTCGGCCTTCTTCGGGGCCACGTCCTGGACCTGGCCGCTGAGCGCCAGGGAGCGGTTGCCGAAGCGCTCGGTGTCCACGCCGTGGTGCTTCAGTACGCCGATCGCCGCCTCGTGGACCACCCGCAGCACCGGGGTGGCGGTGCGCAGCGCGTCGTCCGCCATGAAGCGGTGCCGCCAGGGCTTGTCCGCCCAGGCGTGGCGCAGGCCGAAAGGCTCGGGCAGGGCCAGCTTGCCGCCCAGGTAGTCCAGCAGCGGCGGGTACCAGGTGAAGGGGGCGCGGACGGCCAGCCGCACCACCTCTTTCGCGTCCACCAGCGGCAGCGGGATGGACTTGGTCTCCCAGAACTTGAAGGTCTTGCTGACCGTCTTGGAGGGCGCGGAGGGCTTGGTGGTGAACAGGGGGTGCACCGGCCCCAGCGCATGGCCGGTGACCTCGATCCGCATCGTCTTGTGCAGCAGCGTCACCGTGATCAGCAGGGTGATCACCAACTGGCCGTCCCAGAGGACGAACTGCACCCCCAGGTAGTGCCGGTCGCCGGAGTCGAACTGCTGCTCGTCGCAGATCCGCTGCAGCTCGACGCCCTTTATCTGGAAGCCCTCCTCCTCCGAAGTGCCGCCGCGCTCCACCGACTTGGCCCCCTCGCCGACCGCCGAAACCACCCAGTGGCGCACCGAGGGGGTGGGGAAGCCTCCGGTGTGCAGCGGCTTGCGCTCCAGCATCCGCAGCTGGTCATGGATCGCGCGTATCACGTCCCAGCTGCGGAACGGGTCGATCTCCTTGCCGGGGTCGGCCGACACCAGGTCCTCGGCGAGCTGCCAGCTGCCCCAGCGCGTGCCCATGCCGAGTATCCCCTTGGCGCCGGCGTAGAAGACCACATTGCTGTGCTGCTCGGCGGTGAGCTTGTGCAGCGCCTTGCGCAGCTCCTCGGCCGAGGTCTGGCCGGGGTGGTTCGGCACGGTCTCGGGGACCTTCGCGCCGATCCCGCCGCCCGAGAGCAGGCCGTCCCATGCCTCCCGGAGGTTCTTGGCCGTGCGCTCGCTGATCTGCTTGGCCACGTACCACCCGATGACGGGGGCGACGATGACGCCGCGCAGATAGAGGCCCAAGAACCCGTCGAAGGGGAGCTTGATCAGGAAGATGAGGGTCACCACGGCGAGCGCCGCCAGCAGGAGGGTGCCCAGCGCCCCCATCCGCTTGTCCTTGGACCCGGCGATGGTGCGCCGCAGCTGGAAGGCGCCGAGCCACAGCAGCACCCCGGGGAGGAAGAGCAGCCCGAAGATGACCATGACGGCGGTGAGCCGGGCGTCCCGGGTCTTGCGGATGCGGTTGGCCGCCAGGCAGTGCTCGACCACTGTCTGAGGCTCCATGCCGAAGGACTGGATCACCTGGCCGCGTCCGCCGCCGAGCATCCGAAGCTGCACCGCGCGCGAGAACGCCTCGCCCAGGTTGGGCTCGAACAGAGAGATCTTCGGTGGCTTGACCTCGGAGACCGTCCACTCCGAGTTGGCGTCGAGAAGCTTGGCCACCTCGCTGTCGCGGTAGGCGGCCGAGGCGAGCGCCTGCGTCGCCGCCTTCTGGCCTGCCGAGCCGGAGAGCGGGATCTGCGCCCCCGGGCTGAAGTCGAATACGTCCGCCGTCACCAACGCCCCCAATACCGCATGCTGCTTGAGCTGCGACCTCAGCGTATCGGGGGTGTGCCGTCCCTGTCGCCAGGGCGTCGCCTCCCTGTGGATAACTACCCACAACCGACCCGGCTGCACCGAACCGGCCTGTGGACAGCCGCCCGCCCCAAGCGAGTTGGGGCGGGCGCTCGGTGAAGGAGCCTCAGGCCTCGGCCTGTTCCCGGATCCGGTCGGCGACCTGCGTGGGCATCGGCTCGTGCCGGGCGTAGGAGCGGTTGAACCGTCCGGTGCCGTGTGACAGCGACCGCAGGTCGACCGCGTAGCGGCCGATCTCGATCTCCGGGACCTCGGCCCGGATCAGCGTCTGGCCGCCGCCCGACTGCTCGGTGCCCACGACCCGGCCGCGCCGCCCCGACAGATCGCTCATCACCGCGCCGACGTACTCGTCGGACACCAGCACCGACACCTCGACCACCGGCTCCAGCAGATGGATCCGGGTGTCGGCGGCGGCCTCCCGCAGGGCGAGCGCGCCCGCCGTCTGGAAGGCGGCGTCGGAGGAGTCCACCGAATGCGCCTTGCCGTCCAGCAGGGTCACCCGCACGTCGACCAGGGGATAGCCCGCGGCCACCCCCCGCGCCGCCTGCGCGCGTACGCCCTTCTCGACGGACGGGATGAACTGCCGGGGCACCGCCCCGCCCACGACCTTGTCCACGAACTCGATGCCGGAGCCCTCGGGCAGCGGCTCCACCTCGATCTCGCAGATCGCGTACTGTCCGTGCCCGCCCGACTGCTTGACGTGCCGCCCGCGCCCGGCGGACCGGGCCCCGAACGTCTCGCGCAGCGACACCTTGTACGGCACCGCGTCCACCTGTACGCCGTACCGGGAGCGCAGCCGCTCCAGTGCGACGTCCATATGGGCCTCGCCCAGACACCACAGCACCACCTGATGGGTGTCCTGGTTCTGCTCCAGGCGCATCGTCGGGTCCTCGGCGACCAGCCGCCCGAGCCCCTGGGAGAGCTTGTCCTCGTCCGCCTTGCTGTGCGCCCGGATCGCCACGGGCAGCAGCGGATCGGGCATCTCCCAGGTCTCCATGAGCAGCGGCTGGTCCTTGGCCGAGAGGGTGTCCCCGGTCTCGGCGCGGTTCAGCTTGGCGACGCAGGCCAGATCGCCTGCGATGGCCTGGCTGAGCATGCGCTGCGCCTTGCCGAAGGGCGCGGAGAGGGCGCCGACCCGCTCGTCCACGTCGTGGTCCTCATGGCCGCGGTCCTCCAGGCCGTGCCCGGACACATGGACGGTCTCGTCCGGGCGCAGCGTCCCGGAGAAGACCCGCACCAGGGAGATCCGGCCGACATAGGGGTCCGAGGAGGTCTTGACGACCTCGGCGGCCAGCGGGCCCTCGGGGTCGCAGGTCAGCCGCGGGCAGGGCTTGCCCTGCGGGGTGGTGACGGTGGGCGCCTCCCGCTCCAGGGGGGTCGGGAAGCCGCCGGTGATCAGCTCCAGCAGCTCGGTGGTGCCCAGGCCCTGCTTGGATCCCTCGGCGGCGGGCGCGGCGGCCAGCACGGGGTGGAAGGAGCCGCGGGCCACGGCCTTCTCCAGGTCTCCGATGAGCGTCTTGACGTCGATCTCCTCGCCGCCGAGATAGCGGTCCATGAGGGTTTCGTCCTCGCTCTCGGAGATGATCCCCTCGATGAGCCGGTTGCGGGCCTCCTCGATCAGCGGCAGCTGGCCGGGGGTCGGCGTCGCCTCGGTCCGTACGCCCGAGGCATAGTCGTACACCTGCTGCGAGAGCAGGCCGATCAGCCCCGTCACAGGGGCGTGACCATCCGGTCCGGGCTCGCCGCGCAGCGGCAGATACAGCGGGAGCACCGCGTCGGGGTCCTCGCCGCCGAACGTCTGCCGGCACAGCTCGGTCATCTCCTCGAAGGAGGCGCGCGCCGCCTCCAGGTGCGTGATGACCAGGGCGCGTGGCATCCCGACCGCCGCGCACTCGTCCCACACCATGCGGGTCGCGCCCGCGATGCCCAGGGCGTCCTGGGATGCCGATACGACAAAGAGGGCCGCGTCCGCTGCCCGCAGACCGGCCCTCAGCTCCCCGACGAAGTCGGCGTACCCCGGGGTATCCAGAAGGTTGATCTTCACCCCGTCCCATTGGACGGGGACGAGGGACAGCTGGACCGAGCGCTGCTGCCGGTGCTCGATCTCGTCGTAGTCGGACAGGCATCCGCCGTCCTCGACTCTGCCCGCCCGGTTGATCGCGCCGGTCGCCAGCGCGAGGGCCTCCACCAGCGTCGTCTTGCCGGAACCGCTGTGGCCGACCAGCACCACGTTCCGCACCGAGCCGGGCCGGTCGGCCGTCGCCGCCCTGCCGGCGGCCCCTGATTGCGTGCTCGTTTTGTCGCCCATGTCTCGCCTCCAGGTCGACATCTGCGATACTTCGAGCTTTCCACCGAGGTCATGGTGCGTCCATACGTCGCACATCTGGGCGTCGTCCGATGCCTGCGCGGCGGCCCCTCGGGGCTTGACTACGATGGGCCAGCCGGTGGCCTGTTGACCACCCGGCCCGTTTCGACCCCCGGGAAGGCCATGCTGAACAAGTACGCGCGTGCATTCTTCACGCGTGTTCTCACCCCGTTCGCCGCCCTGCTCATCCGCCTCGGGGTCAGCCCCGACGCGGTGACCCTCGCCGGGACGGGTGGTGTGGTCGCGGGTGCCCTGGTCTTCTACCCGCGGGGTGAGTTCTTCTGGGGCACGGTCGTCATCACCCTCTTCGTCTTCTCGGACCTGGTCGACGGCAATATGGCGCGGCAGCTGGGGCGCTCCAGCCGCTGGGGGGCGTTTCTCGACTCCACGCTCGACCGGGTCGCCGACGGCGCGATCTTCGGCGGTCTGGCGCTGTGGTACGCCGGGCGCGGGGACGACAATGCGCTGTGTGCGGTGACGATCTTCTGCCTGGCCAGCGGTCAGGTGGTGTCGTACACCAAGGCCAGGGGCGAGAGCATCGGCCTGCCGGTGAAGGTCAACGGGCTCGTGGAGCGCGCCGAGCGGCTGGTGATCTCGCTGGTGGCCTGCGGCTTCTCCGGGCTGCACAAGTTCGGTGTGCCGCATATCGAAATTCTGCTGCCGATCGCACTGTGGATCGTTGCCGTCGGCAGCGCGGTGACCTTGATCCAGCGCGTGGTGACGGTGCGCCGTGAGGCCGCCGAGGCGGACGCCGCGGACCGGGCGGTGGTCCAGGGAGGCGAGACGCGGTGAGCGAGAAGCTGACCGACGCGCTGTACGGGCTCGGCTGGAGCACGGTCAAAAAGCTCCCCGAACCGGTCGCTGTGGCGCTCGGGCAGCGGGTCGCCGATCTGGCGTGGAAGCGGCGCGGCAAGGGCGTGCTGCGCCTGGAGGCCAATCTCGCCCGCGTCGTCCCGGGCGCCTCCCCGCGGCGGCTGGCCGAGCTGTCCCGGGCCGGGATGCGCTCGTATCTGCGCTACTGGATGGAGTCCTTCCGGCTGCCGGCCTGGAGCGAGCAGCGCGTCCGCGGCGGCTTCGACCCCGAGGGCCTGCACAACCTCACGGACGGTCTGGCGAGCGGCCGCGGGGTGGTGCTGGCGCTGCCGCACCTGGCCAACTGGGACCTGGCCGGGGCCTGGGTCACCACCGAGCTGGGCGTGCCGTTCACCACGGTCGCGGAACGGCTCAAGCCCGAGTCGCTGTACGACCGCTTCGTGGCCTACCGGGAGGGCCTGGGCATGGAGGTGCTGCCGCACACCGGCGGCAGCGCGTTCGGGACGCTGGCGCGGCGGCTGCGGGAGGGCGGTCTGGTGTGCCTGGTCGCGGACCGGGACCTGTCGGCATCAGGTGTTGAGGTGAAGTTCTTCGGTGAGTCGGCCAAGATGCCCGCCGGGCCCGCCATACTGGCGGCAAGGACGGGTGCGCTGCTGCTGCCGGTCACCCTCTGGTACGACGCGTCCCCGGTCATGCGGGGACGGGTGCATCCGCCCATCGAGGTCCCCTCGATGGACACCAGCGCGGAGCAGGCCGCGGCCATGACGCAGGAGCTCGCCGACGTGTTCGCCTCCGGGATCGCCGAACATCCGCAGGACTGGCACATGCTCCAGCGGCTGTGGCTGGCGGATCTCGAGCCGCGTCCCGGTGGCGCGCCGGGCGCCGACGACAGCTCCGGAACGGAGAAGCCGTGAGGATCGGGATCGTCTGCCCGTACTCGTGGGACGTCCCCGGCGGCGTCCAGTTCCACATCCGCGACCTGGCCGAGCATCTGATCCGGCTCGGGCACGGAGTGTCGGTGCTGGCCCCGGCGGACGACGACACACCGCTGCCGCCGTACGTGGTCTCCGCCGGGCGCGCCGTGCCGGTGCCGTACAACGGCTCGGTCGCGCGGCTCAACTTCGGCTTTCTCTCGGCGGCGCGGGTGCGGCGCTGGCTGCACGACGGCGCGTTCGATGTGATCCACATCCATGAGCCCGCCTCGCCGTCGCTGGGCCTGCTCGCCTGCTGGGCGGCTCAGGGCCCCATCGTCGCGACTTTTCACACCTCGAACCCTCGTTCCCGGGCGATGATCGCCGCGTATCCGATCCTGCAGCCCGCGCTGGAGAAGATCAGCGCCCGGATCGCGGTGAGCGAGTACGCGCGGCGGACACTGGTCGAGCACCTGGGCGGCGACGCGGTCGTCATCCCCAACGGTGTCGATGTGCGCTTCTTCGCCGATGCCGAGCCCAAGAGCGAGTGGCAGGGCGAGACGATCGGGTTCATGGGCCGCATCGACGAGCCCCGGAAGGGCCTGCCGGTCCTGATGCGGGCCCTGCCCAAGATCCTCGCCGCCCGGCCCCGGACCCGGCTGCTGGTCGCCGGGCGCGGCGACGAGAAGGAGGCCGTGGCCACACTGCCCGAGCAGATGCGCGGTCGGGTGGAATTCCTCGGCATGGTCAGCGACGAGGACAAGGCACGGCTGCTGCGCAGTGTGGATGTGTACGTCGCGCCGAACACGGGCGGGGAGAGCTTCGGGATCATCCTCGTCGAGGCCATGTCGGCGGGCGCGCCCGTGCTGGCCAGCGACCTGGACGCGTTCGCGCAGGTGCTGGACGGGGGAGCGGCGGGGCAACTGTTCGCCAATGAGGACGCGGACGCGCTGGCGCAGGCCGCGCTCCGGCTGCTGGACGACCCGGAGTACGTCCCCGCCCACGGGATCATCCCGGACGTCGACCTGTTCGACACCGGGTACTTCGAGTTCACCCCGGCCGAGGCCGCGATCACCGACCCGCAGCACCGCATCCTGCTGACCGCCGGCCACGCCGCCCTGGAGCACGCCGGCTACGACCCCGCCCGCTACGACGGGCTGATCAGCGTCTACGCCGGCGCGGCCATCAACACCTACCTCCAGCAGCAGGTCCTGCCCCACGTCGACCAGACCACCACCTCCCAGCACTTCGCGGTGATGGTCGGCAACGACAAGGACTTCCTGGCCACCCGGCTGTCGTACAAACTCGACCTCAAAGGCCCCAGCTACGCCGTCCAGACCGCCTGCTCCACCTCCCTCGTCGCCCTCCACCTGGCCTGCCAGGGCCTGATCAACGGCGAGTGCGACATGGCGCTGGCCGGCGGTGTCACCGTGAAACTGCCGCAGGCCAAGGGGTATCTGTACGAGGAGGGCGCGATCCTGTCCCGGGACGGGCACGTGCGCACCTTCGACGCGGACGCCAGCGGCACCGTCGTCGGCAACGGCGTCGGTGTCCTGGTCCTCAAGCTCCTGCGGGACGCCATCGCGGACCGGGACACCATCCACGCCGTCATCAAGGGCACGGCCACCAACAACGACGGCTCCGGCAAGGTGAGCTTCGCCGCGCCCGGCGCCGCCGGCCAGACCGCCGTCGTCCGTGAGGCGCACACCGTCTCCGGCGTCGACCCCCGCTCCATCGGATACGTCGAGGCACACGGCACCGCCACCCGCCTCGGCGACCCGGTCGAGGTCTCGGCGCTCACCCGGGCGTTCAGGGAGTCCACCGCCGACACCGGGTTCTGCGCCATCGGCTCGGTGAAGTCCAACATCGGCCACCTGGACGCGGCGGCCGGTGTCGCGGGCGTGATCAAAACGGTGCTGATGATGAAGCACCGGACGCTGGTGCCGACCGTCAACCACACCACCCCCAACCCGGCCATCGACTTCGCGGCCGGCCCCTTCAAGGTGAGCACCGACACCGCCCCCTGGACAGGGCAGGGCCCCCTGCGCGCGGGCGTCAGCTCCTTCGGCATCGGCGGCACCAACGCGCACGCGATCCTCCAGGAGGCCCCGCCCGCCCCCGTCACCGGCGACGCACACCGCGCGCAGCAGCTGCTGGTGGTGTCCGCCCGTACCGCGACCGCGCTGGCCACGGCCGCCCAGAGGCTGGCCGCCCACCTCGACGGCGACGACCCGGCCGCGCTCGCCGACGTCGCCTACACGCTGGCCGTGGGCCGCCGCGCCCACGAGTACCGGCTCGCCGTCACCGGCTCCGACCGCCCCGCCCTCGCCCGGGCACTGCGGGGGGCCCCGGTCCTCGAGCGGCCCGGGACCGGCGAGGTCTCCTTCGTCTTCGCCGAGGACGTCCCGGACGCGGCGGGCCTGGCCGGCCGGTGGGCCGCCGCCGAGCCCGTCTTCGCCGGGCACCACGAGGCCGCACTCGCCGCGGGCGCCGACCGACTCGGCGAGCGGGGGCGGGCGTTCGCCGTGCA
>NZ_MUNE01000509.1 GCF_002154605.1 Streptomyces milbemycinicus | reverse complement strand
CGGCACCCCGCCGGGCGGGGGCGGCGGGCACCAGGAGCCCACCGACGACAAGCGCTATCTGCGCGGCACCCAGCTCACCGACCAGCACGGCTTCGTCGAGTTCCGCACCGTCTTCCCCGGCTGGTACCGGGGCCGCTGTGTGCATATCCACACCAAGGTCCACGTCGGCGGCGCCCTCACCGACTCCGGATACGAGGGCGGTCACACCTGCCACACCGGTCAGCTCTTCTTCGCCGAGGAGGCGGTGCTCGCCTCCGCCGAGGTCGCCCCGTACAGCACCAGCACCACCGAGCGCACGACCCTCGACGAGGACACGATCTACCCCGGCAACGGGGCCCAGGGCGGGCTGCTCACCCTGAAGTACAAGAAGGGCCGGATCGAGAAGGGCGTCATCGGCACCCTCACCCTGGGCGTCGACCCCGACACGACCCACGACGGCACGGACCTGTAAACCGGGATCAGCCCCACTGGCCGGGCTGGTAGTCGCCGGCGGGCTGCTGGATGATCACGTTCATCCGGTTGTAGGCGTTGATCAGGGCGATGAGGGACACCAGGGCGGCGAGCTGGTCCTCGTCGTAGTGCTTGGCGGCGTTCGCCCAGGCCTCGTCGGTGACCCCGCCGGCCGCGTCGGCGATACGGGTGCCCTGCTCGGTCAGTTCCAGGGCGGCCCGCTCGGCCTCGGTGAAGACCTTGGCCTCCCGCCAGGCCGCGATCAGGTTGAGCCGTACCGAGGTCTCCCCGGCGTGCGCGGCGTCCTTGGTGTGCATGTCGGTGCAGAAGCCGCAGCCGTTGATCTGGCTGGCGCGGATCTTCACCAGCTCCTGCGTCGCGGCCGGCAGGGTCGAGTCGCCGACGACCTTGCCCGCCGAGTTGATGTACTTCGCGAACTTGGCCGCGACGGGGTTGCCGTAGTAGTTGAGCCTGGCGTCCATGGTGATCTCCTTGCCGTGTTGTCGGTTACACAGCACTGACGGAGCGGCTCGGCGAGATGTGACGGCCGGACGGGCGTATGAGTGTGACCTGCGTCTCGCCGCTTGTACGGACCCGAAACTAGTACACGAAGTGTTCGGTCAGCCGCTGGTCCACACCGCACGGGTCCGTCCGCTCCGCGCGGGCGGCCCGGTGTACGGCGCGCAGCAGACGTCTCGGCGTGGCCCGGTGCTGCCACAGCACGGCCCGTACGCCGTACTCCACGACCGTCATCAGCTCCGTCTCGCGCAACTCGCCCGTGACCAGCACCACCCGCTGCTCGCCGCCCCGCACCAGACGGCGCAGCTCGGCGCCCGCGCGGGCGTCAAGGCGTTCGGCGAGCATGATGGCGACGGTGCCGCGCGGCTCGTCGCTGAACGGACGTGGACGGTGGATCAGTTCGACGGTGGGCTGGTGCCGCAGATGACGCACGACCCCGGCCCGCGAGAGCGGGTCGGGGCCGTGGACCGTCACTGTGACACGTGGTGCGTCGGGCACTGCGCTCCTCGACTTCCCTACGGATGGACTCCACAGGTTGGTCGAACGCGTTAAACGAACGGTTGTCGAGCGATCAACGGTGCGAAGGGGTGGCGGGCCGGGCCCGCCACCCCTTCTCAAGTCCCGGGTCGCTCGTCGTTACCCGTCGTCACTCGACGGGCTTGCCCTCGGTCTCCACCCCGGTCGACGCCCCGCCGCCCGCCTGCTCCGGCGCACCGCCGAAGCGCACCCGGTAGGACTCCAGGTCCTCCTCGGTGATCTTGGCGAAGAGCACCGGCGGCACGGTGAAGGCCGTACCGGCCGGGACGGAGGCGAGCGCCTTGGCCTCCTCCTGGCCCACCCAGGGCGCCGTGTCGTCCGCCAGCGCGAACGCCGACCGCATGGCCCGCGCGGAGGCCGGGATGAACGGCTCCGAGACGACCGCGTACAGATGGATCAGATTCATCGCCGTACGGAGCGTAAGGGCCGCGCCCTCCTGGTCGGTCTTGATCTCCAGCCAGGGAGCCTTCTCCTCCAGATAGGAGTTGCCCGCGCTCCACAGGGCCCGCAGCGCCGCCGCGGCCTTGCGGAACTGCAGCGCGTCCATGTACTCCTCGTACTCCGCGAGCAGCCGCGCGATCTCCTCCCCGAGGCGCGCCTCGGCCTCCCCGGCGGCCTTCCCGGCCGGGACCTCGTCACCGAACCGCTTACGGGAGAACGACAGCACGCGGTTCACGAAGTTGCCCAGGGTGTCCGCCAGGTCCTTGTTGACCGTGGCGGCGAAGTGCTCCCAGGTGAAGGACGTGTCGTCCGACTCCGGCGCGTTCGCCATCAGGAAGTAGCGCCAGTAGTCGGCGGGCAGCAGCTCCAGCGCGGCATCGGTGAACACCCCGCGCTTCTGAGAAGTCGAGAACTTGCCGCCGTAGTACGTCAGCCAGTTGAACGCCTTGACGTAGTCGACCTTCTTCCACGCGTCCCGGGTGCCCAGCAGCGTCGCCGGGAACATCACCGTGTGGAACGGGACATTGTCCTTGGCCATGAATTCGGTGTAGCGGACCGTCTGGTCCACGTCGTACCACCACGACTTCCAGTCGCGGTTCGCCGGGTCCAGGTCCGACCACTCCTTCGTCGCGCCGATGTACTCGATCGGGGCGTCGAACCATACGTAGAAGACCTTGCCCTCGGCTGCGAGATCCGGCCAGGTGTCGGCCGGCACCGGTACGCCCCAGTCCAGATCACGGGTGATCGCCCGGTCCTGAAGCCCCTCATTGAGCCACTTGCGGGCGATCGACGACGCGAGCGTCGGCCAGTCCTTACCGTGCTCGTCCACCCACGCCGCGACCTCCCCCGCCAGCTTCGACTGGAGCAGGAACAGGTGCTTGGTCTCGCGCACCTCCAGGTCACTGCTGCCGCTGATCGCCGAACGCGGATTGATCAGATCCGTCGGGTCCAGCACACGGGTGCAGTTCTCGCACTGGTCGCCGCGCGCCTTGTCGTACCCGCAGTGCGGGCAGGTGCCCTCGATATAGCGGTCGGGGAGGAAACGGCCGTCGGCGTTGGAGTACACCTGGCGGATCGAACGCTCCTCGATGAAGCCGTTCGCCTTCAGCTCGCGCGCGATGGTCTGCGTGATCTCCACGTTCTGCGCGGAGGAGCTGCGGCCGAAGTAGTCGAACGCCAGGCTGAAGCCGTCGTAGACCGCCTTCTGCGCGTGGTGCTGCTGCGCGCAGAACTCGCCCACCGGCAGACCCGCCTCCTTGGCGGCCAGCTCGGCGGGGGTGCCGTGCTCGTCCGTCGCGCAGATGTACAGCACGTCATGGCCGCGCTGGCGCATATAGCGTGCGTAGACGTCGGCCGGGAGCATGGACCCCACCATGTTGCCCAGGTGCTTGATCCCGTTGATGTAGGGAAGGGCGCTGGTGATGAGGTGTCGAGCCATCGCGGGCTGCTCCCGGGTCGATGCAGTGGGTGACATGTCGCTCTGAGAGCGCTCTGTGAGCTATGTGAGCTCTGTGCCGAGCTGCTCTGCGAGCCGTCATTATCGTATCTGAGCGGTGAGGGCCACCTGCGCGGCAATTTTCGTGCCGCGCGGGTGGCCCTCACGTAGTCGATGCGTATCCCTGGCGGGGGTCCGGGGTCCGGGGTCCGGGTCAGGACCCAGACCC
>NZ_MUNE01000508.1:1193-2193 GCF_002154605.1 Streptomyces milbemycinicus | reverse complement strand
GTCGGAGAGATCGGCGGTGTAGCACAGCGCGACCTCGGCGATCGCGGTGCCGGTGTTCCGTACGGCGTCGATGGCGGGGCGCATCTGCCCGACGTCGTTGAGCGCGTCGAAGATCCGGAAGATGTCGATACCGGTGTTCGTGGCCTCTTCGACAAACGCGTCGGTCACCTCGGTCGGGTACGGGGTGTAGCCGACGGTGTTGCGGCCGCGCAGCAGCATCTGCAGGCAGATGTTCGGTACCGCTTCGCGCAGCTGGGCCAGGCGCTCCCAGGGGTCCTCGGCGAGGAATCGGAGCGCGACGTCGTAGGTGGCGCCGCCCCAGCACTCCAGGGACAGCAACTGCGGCAGTGTCCGCGCCACCACCGGGGCCACCGCGAGCAGGTCCTTCGTCCGTACGCGGGTGGCCAGCAGCGACTGATGCGCATCGCGGAAGGTGGTGTCGGTCACCCCGATGGTCGGCGAGTCGCGCAGCCAGCGCGCGAAGCCCTCCGGACCGAGTTCGGTGAGCTTCTGCCGGGAGCCGACAGGCGGTTCGGCGGCGGGGGTCAGCGGCAGTTTGGTGGTCGGGTCGAGCAGCGCCGGCCGCTCGCCGTGGGGCCTGTTCACCGTGACGTCGGCGAGGTAGGTGAGCAGCTTCGTACCGCGGTCGGCGGAGTGCCGTGCGGTCAGCAGATGCGGCCGCTGCTCGATGAACGACGTGGTGACCCGCCCGGCCCTGAAGTCCGGATCGTCCAGCACGGCCTGGAGGAACGGGATGTTCGTGGCCACCCCGCGAATGCGGAACTCGGCCACGGCACGCCGGGCGCGGCCGATCGCGGTGTCGAAGTCCCGGCCCCGGCAGGTCAGCTTGACCAGCATCGAGTCGAAGTGCGCGCTGATCTCCGTACCGGCGTGGGCGGTGCCGCCGTCCAGGCGGATGCCCGAGCCGCCCGGCGAGCGGTACGCGCTGATCATGCCGACGTCCGGGCGGAAACCGTTGGCCGGATCCTCGGTGGTGATC
>NZ_MUNE01000508.1:0-1167 GCF_002154605.1 Streptomyces milbemycinicus | reverse complement strand
GGTCACCGTGTGCTCGACCTGGATCCGCGGGTTCATCTCGATGAACACATGGTTCCCGGCGCGGTCGAGCAGGAACTCCACCGTGCCCGCGTTGCGGTAGCCGATCTGCCGGGCGAACCTCACCGCGTCGTCGCAGATCCGCGTCCGGAGCTCCGGGTCGAGATTGGGCGCGGGCGCCAGCTCGATCACCTTCTGGTGCCGGCGCTGCACCGAACAGTCACGCTCGAAGAGGTGCATGACGTTGCCCTGCGCGTCGGCGAGGATCTGCACCTCGATATGGCGGGGCTCCACGACGGCCTTCTCCAGGAAGACGGTCGGGTCGCCGAACGCGGAGGCGGCCTCGCGGGACGCCGCCTCGATGGACTCGCGCAGCGTCCTTCGGTCCTCGACCCGCCGCATACCGCGTCCGCCACCACCGGCCACGGCCTTGACGAACACCGGGAAGCCAAGTTCCTCCGCCGCCTGGACCAGCTCGTCCACATCGGTGGAGGGCTGTGAGGAGCCGAGCACCGGGACACCGGCCGCACGGGCCGCGGCCACCGCCCGCGCCTTGTTCCCGGTCAGCTCCAGGATCTCCGCGCCAGGGCCGACGAACGTGATGCCCGCCTCCTCGCACGCACGCGCGAGGTCGGGGTTCTCGGACAGGAATCCGTACCCGGGGTAGACCGCGTCCGCACCCGCTGCTCGCGCCGCGCGGACGATCTCCTCCACGGACAGATAGGCCCGTACCGGATGCCCCGGTTCGCCGATCTCGTACGCCTCATCGGCCTTCAGCCGGTGCAACGAGTTGCGGTCTTCGTACGGGAACACGGCGACGGTTTTCGCGCCCAGCTCATAGCCGGCTCGGAACGCCCGAATCGCGATTTCACCACGGTTGGCAACGAGGATCTTCCGGAACATCGCTGTCCCCCTTGTTCGTTCGGGCCGTCGATCGGCTCTTCATCGCACCCTGGAAGCGATGTGAACGTTAGTGGCACCAGGTGCCAATGAAAAGGGACGCGACGCGCCTGATTGCAGAGAATATGTGTTACGGAAGCTGCGAAATCGGATGAAATCGGGGCGCGGTGGCGGGCCTATGTCGACCATCATTCGCCCCGAGGGTGGCACCCGGTGCCGCCCGGGGGTGTATCTGACCCTCGTCAAATTCATTAATTATGAATACATCTT
>NZ_MUNE01000507.1 GCF_002154605.1 Streptomyces milbemycinicus | reverse complement strand
AGGATGTCGAGGTCGATGGCGGCGTCGGAGTCGTCCGCGCGGTCGGCGACCCGGTAGTGGTCGCGGTGGGCTTCGAGGGCGTCGATGAGGGCAAGGTTGAAGCTCTCCTCGTCGCCCTCGACGAGCTGGGAGAAGAGAACACCGGGCGGCGGGAAGAAGCCCCAGGTCCTGGCCTTCTCGCAGTCCTCCAGCGCACGGTCGGTGGCCGGTTCGGGATCCACGCCCCGGAAATAGTCGTGGAGCGCCCGGCGGTACGAGGCGAAGGCGGAGCCGTCGCCCTCCAGACGGGCGGAGCCGCTGAGGACGAGCGCGGCGATGTCCTCGCGCCGCCCGCCGATCAGGGCGAAGTTCATGGCGGTGTGCCAGGCGCCGGCCCCGGCCTGATCACCGTGGTAGGCGGGGTAGCTGAGCGTGCTGTCGCCGATCGTCACCTCGACGTCCGTACCGGGCTCGGCGAGCGTGGCGCGGAACAGCGCCGCGCCCAGTTCCGCGGCGAGGCGCAGGTTTTCCAGCTGCTGGTCCGTGACGTCGGCGGTGAGCGAGGCGCGGGCCTTGAACAGGAGGTCCTGGTAGCGCACGGCATCCGACAGGTTCCAGGCGGAGAGCGGCTTTCCGTCCTCCGACGTCAGGGCCTCCCTGGTGTACTGCTCGAACAGGACCTCGCTCTCCGGGTGCATCTCCTGAGGGGCTTCGGGCCGCTCGACCACCACCGGCCCGGCGGCCAGCGCGGCGACCGCGTCAGGCCGCCGGACGCGGCCGTACGCCTGGACCCGCGGCCCCGCGGTCTCGAACCCGGTCACCAGCGCCCGCGGCAGATACCCGGTGTCGACGGGCGGCTGCCAGCCCTCGCGCCGGTAGGCGAGCGCGGCCAGGGCCAGCGGAAGGAGCGGCAGCAGCGTGCGGGGCCTGGCGCCGGGGCCGGGGACGGCGCTGTGCGGGAGCAGCAGCTTGGCCAGCGCGGTGCGGAAGGAGTCCCGGTCGCCGGTGGTCAGGGCGCGCAGCGCGTGCAGCCCGACGGACTGCGGCTGGTCGAGCAGGCCGCCCTCGCCGGGCGCGGCGTCGAGGGCCCGTATCCGGGCCAGCGCGGCGTCCAGCGCGGCGAGCTTCTGTTCCTTTGTCGGCGGGTAGTCGGCGTCGTCGTCTCCCGTGTCCCCGATGACGTACGCCATGAAGCCGTTGATGAGCTCGACCGCGGGCCGCCCGGCCCCGTCCTGCTCGAACGGCTTGCGGGCGAAGTGGAACGCCTCGCCGTGCCATGAGGCCCTGTCGGCGAGGACCGCCAGGCAGAAGGCGTCGAGCCAGTGGTGCGCGGAGATGGACTCCGGGTCGCCTTCGGAACCGGGGTCGTAGCTCATCCCGAAGTTCACATAGTCGAGGAAGACCTGGAAGTGGTTGGTCGGGTAGTACGCGGCATACGCCACGGCACCGGCGGCGGCCTCGGTGGCGTTGCCGAGGACGGCCTTGGCCTCCGGGGTGTCGAGGTCGGGCGTCCCGACGGACAGAGCGCCCAGGTAGTCGAGGAATTCCTCCGCGATCAGCTCCCACTCGTAGGTGGAGATCCGGCCGGCCCTCGACATGGAGTGGACCATCGAACCGATCCGGTTGGCGAAGTCCTCAAGAGCCGCCGAAACCGCGGCCTCGCCTATCTGGTGTCGCTCTATTCGCACTGCCTTGCTCCCCGTTCACGCGTTCGGGCGACAGCCTACGCGGACGCGGGGACGATCATCCGCGCGCGTTCGTGGAGCGCGCGGGCGGCGGAGTTCTTGAGGTGCGGGCGGACCAGCTTGAGCATCCGCCGCATGCGGTCGTCGATCCGCCCGCTCTGCACCAGGGGATATTCGTCGAGGGCGTCGTGCCAGGTCGCGCAGGCGGCCTCCAGATGACCCATTTCCAATTGGAATTCCGCCAGGGTGGCACGCTCCTTCACCCGTGACCGGCGATAAATGTCGTAGCACAGCCGGTCGGATTCCTTCATGGCCGCCACGGCGCCCGGTACATCGCCCAACTCATGCCGTACATGGCTTGCGTGGTAGTACAAAGCCGACGGGTCATAGGAGCCGAACACCCTCTCCCGGGACTCCGCCTTCTCCATGGCCACCTCGGCTTGGCCGAGATACGCCAATGCCTTGACACGATCGCCTACCTGCGCCGCCGCATGCGCCTGCTGCCCGACCAAAAAGGCACGCATACGCGGCCCGGCCGCCGGGGAAGCGGCGGCCGCCGCGTCGGCCAGCCGCATCGCCTCCCGGCCATGCCCCAGGTCAACGGCCTGAACGCTCATCCCCCGGAGCGTCGTGCAGTAGGTCAGGTGGTCCTCAGATGCCCCGGCGAACCCGCCGCCGGGTGGCCGCGCGTCGCGTTTCTGCGGCCCCAGGGCGGCGGGTACGAGTGGTACGCGCGGCCGGAGAGCATCGCGTTCCCCCAGGACGCACCCTAAAAGTCGGGCCAGGTTCTGTCCGGCGGGCCGCACGGACGCGACCCGCCGGACAGAACTCAAACGGTGAGGACGATCTTGCCCCGGGTCCGGCCCAGCTCCCCATACGCATGTGCCTTGGCCGCCTCCTCCAACGGCAGCACCGTGTCGACCTCGGCCCGCAGCTTCCCCTCCTCCACCAGCCGCGCGATCGCCAGCAGCCCCGCCGAGTCCGGCTCGACCACCGTCCAGCCGGAGCGCACCCCGGCCGCCTCGGCCGTGGCCGCGGGCGGAAGGTCGTCCCCGGACGGCAGCGTCACCAGGTGGCCGCCGCGGCGCAGCACGCCGAGGGACCTCGTTCCGTAGTCACCGCCGAAGGCGTCCAGGACGACGTCCACGTCCCGCACCGCCTCGGTGAAGTCCACGCGCGAGTAGTCGATGACCTCGTCGGCGCCGAGCCCCCGCAGGAAGTCGTGCTTCTCGGTGCGTGCCGTCCCGATGACATACGCGCCCCGCGCCTTGGCGATCTGCACGGCCAGGTGGCCGACGCCGCCCGCGGCCGCGTGGATCAGTACCCGCTGACCGGCCCGCAGCCCGGCCGTGTCGACCAGGGACTGCCAGGCGGTGAGTGCGGCCAGCGGCAGCGCGGCGGCCTGGACGTGGTCGATGTCCGTCGGCTTGCGGACGAAGCGCCGGGCCGGAGCGGTGACAAACTCGGCGTAACCGCCCGCCTGTTCCGGGAAGCGCGGCATGCCGAAGACCTCGTCGCCGGGCGCGAAGAGGGTCACGCCGGGGCCGACGGCCTCGACGGTGCCGGAAACGTCGTACCCGAGGATCGGGGGGTCGCCGACGGGGCCGATGGGGCCGTTGGCGCGGACCTTCCAGTCGACCGGGTTCACGCCCGCGGCACGGACCCGTACCAGGATCTCGGTCAGGCCCGGCTCGGGGCGGTCCACCTCGACCAGGGTCAGGACCTCGGGGGCACCCCACGCACGGGGACTGACGGCACGCATCGTCTCGCTCATGTTCTTGTCCTCATCTCTCTGGTGAGCTGGGACCACCAGCGTGCGCCGGAACGATCGATCACAGTGTTGGCAGTTTGGTCATGGTGCGACAGAATCTGGCCATGACGGTCGGTGGTGAAGGCAACCGCGGTGACGTGCGCGGCGAACGGGGCAGGCACCGCGTGGCGGTCCTCGCCCAGGAGGGCGTCTACCCCTTCGAACTGAGCATTCCGTCCCGGGTCCTGGGCAGCGCGGAAGACTCCGAGGGACGGTCCCTGTACGAGGTGGTCGTCTGCACCCCGGACGGCTCACCGGTGAGCAGCGACGCCGGATTCTCGGTGGCGGTCGAACACGGACCGGAGGCGCTGGCGACCGCGGACACCGTGGTCGTCCCGCCCACCAGCCGGCTCGGCCCCTTCGGGCAGGGCGATCCGCTGCCCCCGCGGACCGCGGCCGCGCTGGCGCGGGTCCGCCCCGGGACCCGCATGGTGTCCATCTGCACGGGCTCGTACGTCCTCGCCGCCGCCGGTCTGCTCGACGGCCGTCGCGCGACCACGCACTGGCAGGTGGCCCAGGACTTCCAGCGCGCCTTCCCCCACGTCAAGGTCGACGAAGACGTGCTCTTCGTGGACGACGGAGACGTTCTGACCGCCGCCGGGGTCGCCGCGGGCGTCGACCTCTGTCTGCACCTTGTACGCCGCGACCACGGTGCCGCCGTCGCCAACCGGGTGGCCCGCCGCTGTGTCGTACCGCCGTGGCGGGACGGCGGGCAGGCGCAGTTCATCGAACGGCCGGTGCCCGAGCCCACGGCTGCGACCACGGCCGCGACGCGTGCCTGGGCGCTGGAAAGGCTCCAGGAGCCGTTGACACTCGGTGAACTCGCGGACCACGCCCGGATGAGCCTGCGCACGTTCACCCGGCGCTTCCGCGACGAGGTCGGCGAGACTCCGGGCCGCTGGCTCACGGCCCAGCGCATCGAACTGGCTCGTCAGTTCCTGGAGACCAGCGACCTCCCGGTCGACCTGGTGGCCCATCGCGCCGGGTTCGGCACGGCCAACTCGCTGCGCCAACACATGCGTTTGATGCTGGGCGTCTCGCCGGTCGCCTACCGGCGCACGTTCCAGGCGGGCAACAGCCGCCCATGAGCCGCGCCTGGGCTCCGCTCCGCCGGTCAGGGCCTTGGGCCTACGCCGCCATGGGCACCGGAAACGCGAACCGCGGCTCCGCCCCCGCCAGCCACGCCCCGATCGCGAGAGCCGCCGTCGCCTCCACGTACACCGCGCGGGCGAGCCCGCCGCAAGGGATGGGCGTGCAGCCCATCGAGGTGATGAGCGCGGCGGTCCGGTCGAGGGCGCCCGGGTCGTCGCCGCAGAACGGGACGGCCAGCGGGGCGCCCTCGAACGCCGGGCGCGGCAGGGTCCAAATGCTGTCGTGGCAGAGGTTGAACGCCTTGACCACATGGGCGTTCGGGGCAGCGTCCGCCATCCGCCGGGCGATGGAAGTCGTACCGCCGGTGGACAGCGTCAGGCCGTCGTCGGTCGGCACGATGGGGTTCGTGCAGTCGATCACCGTACGGCCGTCGAGGACGTCCGCGAACCCCTTGACCAGTTCGGGCGCCACCTCCGCCGGGACCGCCGCCAGGACGACCTCGCCGTACGCCGCCGCGTCGGCGAGCGTGCCGTGCCCGGCGGCGCCGATGCGCTCCGCCGTGGCCTTGGCTGCCGCGTGGTCGCGCCCGCCGACGAGGACGTCGTGCCCGGCGCGGACCCACGCGCCGCCCAGTGTGGTGGCCATTCCGCCCGTGCCCAGAATGCCGATGCGCATGGTGCTCCCGTCGTGAGAAACCGTGGTGACGACGGGGACTTTAGGCAGGCCGACGCACACCGCGCGGTGTGCGTCGGATCGGGCAGGATCGGTCGGGCAGGATGCGGGCAGCGGCAGGCCACTACTCCTTGACAGCCCCCGAGTTCGCCCCCTGGACGAAGTAGCGCTGGAAGCAGAAGAACAGCGCCGCCACCGGCACCGTCGCCAGCAGGGCCGCCGCCAGCTTGAGCGGGTACTGCGTACCGCCGCCGAGGCCGCCCGAGATGAACCGCGCGAGCCCGGTCGTCAGCGTCTCGTACTGGCCGGACTGGGTGGCCACCAGGAAGTGCGTGAACTCGTTCCACGAGCCCTGGAAGGACAGGATCGTCAGGGTGATCAGCGCGGGCCGGGCCATCGGCAGCACCACCGACCAGAAGGTCCGGATCACCCCGGCGCCGTCCACCCGCGCGGCCTCCTCGACTTCCCGGGGGACCGACTCGAAGAACTGCTTCATGATGAAGATCCCGGCCGCG
Organism: Streptomyces milbemycinicus; assembly: GCF_002154605.1. Classification (GTDB taxonomy): domain Bacteria; phylum Actinomycetota; class Actinomycetes; order Streptomycetales; family Streptomycetaceae; genus Streptomyces; species Streptomyces milbemycinicus. Next base: position 3,321 of record NZ_MUNE01000507.1, on the reverse strand, counting down.
TCCACCATCAGCGGAAGGATCATGCCGGTGTAGGTGTCGAACAGCCCGAAGGTGTTCAGCACCAGGAACTTCGGGATCAGCAGCGCCACCCCGGGCACCGCCATCACCGCGAGGACGAAGCCGAACAGCACCGTGCGGCCCCGGAAGCGCAGCCGCGCCAGCGCGTACCCCGCCATCGAGTCGAACAGCACCCGCCCTGCCGTGACCAGGACCGAGACAAACGCGGAGTTGCCCAGCCAGCGCAGGAACGGTACCCCGTCCCCGGCCTGGCTCAGCCCGAACAGCCGCTGGTAGGCGGCGGTCGTCGGGGTGGTGGGCAGCAGCCCGAGGGGGTGCGCCGCCGCGTCCGGGTCCGTCTTGAACCCGGTCACCAGCTGGAGCACGAACGGCAGCAGATACAGCAGCCCGAGCCCCACCACCAGCGCATATCCCAGCACCCGCAGCGGCCGCGGGAACCGGCCGAGCACCGGACCCCCCTGCGCCCGGGCGGCGGCGGCCTTGGCGGCGGCCTTGGCGCCGGCCTTGGCGTTCATCGGTTCCTCCCGGGGCGGGGGCCGCGCTCCCGCAGCGCCCAGCGCTGCAGGGCGGTGATGCACAGGATCAGGGCGAGCAGGATGAAGGCGATGGCCGCGCCCTGCCCGAAGTCGGCGCCGTCGAAGGCGGCCGAGTACGACAGGAAGGCCGGCGTCAGCGTGGTGTTGCCCGGGGCGCCCTGGCCCATCACATACACCTGGTCGAAGACCTGCCAGGTGGAGATCGTCCCCAGGGTGAGGACGAGGAAGAGTACCGGCCGCAGCGCGGGCAGCGTGACGTACCGCAGCATCTGGCGGCGGTTCACGCCTTCCAGACCGGCCGCCTCCTCCAGTTCGCGCGGGATGTCCTGGAGGGCCGCGAGGAAGATCAGCATGAAGGTGCCTGAGGTCGTCCACACGGCGAGCAGGATGATCGTGCACATCGCGACGGACGGCCCGGACAGCCACTCGTACCAGGACAGCCCCATGAAGGAGTGGTCGGCCAGCGCGCCCGTGGGGTGGTCGGGGTCGACGATCCCAAGGCCGCCGAGCAGGAGCGAGAGCACCCCGCGCGAGTCGGAGAACCAGTTCGGGCCCTTCACCCCGATCCAGGACAGCAGCGTGTTGACCGCCCCGCTGCCCTGGAAGAGGAAGAGGAAGACGGTGGAGACCGCGATGGAGCTGGTGACCGACGGGAAGAAGAACGTGGTGCGCAGCGCGCCCCGCGCGCGCAGCAGCCGCTGGTTGACGATCAGCGCCAGCACCAGCGCGAGCCCGGTCTGCAGCGGCACGGTCAGCAGCACGTAGTAGGCGTTGTTGCGCAGCGAGGTCGCGAAGAGGGTGCGGTCGAGGCCGTCCTCGGTGAGCAGCGCCCGGTAGTTGTCCAGGCCGACGAACTTGGCCTGGCCGTCGAAGGGGTTGGACTGCCCGTTCCAGTCCAGCAGGCTCACCCACAGGGCCATCAGGATCGGCAGCACCAGGAACAGGCCGAGGATCAGCACCATGGGGCTGACGAACAGCCATCCCCAGGCGCCTTCTCCGCGGCGGCGCCCCGCGGACGGGGTGTTTGGGGTGCGGGGCGCCGCCTTGGGGCCGGACCCGCCGGGCGCGTCAGGTGCGCCCGGCGAGCCGGCCGTACGGGGACCCTCGCCGATGGCCTCGGGGGCCGGGCGGGGGCCGGACGACGCGCCGCGAGGGGTGCGGCGCGCCGTACGAGGGGTGGTGCGGAAGGGCATGGCGGCTCAGTTGCCCTTCGCGAGGGCCTGTTCGCCGTTGCGCTGGAGGTCGGCGAGGATCTTCTTCGGGTCGGTGGTGGGCAGCGACTGCAGTTCGGTGTTGAACTGGCTGAGCACCTTGTCGAATCCGGCGATGGTCACCGGGCCCTGCGCGTAGGCGTTGGCGTCGACCCAGGCCTTGGCGTCCGGCTCCTGCTTCGCATACTCGGCGAGGGCGCTGGTGCGCGAGGGCATCACACCGAAGCCCTCGGCGAACTTCAGCTGCTGATCACCGGAGCTCAGGTACTTCACCAGGTCCACGGCCGCCGACTGGTGGGCGCTCTCGGCGGCCACGCCCCAGCAGTTGCTGAAGGCGAGCGTGCCCTTCCCGGCCGGGCCCGCGGGCAGCTGGACCACCTTGTACTTGACGTCCGGGTAGTCGAGCTTCATGGCGCCGGTCAGCCAGTTGCCCTCGATGGTCATGGCGGCCTTGCCCTTGCCGAAGGCCTCACCGCCCCAGCTGGTGTCGACCTGCTTGGCGTACTTCATCGAGCCGGACTTCAGCAGGGACTTCACAAAGCCGAGCCCTTCGGCGTTCTTGGCGCTGTCGGCGGTCATCTTCGTCTGCCCGGCGTCGGTGATCCACCCGCCCGCCTGCTTCAGGAAGACGCCGAGCCGCTGGTACTCATCGCTGGTGACCAGGCCGGTGACCCCGTCCCCGGTCAGCTTGCCCGCGACCTTGCGCAGCTGCTCCCAGGAGGTCGGGTAGTCCTTCTCGGTCAGCCCGGCCTTCTTCCACAGGTCGGTGTTGATGGCGAGGGCGAGGGTGGAGGTGTCCTTGGGCAGGCACACCAGCTTGTCGTCGTAGGTGAAGGAGGAGCGCAGCTGCTCGGCGAAGTCGTCCGCGTCCTTGATCTTGTCGCCGTACGCGTAGAGGGAGCCGCCCTTGGCGTAGTTGGCGAACATGTCGGAGTTGACATAGAAGACGTCCGGCGGCTTGTGCCCGGCGAAGGACTGCGCAAGCTGCTGGTTCATGTCCTTGGCGGCCTCGACGGTCACCTTGTTGCCGGACTTCTTCTCGTACGCGGCCGCCGCCTCCTTGACCGCCTTGGTCTCGGCGTCGCCCGAGGTGGCTATGAGCACCTTCAGGTGCTGTTTGGCGCTGGTGTCCTGCTTCTTCTCCTTGTCGCCGCCGAAACTCGACGAGCATCCGGTGGCGGTCAGAAGCGCCGCGCAGGTGAGGAGGGCGGCGGCGGCCGTGCGGGGGACCATGATTCCTCCGTGGATTCGGGGTGGTACGTGCGGCTCGAGGGGGGTGGAGGAGAGGTGATGTCGGGGGCGCGGCGCGTCGGGGCGCCGGCGTATCAGGGGACCGGCGCGTCGGGGCGTCGGTGTGTCAGGGGGGCGGTGTGTCAGGGGCAGCGGTGTGTCAGGGGGTCGTGGCGTCAGGGGGTCGGGGCGTCGGAACCCGGTGCCGTGGCGCTGTCGCGGACGACGAGGGACGGTTCCAGCAGGACGCGCTCCGGTGCCGCGTCCTGTTTGGCCATCCGGGCCAGCAGCAGCCGTACGCACTCCCGGCCGACCGCCTCCAGCGG
>NZ_MUNE01000506.1 GCF_002154605.1 Streptomyces milbemycinicus | reverse complement strand
CACCCGGCCCCCGGTGCGCCCCTCCGCGCAGCCCGCGCTGCCGGAGTCCGAGCGCACGAAGCAGCAGCCGCTGCCCGAGTCGGAGCGGACCAAGCAGCAGCCGCTGCCGCCCGTCGGCCAGCCCGCGCCGCTCGATCTGCTGGCGCAGCTGACCAACACCCCGCCCCCGGCGGAGACCCCGCTGCGGACCGCCGTGCGGCGGGTCAAGATCTGGACGCCGCTCGCGGTGCTCCTCATCATCGTCCTCGGCGTGGTGCAGTCGGTGCGCCCGCTGCCGGACCCCGAGCTGAAGGTGGCCGACGCCACATACACCTTCGACGGCGCCCGGATGTCGCTCCCCTGGCCGGAGCAGGGGCAGTCCGCGGTCGAGGTGGAGGGCCTCGGCAGCCTGGGCACCTCCGGGGCGCAGAAGCCGGTGCCGATCGCCAGCGTCACCAAGGTGATGACGGCGTACGTCGTCCTCAAGGAGCATCCGCTCAAGGTGTCCGAGGAGGGCCCGACGATCAAGATCGACGCCCAGGCGGGCAAGGAGTCGGGCTCCGAGGACGAGTCGCGGGTCGAGGTGGACGAGGGCCAGACGTACAACGAGCTCCAAATGCTCCAGATGCTGCTCATTCCGTCCGGGAACAACATCGCCCGGCAGCTGGCCCGCTGGGACTCGGGGTCGGAGGAGGCGTTCGTGAAGAAGATGAACGACGCCGCGAAGGACCTGGGGATGAAGAACACCGTCTACACCGACCCCAGCGGCTTCAAGGCGACGACCAAGAGCACCGCGTCCGACCAGCTCAAGCTGGCCAGGGCGGTGATGAAGAGTGAGGCGTTCCGGTCGGTCGTGGCGACGCCCAACATCAGGATTCCCGGCCTCAAGACTCCTGACAGCAAGATCTACAACAACAACAATCTGCTGGTGAAGCCCGGTGTGGTCGGCATCAAGACCGGTTCGAGCACCCCGGCCGGCGGTGCGCTGATGTGGGGCGCGGAGAAGACCGTCGACGGCAACAAGCGGCTGATCCTCGGTGTAGTCCTGCAGCAGCGGGCCCCCGGCATCCTGCAGAACAGCCTGGATCTGGTGCAGACGAACAGCTACAAGCTGATCACGGCGGTGCAGGACGGCCTCACCTCCGCCACGGTGGCGAAGAAGGGCGATGTCGTCGGCCACGTCGACGACGGCCTGGGCGGCACGACCCCGGTCGTCGCGACCAAGGACGTGACGGCCGTCGGCTGGGGCGGGCTCGAGGTGGAGCTGGAGCTGATCGACGGCGGCAAGGTCGTGCCGCATACGGCCAAGGCGGGCACGGTTGTCGGCCAGCTGGCCGTGGGCAGCGGCTCGGCCCGGGTGAAGGTGCCGGTCGCGCTGCAGAACGATCTGTCCGAGCCGTCGTTCGGCTCCAAGCTGGTCCGTATCGCCTGATCCGGTGGCCCGGCGCCCGGCGCGTCGGGCCACTGATCAGCCGTATGTAGCAAGTTGTCCACAGCACCCCCGACCGCCCGCCCTGAAGGCCTTTTGGGGCCCTTCGCGTGCTAGCGTCGCCTGCGCCTCCGGTCCCGGTCCTCCCATAACGAACCGGGGGGAACCGGTACAGGGTTGAAGGAACATGGGGGCATACCTCGGGGAAGACGGGGAGAGCCGCAGTGACCACCGTGGATCCGACACGGGCCGAAAACAGCGGGAGTTCCGAGGAGAACACCGCGGCGCGAATAAGACTGCCTACGCAGCGCTGGTCCACTGAGGGCCCGGACGCCGCGGAGGGCGTAAGCCCCGCCGAGGACGCGGGGCCGGCGGGCGCCGACCCGGCTGAGGGCGCGGGTACGGCGACGCTGACGCACAGCGCCGAGCAGCAGGAGCCGGCCGGGCAGCAGGAGCAGGCCGAGCAGGGGGAGCAGACGGTCGGCTGGGCGCTGCGCGCCTGGCGCTTCCTGCGCCACCCCGTGCCCGCCTCCCTGGCCGTCGCCGCGGTGCTGCATGTGCTGTGGGTGGCGCTGCTGGCGAACAGCGGCGGTGACCTGGCCGCGCAGGACGCATGGGCGGAGTTCGCCCTGCAGCATCCCGACTCGGCGTACAACCTCGCCTGGTACGGCGGGATGCACACGGTCTCGTACAGCGTCATCTCGCCCTATCTCATGGCGGTCCTCGGCGTCCGCACCACGATGATGATCGCGGGAACGCTGTCCGCCGGGCTGCTCGCGCTGCTGCTGGTGCGCAGCCGGGTGGTGCGGCGGCCGCTGTGGCCGGCCCTGTACGGCACGTTCGCGCTGGTCTGCAACGCGATCTCGGGCCGGGTGACGTTCGGGCTCGGCGCGATGTTCGGCCTCGCCGCCGTGGCGGTCATCTTCGCGTGGCCCACCAAGTGGCGGTCCCGGTTCTGGCACCACAAGATCGCGCGGGCACTGCTGGCCGCCCTGCTGTCCGCGCTCGCGACCATGTCCAGCCCGGTGGCCGGGCTGTTCATCGGGATCGTGGCCGCCGCGCTGTGGCTGACCCGGCGCCATCCGGCCTCGTACGCGCTCGGCATCACGCCGGTGATCGTGGTCGGGCTGTCGGCCTGGCTGTTCCCGTTCTCCGGAGAGCAGCCGATGACCTGGCCGTCGACGATACTGCCGGGCATCGTCGGCCTCGGGGTCTTCCTGTTCGCACCGCGCAGCTGGCGGACCGTCCGGGTGGGCGGGGCGCTGTACACGGTCGGGGTGGTGCTGACCTGGCTGATCCCCTCCCAGATCGGCACCAACATCTCCCGCCTGAGCATGATCTTCGGCGGGGTGGTGCTGATCGCCGCGCTGACCAACCGCCGGATGCCGCCGCGCGAGAAGTGGCTCACCACGGGCGTGGGGCGGATGTGGACGGCGCTCGTGCTGTGTCTGGTGACGGTCACGGTGTGGCAGGGCGTGAAGACGGGCGACGACGTCATCCACACCACCCCGTCGGCGTCCTGGGCGCGCGAGCTGGCGCCGCTGGTCCACCATCTGCAGCGGGTGGAGGCCAACCGGGGCCGGGTCGAGGTGGTGCCGGTGCGCAGCCACCGCGAGTCCTCGGCGCTCGCCCAGTACGTCAACCTGGCCCGCGGCTGGACCCGGCAGGCGGACCTGGACCGCAACCCGCTCTTCTACGAGGACACCCTCAGCCCGGCCGACTACCACGCCTGGCTCAAGCGCATGGCCGTGCACTATGTGGTGCTGCCGGCCGATGAGCCGGACCACGCCGCGGTGCTGGAGGCCGAGCTCATCGCCAAGGGCCTGCCGTATCTGCGTGAGGTGTGGGGCGACGACAACTGGAAACTGTACGAGGTCAAGGACCCCACCCCGATCGCTGACCCGCCGGCCACGGTGGAGCTGGCCAGCGCCGACAAGCTGGTTCTGAAGGTGCGCGCCAAGGGTCCGGTGCTCATCCGCATCGCGTACTCGCCGTGGCTGGGCCTGGTGGACGCCAAGGGCCACCGGATCAAGGCGCCGGAGGCGGAGGAGGACGGCGAGCTGCCGGTCAACCGCAAGGGTTGCCTGACCAAGCAGGTCTTCGAGCCGAGCAAGGAGGGGGAGCCGGAGGACGAGTGGACCGTGCTGCACGCCCCGCACCCCGGCACCTACCGGATAGCGGGCAAGTACGACCTGCCGCGCGGCACGCCCTGCCCGGACGAGATGGCCCCGTAGAGCGAATAACCTGACAAAGCAGATGAAACCGAGAAGGCCGGCCCGGGAGTTCCCGGGCCGGCCTTCTCAGTGGCATACCGTCGACGGCCAGGGCTGGTCCGGTCCCCGACCCTGGCCCTGGCTGTGCTCCGTGCTCTGGTGGACCTTCTCCAGGCTGCCCAGCAGCCCGCCGAGCCGCTGCTGCCTTTCCGCGTCCGGATAGCTGAGGAACTTCAGCACGGCGCGCTGGAAAGCGAGCCGCATCCGCGGCGGCATGGCGTCGGACGCGTCCAGGCACAGCGAGGAGGACTTGAGCGTCCGGGCGATCGACTGGGCGACCTTGTCGTTCCCCTGGACGGACACGGGCACCTTGCTGTTCGCGGAGAACGGCTTGGCGGAGCGGGCAGGGGTGTGCTCGGCCCAGGTCCGCTGCCCCTCGACCTGGGCGAGGTAGCGCATGAGCTCCAGCGCCTGCCCGGTGTGGCCGGTGTTCTTGAACAGCGCGGCGAAGTCCCCGGACACCTCATGCGCGGCGAAGTCCCCGGACACCTCATGCGCGGCGGACACCTCATACGCGGCGGAGGGTGAGCCGGACAGCCTGAGCAGATCGGCGGAGTAGGCGAATCTGGCCCGGTGGGGGCCGGGGTAGCTGCCGCGGATGAAGGAGCCCTGGTGTTCCAGCGCACACGACGGGCGCTTCGCGAACAGCTTCTTCCCCGCCGCCCGGAAGTCGGTGCGCAGCGCGGTCTTCGCGGCCGCGCCCGAGAACAGCTCGCCCCAGGTCCGCCACGCCTCGGCGACGCGTGGATCGTCCCAGGCCAGCTCGCCCTCGGCCCACTGCTCGTAGACCCGCTTGCCCTGCTGCCGCAGCAGGATGTCCTCGATCCAGTCCGTGCCGGGCCAGCCGGAGGTGGCGCCGTCGCCCATGCCCACGCACCACTGGCGGCTGTCGGCGGCCAGGGCGGGGAGGTCCCCGGGGCCGTGGCGCGCGCTGTCGTACCAGACGATGCCCTTGAGGTCGGCCTTGACGGCGACGCCGTAGATCGGCCCGTTCTCCGTCAGCCGGGGTGTCCACAGGGGGTTGTACTCGCTCCCGGGGACCACCTCGTCGAGCTTGGCCAGATAGTCCTTCTCGGCGTAGGCGGTCAGCTCCCCCGAGCTCGGCAGCACGGCGATATCGGGCGGGGTGCCGGACCGTACGTCGGAGAGCAGCACCTCGCGCAGCGCGGTGGTGCCCTGGTACTCGACGCGGATGTGGTGCTTTTTGGTGAAGGCGTCCAGCACCTGGCGGAAGGCCTCCTCCTCGGGGCCGGTCCAGGAGGCGAGCACGCGGATCGTGCCGCCGGACTGCTGGGCGCCCGCGTCGCCCGTGCCCAGGGCGCACAGGAGCACCAGCCACAGGCCGAGCACGGCGGCGGTGACGTTCCGGGGGCGGGTGGCGGTGCTCATCGGGCCCGGAACCGGTACTCGTCGATACGCGGCTGGAGCCCGACGAACACAAGCGCGGCGAGGAGCGCGCCACCCATCGGTATCCACACCACGGCGCCGGTGCGCCAGTGGGTCTCCGCCATCTTGGTGCTCACCCTCTTGTTGGTGGTGTCCGGGGACCTGCCGATATTCGGCTGGCGCAGGCTGGTGCGGGCCTGGGAGAGCCGGTCCTGCGTCTGGTAGGTGAAGACGGCCAGGGTCGGCACCGCGAGCAGCAACAGCCCGGTGGCCACGAGCAGGCTGGGGTTGAACCGGCGGCGGAAGCGGTGGCGCAGAAAGCGCTGGGTGCGCACCAGCAGCACGGCCAGCGCGAGATACGCCGCCGGGACCAGCACCCACCAGGCGAGCGACAGCAGCCAGCCGAAGGAGGTCTGCTGGTCGAGCAGGCGGAGCTGCTTGCCCTGCACCTTCACCAGCCGGGCGAGGATGTCGCTGTCGCCGTCCCGCACCTTCTTGGGCGAGCCGTCGTCGCCCCGCAGCATCGTTTCGGCGTAGCCGAGGTAGGCGTCGCGGAGGTCGGCGTTGTCGCGGTTGACGTACGCCTGCTGGACGAGG
>NZ_MUNE01000505.1 GCF_002154605.1 Streptomyces milbemycinicus | reverse complement strand
CCCGCCCGCGCGCCCGCCCATCCACTCACCCGCGCCCCCGCCCGCGCAACCGGTGGCCCGGCCTGACGTCCCGGGGACGCAGTACGTCAGCGCCTGGGCGGCCGGTTACGGCAGGAGCGCTGGCCGACCGGGCGCTGACGTACGGCGTCAACGGGACGTCAGGCCGGGCCACCGGAGGCGCGGGTGGGGGCGCGGGTGAGTGGATGGGCGGGCGCGCGGTCGGGGGCGTGAGCCGCAGGGGCGGGCGCTCGCCGCCGGCCCGGACGGCGACGGCGGCGCAGACCGCCGCGGCGAGCATGGTGCAGCCGCCCAGGCGCGGGGTGGAGATGGCCCTCACGCGACGTGCTCTCCTTCCGGTACGGGCAGCCGGGCGCGGCGCTTCGGCGGCGGCGGCGCTTCGGCCGCCCTTCAAAGCTCGCACATCCAACGAACCGTCACGGACTATGACACACCGCACTGTTTACCTATATGCGGAAAATCCTATTTGCTGCATTAGCCTCTGGCTCATGGACCCTCAGTCAGACGTGGCCGAGCGCACGCCGGCGCGTCCCCTCGCCGCGGACGACGCCACGGCGGGGCCCGTGTTCGTGGACCTCTCCGGGCGCCGCGCCCGCCTGTTGCGGCACGCGGGCATGGTCGCGGGGGCCGCGGTCATCGGATACACGGCCCTCCTGGGAACGGGCTTCTCGGGCGGCACCGCCGTCGCCCCCGACACCCTGGCTCCCGGCGCCGGCCCCGGCGCCGCCGTCGACTCGGCCGGCCGGGACGCGAAGGACACCCGGCGCGGCCACCCCTCGCCCCGTAAGCACTCGCCCGGTAAGCCCTCGACCCGTAAGCCTTCAGCCAAGGCCGGAGCCGACCGGTACGCCGACCGCCGGACGGAGGCCGGGGCGCGATGAGCGGCGGCAGGCAGCCAAGGCTGCCGCGCCCGCGCCGCCGCAGGCACCCGGCCGTGCCCCCGCCCCAGCCGCAGCCCCGCTCCCGACGGGTGTCCCGGGACACGGTGTCCCGGATGGCCGCCGCCGGGCGGCACGCCGTCCCCCGGCTGCGCATCATGCTCGGCGTGGCCACGCTGGTCGCGGTGGTCTGCGGGATGCTGCTGGACGGCTATCTGCATGCCGAGGTCGGCAACGACGCCCGGGTGCACCGCTCGTACCACGCCCACGACGTCCCCCACCGGGTCCGCACCGGCGGCCCGGTGCTCACCTTCGACGACCACGGCAGGCCCACCGGCCACCGCATCCCGGCCCGGACCATCGCGCTGACCTTCGACGACGGCCCGGACCCCCGCTGGACGCCGGAGGTCCTGAGGGTGCTGCGCCGACACGATGTGCCGGGCACCTTCTTCGTGCTCGGCCAGATGGTGGTCCGCAACCCCTCCCTGGTGCGCCGGATCCGGGCCGACGGCCATGAGATCGGCGTGCACACCTTCACCCACGCCGACCTCGCCTACCAGGACCGCGACCGGGTGGACCGCGAGCTGGCGCAGTCCCAGCTGGCCCTGGCCGGTGCGGCCGGTATCAGCAGCTCGCTCTTCCGCGCCCCGTACGCCTCCACCCTCGGCGCGCTCGACGACCGGACCTGGCCGGTCCAGCGGTATCTGGGCGACCGGGGCTACATCAGCGCGTTCATCGACGTCGACAGCCGGGACTGGCAGCGCCCGGCCGTCGAGCGGATCGTCCGCAACGCCACCCCGAAGGCCGGGAAGGGCGCCGCCGTGCTCTTCCACGACGCGGGCGGCGACCGCTCGCGGACCGTCCGTGCGCTGGGGACGTACATCGAGCGGATGAAGGCGAAGGGCTACACCTTCACCACAGTCACCGGGGCGCTCGGCGCCGAGGCCGCCGTCCATCCGGCCGACGGGGCGCGCGTCTGGCAGGGCCGGGCCCTGATCTGGGCGGCGGCGGTCACCCAGTTCGCCATGCCGGGGCTGGCCTGGCTGCTGGCCGTGGTGGGCCTGGCGGTGCTCGCCCGGCTGCTGATGATGGTGGTGCTGGCCTGGTGGCACCGGCGCGCCCGCGACCTGCGGCGCTTCACCTGGGGCCGGGCGGTGGACGAGCCGGTGAGCGTGATCGTGCCCGCGTACAACGAGAAGGAGTGCATCGCCAACACGGTGAACTCGCTGGCCGCCAGCACCCATCCGATCGAGATCCTGGTCGTGGACGACGGTTCGACCGACGGCACCGCCGATATCGTCCAGGCCCTCGGCCTGCCGAACGTACGGGTGCTGCGCCAGGAGAACGCGGGCAAGGCCGCGGCCCTCAACCGCGGTATCGCCGAGGCCCGCTTCGACCTGATCGTGATGATGGACGGCGACACCGTCTTCGAACCCGGCACCGTATGCGAGCTGGTCCGCCCCTTCGCCGACCCGGGCGTCGGCGCGGTCGCGGGCAACGCCAAGGTCGGCAACCGCGCCGGTCTGATCGGAGCCTGGCAGCACATCGAGTACGTGATGGGCTTCAACCTCGACCGGCGGATGTACGACCTGCTGCGCTGCATGCCCACCATCCCCGGCGCGATCGGCGCCTTCCGCCGCCGCGCGCTGCTGGACGTGGGCGGTATGAGCGCCGACACCCTGGCCGAGGACACCGACATCACGATCGCCCTGCACCGGGCCGGCTGGCGCGTCGTCTACCAGGACAGCGCCTGCGCCTGGACCGAGGCGCCCGGCACGCTGGGCCAGCTGTGGCGGCAGCGCTACCGCTGGAGCTACGGCACCATGCAGGCGCTGTGGAAGCACCGCCGCTCACTGGTCGACCACGGCCCCTCGGGGCGCTTCGGCCGGGTCGGGATGCCGCTGGTGGTCCTCTTCCAGGTGGTCGCGCCGCTGTGCGCGCCGCTGATCGATCTGTTCACGCTGTACGGAGCGGTCTTCATCGACCCCGGCAGGGCGCTGCTGGCGTGGTCGGCGCTGATGCTGGCGCAGCTGCTCGGCGCGGCGTACGCCTTCCGGCTGGACGGCGAGCGGTACGGCCCGCTGCTGGCGCTGCCGCTGCAGCAGATCGCCTACCGGCAGCTGATGTATCTGGTGCTGCTGCACTCGTGTGTCACCGCGGCGACCGGCGCCCTGCTGCCGTGGCAGAAGCTGCGCCGCACCGGTGAGGTGGACACCCCCCGTACGCCGGAGCCCAAGGCCGTACGGTGACCCGGCTCACCCGATCACCTGCCCTGGAGCGGGAACAGGCCGGGCGCGGCGGGCGCTGTGGTGAGTGGAGGTGGGCCCGTCATGTCCGACGAGAAGTTGTCCGGCGAGAAGTACCGCATCGAGCACGATTCCATGGGTGAGGTGCGGGTCCCGGAGCACGCCAAGTGGCGCGCCCAGACCCAGCGGGCGGTGGAGAACTTCCCCGTCAGCGGGCAGCGTCTGGAGCGTGCGCATATCGAGGCGCTGGCGCGGATCAAGGCCGCGGCCGCCACGGTCAACGCGTCGCTGGGCGTGGTCGACGCCGACGTCGCGGAGGCGATCGCGGACGCGGCGGCGCAGGTCGCCGAGGGCCGCTGGGACGAGCACTTCCCCGTCGACGTCTTCCAGACCGGCTCGGGCACCTCCTCCAACATGAACATGAACGAGGTGCTCGCCACCCTCGCGAGCGAGCGCCTGGGCCGCGACGTCCACCCCAACGACCACGTCAACGCCAGCCAGTCGTCGAATGACGTCTTCCCCTCCTCGATCCACATCGCGGCCACCGCGGCCGTCACCGCCGACCTGATCCCGGCGCTGGACCACCTCGCGGCGGCGCTGGAGCGCAAGGCGGCTCAGTTCGCGGATGTCGTCAAGGCGGGCCGTACGCATCTGATGGACGCGACGCCGGTGACGCTGGGCCAGGAGTTCGGCGGATACGCCGCCCAGGTCCGCTACGGGGTCGAGCGGCTGCGCGCCGCGCTGCCGCGGCTGGCGGAACTGCCGCTGGGCGGCACGGCCGTGGGCACCGGTATCAACACCCCGCCGGGCTTCTCCGCCGCCGTCATCGCCGAGCTGGCCCGCGCCACCGGGCTGCCGCTCACCGAGGCCCGTAACCACTTCGAGGCGCAGGGCGCGCGCGACGGTCTGGTGGAGACCTCCGGTCAGCTGCGTACCCTCGCGGTCTCCCTCACCAAGATCGCCAACGATCTGCGCTGGATGTCCTCCGGGCCGCGCACCGGGCTCGCCGAGATCGCCCTGCCCGATCTCCAGCCGGGCTCCTCGATCATGCCGGGGAAGGTCAACCCGGTGATCCCCGAGGCGGTGCTGATGGTCGCCGCCCAGGTCACCGGCAATGACGCGACCGTGGCCTGGGCCGGGGCGGCCGGGAACTTCGAGCTCAATGTGATGCTCCCGGTCATCGCCAAGAACCTGCTGGAGTCCGTCCGGCTGCTCGCCGCCGCCTCCCGGCTGCTGGCGGACCGTACGGTCGACGGGATCACCGCCAACGTGGAGCGCGCCCGCGAGTACGCGGAGTCCTCCCCCTCCGTCGTCACCCCCCTCAACCGCTACATCGGCTACGAGGAGGCCGCGAAGGTCGCCAAGAAGTCGCTGGCCGAGCGGAAGACCATCCGCGAGGTGGTCCTGGAGTCGGGGTATGTGGAGCGCGGGCTGCTGACCCTGGAGCAGCTGGACGAGGCGCTGGACGTGTTGCGGATGACCCACCCGTAACGCGGTGTTGCGGTACCGGTCACGGCGTGGTGCGGTCGGCCCACCTAAGATCTGCTCATGACAGCGGACATCGTGGAGACGACGGGGACGGCGGACACCGCTCGATGGGCGCCGGGAGACCACATCCTGTGGCGCTACCGCGCCAATGCCGCCGAGAGCATTCACATCTGTCGCCCCGTGACCGTCGTCCAGGACACCGCCGAACTGCTCGCCGTCTGGCTGGCGCCCGGCACCGCCTGCGTCAAACCGCAGCTCACCGACGGCACCTCGGTCCACCACGAGCCGCTGTCCACCCGCTACACCAAACCGCGCACCACCGCGCTCTCCACCTGGCTGGGCACCGGCGTCCTCAAGCTCGCCCGGCCCGGTGAGCCGTGGTCGGTGTGGCTGTTCTGGGAGCACGACTGGCGGTTCAAGAACTGGTACGTGAACCTGGAGGAGCCGCGGCTGCGCTGGAGCGGCGGCATCGACTCGGAGGACCACTTCCTGGACATCGCGGTCTACCCGGACCGCAGCTGGGAATGGAAGGACGAGGACGAGTTCGCGCAGGCCCAGCGCGTCGGCCTGATGACCCCCGAGCAGGCCGAGCGCGCACGGGCCGCGGGCCGGGCCGCCGTCGGTCTCATCGAATCCTGGGGAGCGCCGTTCCGGGAGGGCTGGGAGGACTGGCGTCCGGACCCGGCGTGGACCGTCCCCGCGCTGCCGGCCGACTGGCACCGTACCGGCCGGTATCGCACGTCGGCGCACTCGAGGTCCTGAACCTCTTGCTGCGCCCCTGTGTTTCAAACGTAGGATCGTCGTCCGGAAGACTGCACTCGTGAAAACTCGTGGAAACCAGACAGCGGCGCAACTCACGAATGAGGCGTGACATCTGACGCGGTCACAGGAGGGGGCGGAGGCGTGAGCGGTGAGGGAGGCCGGCACGTCCACGGCGCGGCGGGAGACGGGGGGCCGGTGACGGTGACGGAAAGCCCAGAAGGCGCAGAAGGCCCACAAGGCACAGGCGGCACTGACCGGGCGGACGGCGACGGCGACGAGTACGCCGACGACTACGAGGGGTTCGAGGACTTCGACCGCCTGGCGCTGGACCGCAGCGGACAGGCGGAGGCCTTCGACGCGATCGGCGACCGCTACGACGAGGCGTTCCCGCACAAGGACGGCCAGCTCGCGGCCGGCCGATGGCTGGCCGACGCCCTCGCGCCCGGCTCCCGGGTGCTCGACGTCGGCTGCGGCACGGGCCTGCCCACGGGCCGTCAGCTCGTCGACGCCGGACACGAACTGGTCGGCATCGACATCTCCCCGGGCATGCTCAAACTGGCCCGGAGCAACGTCCCGACCGCCACCTTCCAGCAGGTGGACATCGTCGACCTGCGCTCCGGCGGCCGCTACGGGCCGGGCGGATCACGGGAACTGGGCGAGTTCGACGCCGTCGTCGCCTTCTTCTCGCTGCTGATGCTGCCCCGCCCGGAGATCCCGTACGCGCTGCGGGCGCTGCGCGGGCTGCTGAGACCCGGGGGCCTGCTGGCCCTGGCCATGGTCGAGGCGGACGTGGACGACTTCGCGATCCCGTTCCTGGGCAACTCGGTGCGGGTATCCGGTTACCTGCGGGAAGAACTGCGGCGGGTCGTACGGGACGCGGGCTTCGAGATCACCGGGGAGGACTCGCACTCGTACGCCCCGGCCAGCATCGACGTACCACCCGAGATCCAGCTCTATCTGCACTGCCGACGACGTGTCTGACACTCGGTGCGCCCGGAGGAACAGGGCGCATGGCCCCGGACGGATGGAAACCCACGCGTGACGGAGCACCCCACCTCCCACAATGAGCGGCAGGCCACCAGCCCAGCCGCCGCCTCGGGCGCGTCCGCGCCCGAGGACGCGCACGGCGCGGTCCCGGACCCGCGGACCGCCGTGCGACGGGCCGCCGCCCCCGGCCAGGAGCCGGACGGCGGGCGGCCACGCCCTGCATTTCCCGCGGCCGGACCGGCGAGCGGCCCTGCCTCCGGCCAGGGCCCGGCCGCTGACCCGGGCCCCGGGGCCGCCGAGCCGGGCGCTGTCCGCCCGCGCGGCCAGGCCACGCCCGAGGAGCAGCCGGCCACGGGCCGGCGGCGGAGCCGCGGCCAGGGGGCCGCACAGCGCGGCTCGGGCGCGGCGGGCGGACAGCGCGGCGGCACCGCCGGGCAGCGCGGTGACGGAACGGCCGGGCAGCGCGGTGGCGGTACCGGCGGGCAGGGCAGTGGCGGTACGGCAGGCCGGCGCGGCGGATCCACGGCGGGCGGGCAGCGCGGTGGCGGTACGGCGGGGCGGCCGTCCCCTACACACATCT
>NZ_MUNE01000504.1 GCF_002154605.1 Streptomyces milbemycinicus | reverse complement strand
GAGACAGGGGCGGCGCGGGGCGGGCCAGGCCTCCGGGGGCTGCCTCCCGGGCTTACTGCCGTGCGTCTACGGGGCTTCCTGTTGGGCCGCCTGCCGGGCCGGGGGCAGCGCGGCCCCGTGCTCCGTGGCCCACTCCGCGAAGCCGGTCACCCGCAGCCCGAGCGCCCGGGCGTACCGCGGCGATGCGGGCTCGTCCACGAGGTTCAGCCACTCGTGCCCGACGGCGAACTCCGGCATCCCGGCGGCCAGCGCCTCCTCCGCTGTCATGTCCGGAGCGGTCAGTTCGGTTCCACTGGCGCGGGAGAGTACGGCGGCGATCTCGGTCATGGTCAGCTCGTCGCCGGAGAGTTCCAGCTCCACGCCGTTGAACCGCTCCGGGTCGGCGAACGCGGCCGCCGCGGCGTTGCCGATGTCCTGGACGGCGATGAGCTGCAACACGGTGTCGGGCTTGATGAGGGACACCAGCCGGCGGCCGTCGGGGCTGAAGATGAAACCGGGTACGAGGAAGTTCTCCATGAAGAAGGTCGGCTTGAGGAGCGTCCAGTACCGGAATCCCGCGTCACGCCCCCGGTCCTGGAGCGCGGCCTTGGTCTCGAAGACGTGCTCCATGGTCTTCCAGCGCTCGTCGCCCCAGCCGGGTGTCTCACGGTGCTGTCCGGCGCCGCAGACCGAGGTGTGGACAAGGTGCTCGACGCCCGCCTCGGCCGCCGCGTCGATCAGGTTGCGCCCGCACACCCACTCCGTGTCGCCCAGTAAGTCGGTCAGGTCCGGCATCTGCACCGAGAAGACGCCGCGCGCGCCGTCCACGGCGCGCCGTACGGCGTCGCGATCGCGCAGATCGCCGACGACGAGTTGCGCCCCGAGCGCCTGTACGGCCCGGGCCGGGGCGCTGTCGGGGTCACGGACGAGCGCGCGTACCGGCACACCTTGCGCGAGCAGGGCCCGAGCGGTGGCGCCGCCCTGTTTTCCGGTGACGCCGGTGACGAGTATGGGTGCAGTGGACATGCTGCGGCCTCCCTAAACGGCGGGGTCCTCCGTTTGTCTGCCGGATACGATACGGAGGGGTCCGCCATTTACGCAAAGGTCAAAGGTCAAAAAGGTCAAAGGTGACGACGTGCACGACGTGTCCCACACGCAAGCCCACACGCAAGCCCACACCCAAGCCCGCCCCCAGCGCGCCGACGCCCGCCGCAACTACGCACGCCTCCTCGCCGCCGCGGAGGCGGAGGTCGCCGTCCACGGCGCGGAGGTCTCCCTGGAACAGGTCGCCCGCACCGCCCAGGTGGGATCGGCGACCCTGCGCCGGCACTTCCCCAACCGGCAAGCCCTGCTGAGCGCGGTCTTCCACCAGCGGATCGAAGCCCTGTGCGCCCTCGCCACGGACCTGGCCACGAAGGACGACCCCCGGACCGCGCTGCTGGAATGGCTGCGCGCCCTCGCCCACTACGTCGCCTCCGCACGCGGCATGGCGGCATCCCTGACCATCGCCGAATCCCCCGACGACGCCGAACACTGCTTCACCTACCTCGCCACCGCCGCCGACCCCCTGGTCCGCCGCGCCGCCGCCGCGGGCGCCGTACGGGCGGACGCGACCGCCGCCGACCTGCTGACCGTGGTCACCGGCATCGCCCTGGCGACGGAGCACCACCCCAGCGGCGCGGCCGAGGTCGACAGGCTGCTGACGCTGGTGACGGAGGGGCTGAGCCCGCGCACGTAGACACCGGGGGAGGGCTGGAACCTCCGGTTAGAACCTCCCCACACCCCAGCTGAGCACGGCGTGATTCCCGCTCCCGCCGGACAGCCTGGTGCCGAAGGCCCCGCCGCCGTCAGTGTTGAAGCTGTTCATCCCGTTGTACGCAACGCCAAAGGTCAGCCGGATCGTGTGACCGTCACGCCAGCTCGCATCGCAGTTGTCGGCCGTGTACTCGACCCTGCCCGCGACCCCCTTGAGCGACCCCTCCCGCGACCGCGCCTCGAACACACCGTCCTGCCCCTTGCTGAGCGTCGCCGGGGGCCGGGCGACGAATTGCCCCGACGTCAGTCCGTAGTCGGTCCGCGTGAGCCGGCACCCCGTCGCATTGTGCATACGAACCTGAAGCCCGCGGCTCGTCTCGTCACCCTCACCATCACCCCGTACCCCGCCAACGCCAACGGCCTGCGCGGAAGCGGACACGGCGAGCACACCGACCACCGCCCCCATCACCACGGCTGCGGCCCAACGCGTCAGTGTCCTCATGGCGGCCTTCTCCTCTCGGCACAGGTGCCACCACGATGCCCACTCCGACCGAACCACCGTCGGACCGACACAGCCGCTTCCCCCACCCGGCGGTCACCCAGCGGCCCGCACCCCGGCGTCGAGGGCCTTCCCTCAATCCACATAACCCTCGTGCTGGATGTACATCTCGACGATGTTCCCCTCGTCATCCCCGGCCCGCCGCTCCTCACCAGCACCCGGTAACAAGCCCTGGCCCGCACCGCGGACCGAGGAGCCGGTGCCCAGCCGTGAGGTGTGGCGCCGCGCGCTCACCCTCAGCGGGGCCATAACCGCGCTGCGCATCCCACAGGCTCACAGGTTCACAGGCCGGCGTGGCTCTGTCCGCGGAAAAGGGCAGCGCTGGTGCTGCGCGGGAGCGCCGACCCGATGACGCCGGCGCGGGGCGGCCTTTCAGGCGTGGTGCCGGCTTCCGGTGCGAATCATCGACATCAGCAGTTGGTGGGTTTCGAGGTCGGCGGCCACGACGAGTCCACGGCCCGCGTGTCCGACCGGGGCGCCGTCGATTCCCGTGACCATGCAGCCGGCGGCCTGGCACAGAGCGATGCCGGCGGTGAAATGTACGCTCCCGGACAGGTCGCCGCCGTCGGTGACGTACGCGGCGCGTTTGCCGGCAGCGACCCAGGCCAACGCGAGCGTCGTGGAGACGACCCGGGGCCGGAACCGTTCCACGAACCCGGGGTGGGCCAGCAGGTCCACGGTCCGGAACGTCGGCCCGCTGGGGAAAGGCGGGTCCAGGTTGACATCCACGAGCTGGGTGGCGGGCGTCGGCGCCAGCTGGGCATCGGCGCCGTCCTGCCGCACCCAGGCGGTCTCACCGTTGGTGAAAAAGACCTCGCCGCTGAACGGGTCGGCCACCGCCGCCGCACCGCCGCGCAACGCCACGTTGACGGCCACCAGCATGTTGCCGACGGCGTAGTTCAGCGTGCCGCACAAGGGGTCCACCAGCCACTGGCGCGCAGCCTCCGCAGCACCCTGCTGCCCGCCCTCTTCGCCGAGCACAGCGTCATCGGGCCGAGCGGCATGGATGACGCTGATGATCGACTTCTCGGCCTCAACATCGGCGGTGGTGGCGAAGTCCCCAGCGCCCTTGTCGATGCGGGTGAGCCGCCGGCCGTACATGGTGCGTACGACCTCCGCACCAGCACGTGCCGCAGCTATCGCAACCCCGGCATCGTCAAGAGCCCCATACGAGTTGGTCACAGTGCGCAGGGTATCGGTGCCAACAGCCCGGATCATCGCCTGCCAGGCCCGTCCCGAACATGCGCGTCGGCGGGACCCCGGTGGGCCGTCGAGTGCTCGGGTCCGGTGCTGTCACTTCTCGCGAACATCGACCACAGCGCGGTGAGGGTGCCTCCCGAAGTGGTGACCAACTGCTGGTGAAACACGTGGACGGAACCACCGGCGCGCAGCCGCGGCGAAGGCGGGCCGCCAGCTCACCGTCGCCGCGCGGCAGCGCCCCGAAACGCGGGCAGCCGGCGCTTGCTCAGGTTCCACAGGGACAGTCCCGGGAGGGGTGGCGAGCCCAGGGAGCCCAGCAGGCCACCGACCGGGCGCAGGACCGGCGGCAGCTTCGTACTGGACGCAGTGGGACGCAGTGGGACGCGGTGGACTTCACGCCACAGCGACGTTATGACCGACAACGCCGCGCCTGCATGGGCTCAACGCCGACCTGATGGGGATCTTCTGCGCCTGCGCTCCTGCCGACCGGGCGGGGCGGGCCGTGCGGCCCGCACCACGGGCGTGGAGTGCCCCGGTGCGGGCTGGTGACGGCGCGCGCGATCGCCGGCACGGCTGGATACGGCGACTTCAGCCCGTCGTTGTTCCCATGCCCCCTTCCAGGGCCTGGCGCATGACCACCGAGCCCTGTTCCACGAACTCCGCGATCGGGGCCGCAAGGGTGTCGGGGAGGACGTCGGTGTGCCAGACAAATCTGGTCCGGCCACCGGCTTCGGCGAGGGCCTGCATCGAGGCGTGGTGATGGGCAGGGTGGAGGCTTCCGCCGACCACGGTGTAGGCGACGCGTCTGGCCTCGTGATCGAGGTCGACGAGTCGCTCGTGGACGATCGTGCCGTCGGAGAAGGTGACCGTACGGGTGTCCGAGCTCAGGTGCGTATCGGTGACGAAGCCGGGCGCGAGGCGTTCATGCACCGCCCCGTAGTCGCTGAGCACGTCCCAGACGGCGTCGGGCGTGGCGTCGACGACGAATTCCTTGTGAATGGAGGCCATGGGTGACTCCTGGTCAGGCTGCGGAGATGCAGAAGGGGTGTCCTTCGGGGTCGGCGAGGACAGTCCACTGGCCATCGCCGGGCTGGAAGTCGGGTTTGCTCGCGCCGAGCGCGACCAGCTCCTTCGCCGTGGCCTCGGGGTCGCTGACCTGGAAGTCGAGGTGGGCATGCGGGGCAGTGTCGGGCCAGGCGGGCCCGCGGTAGTCCGTGACCCGCGAAAAGGTGAGCTGCAACGAGCCGTTGCCCAGGCAGGCGTAGTCGTCGTCGCTGTGGCTGATCTCCCAGCCGGTGAGGTGGTGGTAGAACTCGGCGAGTTCCTTCGGGGCGGAGCAGTCGATGACGATCGCGGTGAGGTCCGCGTGGACGGTCATGCCGATGACTCCTCGGTGTCGTGGCTTACCCGCCCAGCATCGGCGTGCGTCGGGTCGAGGGTCTTGAAGATCCTTGCGGCCTCTCGGTACCCGGATCGGTGTCGTACCCCTGACGTAGGGTCTGCGGCGTGTTGTCAGCCGTAACCCTTGCCGCCCGGCCCGAGTTTGCCGTGGCCACGGTGGTTTGCCGCTCCGACCACACTCGGTGGTCGGCACCGGAGGCCCGCGACGATCACCGCATGGTGCTCGTACGGCGTGGCAGATTCCGGCGGTCGGCCGACGGAACAGATGTCGATCTGGACCCGACGGTCGGATACCTGGGCACCCCGGTCGAGGAGGAGCGCTTCGCGCATCCCGCCGGCGGTGACACCTGCACCTCCCTCACCTTCACACCCCGGCTCTGGGAAGGGCGCGCGGGCGGTAAGAGCGTCTACGTGGACGCGCGTATCGACCTTGCCCACCGACGCCTGCTCGCAGCCGCCGCCGGCGGCGACATCGACTACGCACTGACGGAAGAACTGCTCCGCCTCGTCGCAGCAGCCGCCGGCAAACCAGCCGAGCGGCCGAAACCCGCCGACCGTGCCCTGGTCGCAGCCGCCCGTGAGGCAATCACCGAGGATGCTTCACAGACGGCGGACCTGTGCTCACTGGCCCGACACCTCAAAGTCTCCCCCTACCGGCTGAGCCGCGTCTTCTCCCAAGAGATGGGGGTCTCACTCACCCGCTACCGCAACCGCGTCCGCGTCGGCCAGGCCATGGACCGCCTCACCCAAGGCGAACCCAGCCTCGCCAACCTGGCCACCGACCTCGGCTTCGCCGACCAGGCCCACATGACCCGCACCATCCGCGAACACCTGCACCACACGCCGACCGCGCTCCGCCGACTCCTCGGCTCGGCATCCGCACCGTACGGGGACGAATCCGCTTAGCGCTTGCTCAGGCCCCACATGAGTACGGCCTGAGCCCCGCTCCCGCCGGAGAGCCGGGACTCGAAGGCCCCGCTGCCATCGGCGGCGTACGTGTTCGTCCCCACGGGCGGGACGTTGAAGTTGAGGGTGATGGTGTGCTGGTTGCGCCAGCTCTCGTCACAATTGCTGGAGGTGTACTCCACGAATCCCTCCCCACTGAAAGATGCCTCCTGCGACTGGGCCTTGAACCCGCCGTCCTGCCCCTTGGGGATGGCCGCCGTCGGCGTTACGCCGTCTCTGCCCCTAGGTGCTCCAGGAGAGCCCTCACGTCGGCGGCGTTCATCCCCGCGGCCATTGGCACTTCTTCTTCCGGGTCGCCCAGTTGCTGGACCTCGGGGTCGTCGAGGATGCGCCCCATGAAGTCCAGCTTCTTCGCCAACCGCATGGCGACAATGTCGTCGACGCTCCCCTGGGCTGCGAGGACGGTTATCCGCGTCTTCGTGTCCGGGGCGAGGCCGAGACGGTGGATGCGGTCGAGGCTCTGCAGGTATCGGCCTGCCTGGAAGTCGCGGTCTACATAGACGGCGTCGTGGCACACCTGGTGGAGGCTGATTCCTTCGCCGAGAGTTGCCGGGTTGGAGATCAGGACAGCGCAGTCCCGGTCATCTCGGAACCGGTGCAACTCCGCTGCCCGGTCGGGCGTTCCCCCGTGTACGGCAGCAGGTTGGAACGGTGCCAGCAGTGCTTGGAGCGAGGTGATGCTGCGGACGAAGCTTGTCCACACCAGGGTCTTGCGTCCACGGGCTGCGTTGGCGGAAACGATGGAGAGGGCCTCTTGGTACTTGGGTGACAGCTCGTAGTCGGGAAGCTGTCGGAGCAGCGCCGACAGAGGATGCCCTTCTGGAATTTCTAGTGGCGGGACCCGGAAATGCAGTGGCTCGTGGCGGGTGGAGCCTGCGACAAGCAGCGCTGGGCTGGTGGCTGCCATCAGCAGTCGTAGCGCGGCCTTGCCGAGCGCCTCGAAGTTGGTCTTATCCACCTCTGCCCGCGGTGAGAAACGGCCTTTCAGGGCATCGTAGATCTCACGGTGCAGCGGCGGCATGGGGAGGCGGCGAATCCGCACATCTACTGGCGGGAGGCCCAGTTCCACCTTGGTCGTTCTGGTGTACAAGGGACGCAGCACCTGGCTAGCGTGTGCTAGGTCACCGCCGTCGACGGCCTGGGTGACCACCCGCCGCCCATGCCCTGGCCAGACGAAAGAGAGCAGGTTCTCCAAATCCTTTGGGCCGTTGGGCGCTGGGGTCCCGCTGAGAATCATTCGGACGCGGCTGAGCGGGCCCAGCGCCATGCAGGCAGCGCCGTACACCCCGGCCCCGCCGAGCTTCATGCGGTGCGCCTCGTCGAGGACCAGCATCGTCGGGGCTGCATTCAACCACTGGGATAGCGCGTTGAGAGCACGTTCTAGACGCTCGTAGTTGACGAGAAGGACGTCGGCCGAGGACGGCACCACCTTGTCGAGTATCTCCACGTCCAGTGCGGAGGTGAAGCACTGCCGGGGTTCCTCCTGCCATGCGTCATAGGCGGACTTGGGGCTCACCACAAGCATGCGCGCAACCGTTCCGCGTGTGCGGAGGGCAGAGAAAACGGCAAGGGAGACGCGCGTCTTGCCGGCGCCAGGGACACTGAAGTTGGCCCCGTGCCCGATGGACAGGAGGCGGGCGATGTCGCGCTTCTGGAATGAGGTCAAAAGACCTGTCCAGTCCTCACCCAGCATGGCCGGCAGAGCATCTGGCTCCACGGCGTCCCCGTCGGGTGTACCGCTGAGGAGGCGCTCGGCGGTGTCCGCTGTGTCGAGCATCTCCTCGACCAAGAGGCGGAAGTCGTCCTCCCAGACGACGCCTTCAGGCTGGGGCCAGGATCCCAGAGCGCTGATGCTGGCCAGAAAGCTGTCCAATGGGATGGCAGCTGACAGCTTGTCGGTCATCCGGCCATTGGGGAAGTTCGCAACCATCTGCCCGAGTGCGCTGCGGCACTCGGGCACAGTCCTCAACGCGGCTTGCGTGCGGGTGACGTCGAAGCCGATTGTTAGATTGGGCTCGACCACCTAGTGCGCCTTCCCGAACACTTCGAGGAGCCAGGTCACTCCGTCGCCAGGCTGCTGCACGGTGCGCTTCACCTCGATCGCGAGTTTCTCCAGGTTCTGCCGAAGGTCGGTGATCGCATCGTCGAACGCCTCCTCGTCCAAGCTCCGGGAGGCCCTGGACATTACGAGGTCGGTGACGCACTGCTCGATGTCGCGTCCGGCGTCGGCCAAGCGGGCTGGTGCTGCCTGCTTCCGCTTCTTGATGCGGGCTTGCCGGCCAGCGTCGGAGATGGCCTCGTCCATCGCCTTGTGGAGTTTCTCGATCTCCTTTTGTGCTTCTGCGGTGATCTCTTGAGGGGCTGTGCTGCCTAGCTGACTGACGGCCTTCGCGTGCAGGACGGCGTCCGTCAGGGCCTTGGCCGCGCTAAGCGCGGCGGATGGACCCTTCACCGCCCGTCCCAATCCGGGGATGGTTACACTCTGCGACGCTTCGGGTGCAGTTTCTCTGGTTGGCAGGACCTTGGCGAGATAGCGGTCGCGGAAGTCGTGCTCGATGAATCGGACATCGGTCTTGGCGAACCCCAGAAGCATGGCTGCCAGTCGGTTCTCCAGCAGCAGCTCCGCCTTCTCGGGATTGACGGCATGCTGCTTGATGTACGCGCGGTGCAGTTCGCGGAACTTCTCCGCCTGTTCCTCGAAGGCGACCAGCGAGAGCCGCTCGCCCGCGGCCTCGCTGCGCTGGATCAGGGACTCGATGCGGGCGAGGACCCACTGGTCCTGCCGACAGCGATCCGCGGTTGTACGGAATGTGGCAGCAATGACGGCGAGAGGCGTCCCCTGCTCCACGAGCTCCTGTACAGCGAGCAACCGGTTGATGTACGAGTAGTCCCGCCGGTGCTCCTTCCGCAGCTGCAGAGACAGCTCGATCGCGGCGATGTCCTGCCAGCTGCACGAAGGGGGGAGCACGGCGACACGCATGGTGTGGTTGGGGCCGTACAACTGCATCAGCGCCGCGCGGCGGGTGTTCCCGTTTGCGAGGATGCCTTCGTGGGTGATCAGCCCTGGTTCGGTCTGCCCGTACTCTTTTAGGCTCGCGACTAGCTCATCGAACTCGGGGTCGGTCCGGGCCGGGTTCGCGGGAAGCGCCTGCAGAAGATGGTCCAGATATTCCTGGCTGTCCGCGCTCCAGGGATCGTCCGCAAGCCTCGCGGCCCGTTTCGGTTCATGGCTGGACTGCGCGCGGATACGGTGGGTCGCCGGATTGTAGTAGAGGTTCCCCACTGCCATTTGGATGACTTCCAAGTGCTCAGGGGCCCCGCGCCATTCGACAGTGAACGTCTCGCGGGGACCGTCGCCGGCCGCGATCTCGTCCAGCCGGGACCGGACGAGATCGCGGTTCTCCTCGGCGTCCGGGGGGAGTCCGTAGCCCTTGGCCATGTAATAGCTCCTGCTTTCGTTCGCGTTCGCACCCGGGGGCGCTTCGTGAGTCCGCCGGACTCAGTCGAGTCCCAGCTCCGCACGGAGCTGTGCCCGCGAATCCTCCGGCAGGGAGCGGTAGTCGCTCCAAATCTGCTCCAGGCGGCTGAACTGGCGCCGGTCGGCTGCTATCCAGTCGGACAGTACCTTGCGCTCGATTGGGTTGAGGCTGGCAGCTTCTTTGAGGACCTTGCCAAGGTCTGCGGTCAGAGACGTGCCGCCTACCCTGCACCGCTTGCACTCGGTGACCAGCTCGGTGGCTTTGCTTCCGTCAGGCTTGACCACATCCCTGCGGGCGATATCCAGCTGGGCTGCCTCCTGCGTGTCGGCATAGATGTCACCGGGGGTGATGCCACATGACCGGCACATGTTCCCGTCTCTGGACAGGACTTCACGCCGACGGCCGGCTCCGATCGCCGTCGTGCCGGTCTTACGGGTGGCACGGCCGGGTTCCCAGACGGGGTCGCCAGGCTTCACGAAGCGCTGCTCGTGGGAGTCCAGCCCTGCATCTTCCCTGTTGGTGTGGATCGTCCAGCCGAAGTCCCTGAGATCGCGCATCCGGCGGTCCACCTGGGAGACCCCGGGGAACGCCTCGCGCAACTGTTCCTTGGTGAACGTGTTTCCTTCGCCGATCTCGGAGACGAGCCACAGGGCGACGCGCTTCATGGTTCCGAGGCCGGCATCCTGCCAGGACGGCATGGTGGCTCCATTCGCAGGGGGCCTCCGTTGGGAGGTGGGGGTACCGCTGACTGGGCAGTCGACTGCAGACAGTCATTATTAGCACGGCCGGGTGCGACTATTCCAGAAATTAGGGATCTTTACTTAAGGGTGCCCGCTTGAAGGCTTGTAAAGATACCTTTCCTCCGCTTATGTCGGTGTTTGTGATTGCTGGCTTCTTTACCCGAGATGTAGCGAGGAAATTGCGGCGAACCATGCCCGAGGCGTGCTCCAGCGGGATAGGGTTCTCTCGGTTTTCAGTGTCCGAGGGCAGTATTGGGCGACCGAAGGGGTTCGTTTGGCATGCCGTCGCTTGGGTCCATCAGCAGTACCTGCGTACCGGGGGCCACGGAGGAGGTGCAGGTGTTTGCCTGCGCACTCAAAGGCCTCATCCCCTACGTCGAGCCCGGCGCCACCATGGAGGTGAAGGCCCGGCTGCTGGCGATCTCACCGTCTCTTTTATCCCACTGGCTCTGCGGGCGGCGGCTTCCCGCTCTGGAGGCGCTGAAAGAGCTGTACGACCGAGCCGCTGAAGGGGCGTCTCGCGCGGGGGAACCTCCCTTGACCTGTAGTTTCGCGGAACTTGAGGGGCTGCTGCAGGCTGCTCGGAAGTCGACTTGCCGCCGCTGTCGCGGTGGCTGCGTCTGCAGTGAGGGAAAGGGGGACCGGCGCAACGCTCCAGCGCCGTCGACAGGCTCTAGCTCGACTGCCGAAGCAGGGGACCGGCGCAACGGTTCGCCGACGGGGTGCCGCCAGCGGGATGCCCCTCAGCAGGAGTCAGCTCTTCCTGAGCGTCTAGTGGTACTGCCTCTCGCCGACCAGGCCAATCTCCTGTGGAGTTTGGGGGCGACGCTGCAGGAGGAGGAAATCGGCGCCGCCGCCAGCGCCCTGGCGAGCGCAGGAATGAGGCAGGAGATGGAAATTATTCTCCGCGCCGCGGAATCCGCTGGAAGGGACTCGGTGAAAATTATGATCGCCTTCAGTGATAATCGCTAGGATTTCCCGCGTATTTTGTGCAATAAGCCGGGAAAGTGGATTCTGGAGCACAGGGGTGTGTTTGTTATGCCTTATTCCGCACTCGATGACTGCTGCCGGGCGCCTCCTGCGCGGCAGCAGGGGAGGTCCGGTCAAAGAGGTCGGCAAACCGCGGCCGGCCCTCCCCTGCGGGAACGTCCTGTCAGGTCGACTAACAAGGAGATCCATCTTGGATAGTAAGGCTGTCCTGGCATACTTTGCCAGGAAGATCCGGGCTGCCCGGTTGCGTCGTCGCGGCGCCGTGGGCAAGGTCAAGCCGATCTCCCCCTCCGGGGCAAAGATACGTCGCCGCTTCCATTTCCTTCGTTGGGCCCTGATTGTCCAGGTGCTCAAGGGGGCCGCCTTTGCCGGCGGCGGAATCGTTGTCCAGGTGCTGCTTGCGCGGTACTTCGGCGCTTGACGACGGCCTGGTGCCTCCGGCGTCCGCCGGAGGCACCAGGCCGTCAAGCACCTAGCAGCCAAGTGCCAGAGGTGTGGCGGATGCCCCCGTACAGGCGGCGGTCGCCAATGCGGGCTTCCGTCAACAGCATCCTTGAGCTCCAGCCGGCGCGTGGGCCGAGCGGTCGGCAGTCCGGCCGGGTGAACACCATGTCGTCCTCCTCCTGTGCGTCGCCTGCGGCGGCTCGCGAAGGAGACGCTGCCGACCTGGAGGCGATGCTGCACTGTCTGGTAAAGGGCAAGCGCCTCAAGGCCGGCGGGCGGCGTGGTTGGGGAATGCCTGTCGGCCGCTGGAGGAGCTGGCTGAGGCCGCCGCGGGTTGGCTGGCTTTGCTGATCGAGCCGGAGTGGGGCAAGCGCGCTACGGACGCCGATCGAGATCGGCAGACTGCCGGGCGGGAAAGCGGCCGTGACCGAGCGGGCCGAGCAGTCGGCGGACCACAGTTGCTGGAGGTGTACTCCACGCCGCTGAACGACGCTTCCCGGGAGTGTGCCTTGAACCTGCCGTCCTGCCCCTTCGGGATCACCGCCGAGGGCCTCGTGACGAATTCGCCCCACGTGTTGCGGCCTCCTCCAGGGTGATACAGGTGGCGGCCAGAATGCTCACGCCCGCTCGGACCCCAGCGGAACGTCAGGGCTGCCTGCGCCGCACAACCGCGACGAAGTCCCCCCATGCGCGGGCCGAGAACATGAGCACGGCCCGGTCCGGGTCCTTCGAGTCCCGTACGGAAGCCCCTCCACTCGCCAGACTGGCCATCTCGACGCAGTTGCCCCCGCTTCCATTGCTGTAGCTGCTCTTCCGCCACTGGAGAGGCGATATATCGGTCATCAACAGAGTCCTTGTGCCGCTTGTCTGATCAGGTCACTCGACCGCTGAGGACTCAAGGACAGAGCGCGTAGATTGTCAAACGCCTTGCCGTAGAGGGCGATCTCTTCCGGACTCTCCAGATACACCGCGTCTGTCAGGCCGTCGCGATACACCATGTCGGGATCCTCCTGATCCGGAAACCCCAAGATCGTGAATGCGGCAACAGCGGGGTAGCTGCCGGCGTCGAACGGCAGTACCTGGAGTGTGACGTTCTTCAACTGCGCCACGTCCAGCATGCGCTCGAACTGCGCGCGCATGATCTTGGCGCTGCCGATGGCGTGCCGCAACACGCTCTCGTGCACGATCGCCCACAGTTCGAGAGGCGCAGCGCTCGTCAGCAGAGCCTGCCGCTCCATCCGTACGGTGATCATGCGCTCAACATCATCAGAGTCCTGGCCTGGCGTGGCGAGGTGGAGTTCCCGTGCGTAGTCGGCCGTCTGAAGCAGGCCAGGCACGAACTCGCACTCGTACGTCCGCAGCCCGGAGGCAGCCTGCTCCAGCCCGACGTAGACCGAAAACCATGAGGGTACGGCGTTCCCGTACGCGTGCCACCACCCCCGCGTCTTGGACTGTTTGGCGAGCTCTTTGAGGAGTTCGCGTAGCTCGTCGGATGTTCCGTAGAAACGGCAGAGGGCATCGATGTCCGATGGCTGAACACGGCCCTGGCCGGTCTCCAGGCGGTTGACCTTGGACCCACTCCAGTCCAGTTCCTTGCCCACCTGGTTGCAGGTGAGCTGGTGTTCCTCACGCAGCTTCTTCAGCTCGATGGCCAAGCGGCGACGTCGGGCAGTAGGTGATCCGGGCACATGAACTCCTCGTGTATCAACGAACGTTCAGTCTTGTCGGGCGAGTAGGACCCGTCAGTCACCCATTCGAGCGAATCCCTTCGTGCACATTGCACGGCGAGATGCGCGGTGCCATGCTCTCACACGGAGTAATCATTCGGCCACCAAGCGATTGCTGCAGGTGACCGCTGCAAGGCAACGCAACCGCGAGGGGTTGAGAATGGCCATCGAGCACTGCATGCCGAGGAAGGCGTGGCACCTTCCCTTCCTGGCGGAACCTGGTGAAGTCCCCGCTCTCCGCCGCAGCATGCGCACGCACCTGACGCGCTGGGGCCTGCCCAATGTCATCGATGCTGCGCTGATCTGTGTCAGCGAGCTTGTCACGAACGTCATCGTCCACGTCGGCGCCGGCACACCCACGACGATGGCCGTCTCCATGAACGGCACCTACCTGCGCATCGAGATCCATGACCCGGACCGCAGCGCCTTGCCCACACTCCTGGGCGCGACGACCACGTCCGAGTCCGGTCGAGGGCTGGCCTTGGTAGTGGCGGTGACGGACCGATGGGGCGTGATGCCGACCGATGCCGGCAAGACGACCTGGTGCGAGATCGCCACGGAACTGCGCGAGGCCGATGCCCACCTGGGGGGACCCGAAGTTGACCGTGCCGAGGTTCTACTAGCCCTCTACGGCGGGTCGGTGGCGTGGAGGAACCCTTCGGCGCAACTGGGGCTTGCTCTCGGCCAAGAAGCGGCCATCGCAATGATCGCTGACCTACTCCACTGGTTTCGTGCGCACGGGCAGGATCCCGACGACATCTTGGACCGTGCTCAGATGCACTTCGAGGCCGTACCTAAGTCCTTGCGATGACCTCATTCGCCCCAGCATGGACGCGAGGCTACTTAGCGGTTCTTTCCATCTCCGCCCTGAGGGCGGCTGGCGTGCGCCATGATTCGCCGAGATGGCCTCTGTGGCACATGCGATGGCAGTTGGAGCACAGCAAGGCGAGGTCGTCGAGTTGGGTCTCTCGCGGCCCGGATATGTGGAGGGGCAGCACGTGGTGCACTTCGATGTAGCCCTCGCCGAGTCGTCCGTAGAAGCGGCCAAAATGGAACCTGCAGACTTCGCACTGCAGCGGCTGGCCAAGGCGTCGAACTCTCTCGATCTTGCGTCGGCGGAGTCTGGGGTCCCGCTCTCGGGAGATCGTCCAGCGTGCGAGGAGCCGGCCTTCCGGGGATGTGGCGCCGTCCTCAGCCACCTCGTCCGGCTGCTCGGGTATTCGAGTCAGCTCCCCGGAGCTGATGCCCTCCATGATCGCCTTTGCTGCATTGACCATCTCGGCTGGGCGGGCGATGAAATCGCTGATCACCTCTTTGTCCAGCCGTCCACATCGGGTGGGCTTCCCTGTGTAGGAGGGGTGGTTTGTGGCCAGGTCGGTCGTCTTGCGGCTGACGCTGCCGGTGGATCGGAAGCTTGGCACGTCGTGGACAGCGTCGCCGTGCAGAGGGAGCGAGCGGAGAAGCGTAGAGAGGCTGTGCGTGCGCGCATCGTTTTCGCGCAGCTCACGCCAGCCGTTCTCCACCACGAGTGCACAGGCGAGCAACAGTTCGTCCCGGGTCCACGAGGGGCTTCGCATGGGCAATATCGTATGAGTGTTCGCTGTGGCTTGCGGAGGTGCAGGGGGCACAGTGGCGGGTGCTGCACACTTGGGAGCGCGTTGTCAGTGGGGTCTGTCACCCTCTGTGAGAGGCAGATTGCAAAGAGTGTCTGCTGTATTGGAAGGAGGGTGCATGGCTCGCACTGAGTCCAGGTTCACCTCGGTAGAGATCTGTGCCGGTGCTGGAGGCCAGGCGGTTGGTCTGCATGAGGCGGGGTTCCGGCACTTGGCCCTTATTGAGATCGATGACAACGCCTGTGAAACGCTCGAATTGAACGTGACAGGCAACCCGGAGTGGGGTGACTGCAAGGTCCTCAAAAGGGACCTCACAAAGTTCGACGTGGGGGAACTGAGCTTGAATCCCGGCGAGCTGGACCTGCTCGCAGGAGGGGTGCCTTGCCCGCCGTTCTCAGCTGCTGGTAAGCAGCTCGGCGAGGATGACGAGCGCGACCTGTTCCCCACCATGCTCAGCATGGTGGAGACTCTGCTCCCCAAGGCTGTGATGATCGAGAACGTTCGAGGGCTGCTAGAGCCGCCTGAAAAGTTCCGCCGCTATCGCGAGGAAGAGATCGCGCGTCGCCTGCATGATGCGGGTTACGTGATGTGTTACTGGAAGGTCTTGGAAGCGTGCGACTACGGAGTGCCGCAGCTGCGTCCCCGCGCCATCCTCGTGGCAATGCGTGAGGAATACGCGCAACACTTCCAGTGGACGGATCCGGAAGAGGGTGCCCTCGTAACGGTGGCGCAGGCGTTGGCCCCCTCTATGCGTAAAAGATTCGAAGACAGTGGCGACCCACGCTGGGAGATCTTCTACGAGCGTTGGCTCAAGGAAGCCGAGAAGGGAACCGTTGCACCGACTCTCGTCGGTGGCTCCAAAAAGCACGGTGGCGCTGATCTTGGGCCTAGCCGTGCGAAGGAAGCTTGGCGCAAGCTCGGAGTGTGCGGCATGGGCGTTGCGAACGATCCCGAAGATCTCAAGGACCCCGAGCGTGATCTTTTCGGTGCGCGCGGCCCGAAGCTCACCGTGCGCCAGGCAGCGACCATCCAAGGTTTCCCGGAGAGTTGGAAGTTCGCGGGGCGTAAGACGGCTGCATACCGCCAGGTTGGCAATGCCTTCCCGCCGCCGGTTGCTCAAGCAGTTGGCCAGCAGATCATTGATGCGCTCGAAAAGGGGACGAAGGCCCTCGCTGCCTCTCAGGCCGACGCGCTGTTCGAGATCCCGGCCCCCTCAGCTCCCCTTGGGCCGGAGTCTGGTGACCGTGGCGCCGATCGCGAGTGCGCAGCTGTTAGCTGACTCGTGCTCCCAGAAACGGAGCACGGTCCAGCCAGCCTCTGTGAGGCGCTGATCAGTGTCCCGATCACGTGCGATGTTCTTGGCGACTTTGCCGGACCAGTAGCCGGGATTGGTCTTCGGCGGCACATAGTGCTCGGGGCAGCCGTGCCAGTAGCAGCCATCGATGAACACTGCGACCTTCGCCGGGCGGAAGACCATGTCAGCCGTCCGGCGAAGGTCGGGCAAGGGCTTTGCGGACACGCGGTAGCGCAGCCCCTGGGCATGCACCAGGCGCCGGATGAGCCATTCCGGTTTGGTGTCGCGGCTCCGGATAGCCTGCATGTTCCGGCGCCGGGATTCTGACGATGCCCACGACCCGTCCGGCGGAATCCAAGACGTCTCTGTCATCTGCGTATGCCTCCGATGCCGACTTTACTCAGTCCTGCGCCTTCCTTGTCTCGGGGAGCAGGGGCGCCTCCTCGGCTGGATCGTTGCCGTCAGCAACCACCCAGTAGTCGCCATCCAAGAATGCGCGGGTGCGGCCCTCATGGTGGGGCTGTGCCTTCGTGACCCGTGCGCTGACGAACTCTCCCTCCCGTGGAATCGGGATGTCGAGTGCACGCGCCGCAGCTTGGTGGTTGGGATAGTCGCCAAAGATCACGATGCCTTCAGAGCGGAGTGCAGTACGGGCTCCACCGTTGTAGCGCACCCGCTTCATGTAGTCCTTCTGCTGAGCCAGCGTGCGTACCACAGTCCGGCTGATACGCCGTTGCTGCGCTAGCCGGAAGAGCTCGGAAACCCGCGCTTGGCCGGGACCCCTGCGAGAGTTGGTGCCAGCGCTAAGAATAGCTTGCCGGGTCACCTCGTCGATGTGGAGTAGCAAATTCTCTTGGAGTGGCTGCTTGTCCCATAGCCAGGTGACCAGAGAGTGGTGCTGCTTTGTCAGGTGGAACTTTCCATCGCGGTTTCCCTTTTTAGTGATTGCGCCATTGGTCGTGAGCTTTTCCCGGTCGGCGCGGAGGAGTCCCGCACTCCACTGACTCTGCTGGTCGTCAGCCCATACAACGAGACAGATTTCACCGAGGGCTTCGGGCGGGATCATCCATCCGTACAGCCTCTGCGAGAACTTGCAGTCGACCTCGATCCCCTCGATGAGATAGTCCATGTCCTGGCCGCCGCTGAACCCGAACTCACGTTGCAGGTTGATCTCCACGAGTGTGCCGGCGTGTGTCTTCTCCGTCTTATGCAGATCACGCCAGTCGAAGCGGCCTGTGTGTTCGCCGTCGAGGAGTTGGTCGATGGTGTCCCGCAGTACTTTCGCGAACCTCTGACCGTCGGGATCGAGTGTCAGCAGCTTCTGTCGGACAAGCATCAACTCAGGGTCGTCGCAGACGCCCTGATGAGGACCGGGCAGGTCAAAGAGCTGCAAGTCTCGTCTCCTTCTGCATCGCGACACAGCGCCGTAGCCAGGCACCGCTCCTGTGTTTACCAGAAAGACATGTTTGGCTACTTGCCGTGACCTCGCTAGTTG
The DNA here is from genome assembly GCF_002154605.1 of Streptomyces milbemycinicus. Lineage (GTDB taxonomy): Bacteria > Actinomycetota > Actinomycetes > Streptomycetales > Streptomycetaceae > Streptomyces > Streptomyces milbemycinicus. The sequence continues at coordinate 1,054 of NZ_MUNE01000504.1, read as the reverse complement.
GCTGAAAACAGCTGACAAGGTGCCCTGCGGGGCAACTAGCGTTCTATGGCCATGAGTTGCCTGTCCACATGAGAGCTGCACTGTGACCGAGACGTCATCCGGCGACATTCCGCGGCAGTTCTGTGCATCTCCGTAAACACAGGCAATCTATGCAAATTGGAAACGTGATCCTCGTCGTGCAGATGTTGTGCCAGCCGTTGAGGCGCACAGGGTCCAGCTGGTGTATCAACTGACTGCTGCCGACGTCGAGGCTGTTTGCAGCCCCACGGAGCATGCCCTGGGGCAGGTCAGGCGTGAAGACGGTGAAAGGGTTGCGGCCATCGTGGACTGGCGCTCTGGCTTCGCTTTCATGCATGCGCTCCATGTGCGCATGGGGCAAATAGGTAAATTGCCCTCATATTGAGACTTCCGTGACTATGCATGCGGAGATCAGTTGGGGCTGCGCATGCTGGGAGAACCTGCCAAGGCCAAGATGCGGGAGGTCGTGAACTCGGGGACGCCCGAGAGACTGGTGCGGGATGCAGTGCGCTGGAGGGTAGGCAACGCCTATTACAGTTTCTTGAGAGAGATCTACACGGTCGTGCGTCTAAGAGCCATGGGCATCGATCTGCGCGTGCAACCCTTGGCTGACGCACTCTTCCGCGTGGATGCATGGGTTGGCCGCAAGGTGGTCAGTTTGCGCGTGGGGAATAAGAAGTTCCGGCAAGGAGAGAGCGCGGGACGAAAGACACGTCCGGAGCAGCTACTCGCCGATGTACTTCCGCGCTTTGAGTTCAGCGCGATCGAACTCTCCCCAGCCACGAAGGTTGGGAGAGTGCATCTGCCATCCGCGGAACACATCCATCAAGCTGCCGCGGGGCTCTCTGACTGACGAACAGCTCGGAACGGAACCGGCCTCCATGGCTCACCTGCGGGGTTCGTGCTTTGTGCCTTCTATACCCCGCCCTTACGTTCCCCAGGGAGTGCAGATGGACGGCGGGAACGTCACCGCTGGCCCTGCGGGTACGGCGGCTGGTGCGCCGGGGGCCACGCGGGGTAGCCGTGGGGGCCGGGC
>NZ_MUNE01000503.1 GCF_002154605.1 Streptomyces milbemycinicus | reverse complement strand
CGCCAGTCGTGGGTGCGGGCCGGGCCCGGCCGGCCGTCGGCCGCCGAGGCCGCCGACCGGCTCATCGCCGGAGCCGAGCGGACCGTGGCCGTCGTGCTGTCCGGCGACCCGGAGCAGGAGGACGCCGTCTGCGCGGCCCTCGCCCGCCCGCCCCGCCCCGGCCGCGAGGGCGTCGCCGTCCGGCTGCTGTGCCTGCCGGACGCCCTGGCCGGCCCGCGGATACCCGCGCTGGCGCGCACCGACCCGCGCTGCGAGGCGCGGACGGCCGACGGCGCGTTACCCGAGGCCCTGCTCGTCGACGGCCGGATCGGCTACGTACGGCCGGAGATGAGGCCGGAGCCGGGGCCGGGACTCGACCCCGAGCCCGGGCCGGAGCGGGCCGTGCCGCCGGTCTCGCTCGTGGAGGACGCGGCCACGGTGCAGGCCCTGGACCTGATGTTCGCCGGGGCATGGGGGAACGCGGCGGCGCTCGTCGAGCCCCCGCGCCCGCCCGGACGGCTGTGCGCCGACACCGCGCTGCGGATCCTGGAGTGTCTGCGGGCCGGGGTCACCGACGAGGTGGCCGCCCGCGACCTCAAGGTGTCGCTGCGCACCTACCGCCGTTACGTCGCGGAGATCATGCGCGAGCTGGGGGCGCATTCCCGGTTCCAGGCGGGGGTACGGGCGGTGGAGACGGGGCTTTTGCCAAGCCGCCCCTGAAGCACTCGAGACCTGACCATGTCACGAGGCGGGACGACGAAGCGATGACCAGACGATGACGGACCAGATGACGGAACGGATCACGGACCGGATGCCGGACCGGATCACCGAGCCGGCCGGTGCGGTAGAGGACGCCCTCGACCGCACCCTGCAAGAGGTACGCACCCTCTTGCACTCCACCGTTCACGAACACCGGGCCCGGCAGGCCAGAAGCGAGCTGTTCACCGAGGTGGGGGCGGCCGACGCGGCCTTTCTCGCCGCCGCCGAACAGGTCGTCGGCCAGGCCGTGCACAGCGTGGACGCGGCCTTCCCGGAGCCCACGGCCCGGCCCGCGGCCGACCAGGCGGCCCTGCACACCCTGGTCTCGGGCCTCGGCGACGCCATTGACGTACGGGTGCTGCGCACCCGGCCGCCGGCCGACCCCGGCCCCGCGCTCGGGCCGGGCGGCGGCCTCGGGGCCCGCCCGCCGCAGATCCGGATCGCGGCGGTGGCGCTGCCCACGGCCGTGATCGCCGATGGCCGGACCGCCCTGGTGTGCGCGGACTCCGCCGACGGGCGGCAGGCGTCCCTCGTCCAGGACCCGGCCGTGGTCGCCGCCCTGCACGCCATGTTCGGCAACATCTGGCGCTCCGCCGCGCCCGCCGCCCGCCCGCTCGACTTCGGCAACCGCGCCCGCACCGAGATGGTGCGGCGGGTGCTGCGGCGGCTGGGGGACGGGGTCACGGACGAGGCGGCGGCCCGGGAGCTGGCGATCTCGGTGCGCACCTACCGCCGCTACGTCACCGGAATCCTGGAGTTACTCGAGGTGAACTCCCGTTTTCAGGCCGGGGTGCGCGCCTGTGAGCTCGGCATCCTCGACCGATTCTCCACCGGCGGATGAACCGGCGGATGAACCGGTGGATGAAACGGAGCGATTTCCTTGTTCCCCACCACATTGTGATCCTGAGCGGGCTGGCGATAGGTTGCACGCGGGCGTGCCGGGAGATCTGGCAACAGCCGGTAATACAAGGGGATTTGGGGATGACGCAAGGGCGCGGAAGGGGTGCGACCGCCACGGCGGGCGCAAGTGGCGGACCGGGGACGGAACCGTCGCATTCACCCCGGCCCGGACAGGTACGAAAGTCCGGCAAGAACAGCGGAAAGGCAGCGCACGCGGGTCGCGGAAGTCAAAGCCCCAAGGGGACGCATGGCCGCCGAGTTCGCAGGAGCGCGGCGGGATCCGCATCCCGCGGGGTGCTCCCGCCGCTTGTATTCGGGCTGGCCGTGCTCATCGTGTGGGATCTCGCCATCCGTACCGGCGCCGTGGACACGTTCTACCTTCCGGCGCCCTACGACCTGGCGAAATATTTCGTCGACGAGTTGCTGCACGGCGATCTGCGCGACTACACCAAGGAGACGGTGTGGGAGGCGCTGGCAGGCAGCGGCATGGGGCTCGGGGTCGCCCTGCCGCTCGGCTATCTCATCGCGCGCAGCGACCTCGCGGCCTCGGCCCTCCAGCCGTATGTGGCCGCTTCGCAGGCGGTGCCCGCAGTGGCTCTGGCCCCGCTGCTCGCGCTGTGGCTCGGCTACGGGCTGCTGCCCATCGCCGTGCTGTGTGCGCTGCTGGTCTTCTTCCCCATCCTGGTGAACACCGTGCTGGGCTTGCGCTCGCTGGACCCCGATGTGATGGGGGCCGCGCGCGTGGACGGCGTGGGGTGGTGGGGGATGCTGTGGTACATCGAGCTGCCGCTCGCGCTGCCCAGCATTCTCGCGGGGGTGCGCAACGGCTTCACCCTGTCCATCACCGGTGCGGTGGTCGGCGAGTTCGTCATGGGCGGCGAGGGGCTGGGACAGCTCCTCTCGGTCCAGCGACAGGAGGCCGACACCATTGGGTTGTTCTCGACGCTCGTCATGCTCGCACTTCTCGCCGCCGGCTTTTATGGCGTCATTCGCCTGGTCGAGCGGCTCGTACAGCGCTGACTGACATCTTCCACTCATTGAGGAGAAGTACGTGCGTTTGGTAAGGACGTCCACCAGGCACGCCCTGAGACACCAGGTCACGGGGGCGGCTCTCGCGTCGGTGGTGGCAGCGGCCACCCTGACCTCATGCGCCGAGAAGCCGAAGGACGCGGGGGGCAAGAGCGGAGACAAGATCACGGTCGGGCTGACGTACACGCCCAACATCCAGTTCGCCCCGTTCTACGTGGCGGCCGAGAAGGGGTACTACAAGGACGCCGGGCTGAATGTCAGGCTGCGCCACCACGGTGCGTCCGAGCTTCTCTTCGGAGCCCTGAAGTCGGGCGTGGAGGATGTCACCTACGCGGGCGGGGACGAGATGCTTCAGGCCCGCTCCCAGAATCTCCCCATCGTGGACATCGCCACCTTTTATCAGAAATACCCGGTGGGCCTGATCGTCCCCAAGGATTCCGACATCAAGAAGCCCACGGACCTGAAGGGCCGTACGATCGGCACCCCCGGTCCCTACGGCGAGACCTATTTCGGTCTGCTGGCCTTGTTGAAAGAGGCAGGGCTCTCCCCCAAGGACGCCAAGGTGAAGAACATCGGCTTCACCCAGCAGGCGGCGCTGACCGGCAAAAAGGTCGAAGGCGTGATGGGCTACCTCAACAATGACGCCATTGCCTTCCAGGAGGCCGGCCAGGAGGTCCGCTCCCTGACGCTCGACGGGGGCGCCGAGGGCGATCCGCTGGTCGGGGTGGGAATCGGCGTCAAGGAAAAGACGCTGGACAAGCGCGGCGACGAGATGAAGAAGTTCGTCGACGCCACCCTGCGCGGTCTGCAGTACGCCATCGACAAACCCGAGGACACCGTCAAGATCAGCGAGAAGTACGTTCCCGGGCTCAAGAAGGACGAGAAGCGGCAGAAGAACGCGCTCGCGGTGCTCAAGGCCACCACGCCCATGATGCAGAACGACGCGGGCGAGCTGGGCGCCAACGATGCGCAGAGCTGGAGCCGGATGGCCGACTTCATGTACGACCAGGGCCTGCTGGAGAAGGCGGTCACGCCGGAAGACGCGTACTCCAACGACTATCTGCCCAAGTCGTAGTCGCTGGTCGAAGCCTGCCTCACCCGGCCGGGCGGCGGGAGCTCATCCGCCCGCCGCCCGGCCGTCCGCTGTCCCGTCTTGCGCCGCCCGGTGGTGCAGCGCGCCCGCCACCGCGAACGCCGCGACCGCGCCGACCGCGAGCGCGACCCAGCTGCCCGTCGCCGAGGCGTGCACGATCACGAACAGCCCGATCGGCGGCCCGGAAGCCGTGCCGAGGTTCCACGCCAGCGACGCCAGGGCGCTCGCCCGGCCCACGGCCGTCTCCCCGGACCAGCGCAGCAGCAGCGGATAGAACGCCGAGGAATACATCAGCTCGCCCGCGTCGTTCTG
>NZ_MUNE01000502.1 GCF_002154605.1 Streptomyces milbemycinicus | reverse complement strand
GGACGGCCACGGGGTCGTTGAGGTCGTGCAGCACGCCGTCGTCCACGCGCTGGAGGCGCGTCCAGCGGTTCTGCCAGCCGCCGACCGACCACTGGTACCAGTTGCCGGGCGAGGTCACGGCGAAGCCGATGACGAAGCCTTCGCCGCCGCCGTTCTTCCTGGCCCGCACCGAGAAGGCGTACGACGGGCCGTCTGCCGCCTCCGCCAGCAGCAGTCTGGCGCCGTTGCCGTTCGCCGTCTGCCGGATGCCGCCCGCGCCGTCCGGCTCCCAGGTGCCGGATTCGGTGTCCCAGCCGGCGAGATCCCGGGCCGGTGCGGGCTCGGCGCCCAGGGGGCCGATACGGGCGTCGGTGAACTCGGCGCGGGTGTCCGCGCTGGTCCCGATGTGGACACCGTGCCGGGCGGCGTCGGGGACGGGCGGCGCCTGGGGCGCTCCGGCGACGGTGACCGGCAGGGCGGTGTCCCCGGAGTTCGCCGAGTGCATCCGCTGGACGTGGTAGTTGAGGGTGGGCCAGACGTCGGTGTTGTCGAAGTAGATCAGGTCGGGCGCCCACTGGGTGTGGCCGCGTTTGGCGAGCAGCGGCGCGTAGGAGGCCAGCCGGACGACATCGCCGTTGCGCTCCATGGCGATCATGTAGGCCGCCTCCGCGACCGCGCTGCGGCCGTGGTTGCCCCAGCTCCCGTACTCACCGATGTACAGGTGCGGGCCTTGGCGGTCCATCGTGTCGAAGCGGCGGGTGTTCTCCAGGAACCAGCGCGGGGATTTGTAGGAGTGTTCGTCGACGACCGGGACACCCCGTTCGCGCGCGAACGCCCAGCCCTTCTCCCACTCGTCACCGCAGGGCGAAGGGCCCACGGTGCCGACGACCGTGATCTCGGGGTGGTGCTCGCTCAGGGCGTCGTGGATACGGGAGAAGCGGTCGCGGAAGGTATCGGTGATGGTGTCCTCGTTACCCACCCCCAGGTATTCGAGGCCGAACGGCTCGGGGTGCCCGGCGGCGGCGCGCAGGGCGCCCCATGGGGAATCGGCGGGGCCGTTGGCCCACTCCACCAGGGCCAGTACCTCTTCGATATAGCCGGGCATCTCCTCCTCGGGAAGCCCGACCTGGCCGGTCACCCGCGTGTTCTGGCAACAGACCCCGGCCGACACGACGGGCAGCGGCTTGGCTCCGATGTCCTCGCAGAACTGGAAGTACTCGTAAGTGCCCAGGCCCATCGACTGGTGATAGCCCCATAGGTTGGACAGCTGCCGACGGTCCTGCACCGGTCCGATGGTGGCGGGCCAGCGGTACATGTTGGCCAGTCCCAGCCCGTGCGCGACACAGCCACCGGGGAAACGCACGAACTTCGGCTTCAGGTCCGCGATTGCCTGCGCCAGGTCGGCGCGCAGCCCGCCGGGCCGACCGCGGAAGGTGGCCTGCGGAAAGAGCGAGACCAGGTCCAGATGGACGGTCCCGACCCCGGACGCCACCACGGCGAGCCTGGCGTCCTGGTCGGTCCCCTCACATGTGATCACCGCCGTGTGGCGCTGCCAGGCCCCGTGGAGCGGGCCCAGCTCCGCCTGGCCGTGGACCCGGCTGCCGTCCCGGCTCTCGATCCGCGCCACCAGACGGTCCGCGGCCCCGTCCGCCAGGCGGGCGAAGAGGCTGACGTCGTAGCGTTCGCCCGCCCGGACGGCGATGCCGTCGAAACCCTCGTTGCGCAGCCCCGCCCCGAGGCCCGCCGCACCGGCGGCGGTGGTGCGCAGCACCGCGTGGTGCGGGCTGGCCGTATGCACTGGTGCGTCGGTGGACACCGTGACCGACCCGGTGGCGCCGTCCCGTTCCAGCAGTTCCCAGGCGGTCAGGGCGTGCCATTCGGGCCGGTCGGCGGGGCTGTAGGCGAAGGACCGGTTCTGCACCAGCTCGGCGTAGAGACCGCCGTCCGCCGCGTAGTTGATGTCCTCGAAGAACACTCCGAACAGATCGGGCGAGATGGCGGTGCCCGGTGCGTTCGTGTCCACCTCGACGACCGTCTCGGCGGGTCCGGTGGATTCAGTCATCGTCGTCTACTCCTTGGGCCCGGGAATGGGCGGTGGTGCGCCGGTCAGGCCAGGGGCGCCTGGACGGTGAGGAACGAGTGGGGCGGCAGCGTCAGGGTCAGGCCCCGGTCGGTGACCTTCAGGTCGTCGAAGGCGCGAGGGTGGACGGCCTCCGGTGCCTCCGGGGTGTTGTGGGCTTGGAGCCGGTTGGCGGTCAGGAGGCGGGCGGTCGGTTCGCCGACGGTGCCGCCGCGCAGGTCGAGTGTCACCTCGGCGGGCTCCTCGGCGTCCAGGTTGGACAGTGAGACGAGGACCGTGCCGTCCTTGACGCTGGCGGAGGCGGACAGGGTGTCCAGTTCGGTGTCCCCGACGCGGCGGCGGGCGTTCTCGGTGCGCAGGTGGACGGGGAGCGAGGTGGCGTCCTGGTGGCCCTTGTTCATCTCGAACACGTGGTAGGTCGGGGTCAGGACCAGCGCGTCGCCGTCGGTGAGCACCATCGCCTGGAGGACGTTGACGGTCTGGGCGATGTTGGCCATGGACAGGCGGGCTGCGTGCTTGTGGAAGATGTCGAAGTGGGTGCCGGCCACCAGTGCGTCACGCAGGGTGTTCTGCTGGTACAGGAAGCCGGGGTTAGTGCCCGGCTCGACGTCCCACCAGGTGCCCCACTCGTCCAGGACCAGGCCGACCGACCGGCCGGGGTCGTAGATGTCCATGACCGTGGAGTGTCCGGTGAGGATGCGGTCGATCTTCCGGGCGGAGAGCATCGTCCGGTAGTAGTCGTCCGCCTCGAAGACGGTGGCGCTGCCCTTCGCGTCCCAGGGGCCGGCCATCGTGTAGTAGTGGACGGAGAGCCCCTGGAAGAAGTTGCGCGGGGTGGCCTCGCAGCCGAAGCAGCTGATCTGCTGCATCAGCGTCTCGGTCCACTTGTAGTCGTCCGCGTTCGCACCGGAGGCGATGCGGTAGAGCTTGTTGTCGCCGTGGTCCCGGCAGTACGTGGAGTACTGACGGGCCAGGTCGGCGAAGTACTCGGCGCGCATATTGCCGCCGCAGCCCCAGGTCTCGTTTCCGATGCCCCAGAACTTCACCCGCCAGGGCTCATCGCGGCCATTGGCCTTGCGCAGCCCCACCATGGGGCTGTCGCCGTCACGAGTCAGATACTCCACCCACTCGCTCATCTCCTGGACGGTGCCGCTGCCCACGTTGCCGCTGATGTACGGCTCGGCGCCGAGCAGCTCGCACAGGGCCATGAACTCGTGCGTGCCGAAGTGGTTGTTCTCCTCCACGTTGCCCCAGTGCGTGTTCACCATCCTGGGACGCTGCTCCCTGGGGCCGATGCCGTCCTTCCAGTGGTACTCGTCGGCGAAACAACCGCCGGGCCAGCGAAGATTGGGGATGTTCAGGGCCCGCAGCGCTTGCACGATGTCCAGGCGGATGCCGCCCTCGTTGGGTATCGGCGAGTCCTCCCCGACCCAGAAGCCGTCGTAGATGCAGCGGCCGAGGTGTTCGGCGAAGTGGCCGTAGATATGGCGGTTGATCTTCGGGCCCTCGATGTCGAGGTTGATGACCGCGGTGGCGTTCGGCACGGAGGTACTCCAGGATGAGTGTTTGTATCGATAAAAAACTTGCATCGCATTGCGAGGGTGTCAAGAGAGGTGAGCGGGCTGGCGGCGGCTCGGGGTCCGCGGTCAGCGGTGCGCCGGTTCCGCCGGTGTGAAGAGCCCCAGCACATCGGCCCCCTGCGCGACGAACACGGGGATGCGCTCGATCGGGGCGTGGGCGGTGACGGTGGCGCCGCCGGCGTGTTCGCGGCCGGTCCAGGCGTCGGTCCAGGTCACGCCCTCGGGGAGGTGCACCTGCCGCTCGGACGCACCGGGAATGGTGACAGGGGCGACGAGGATGTCGGGGCCGAACATGAACTGGTCGTCGACCGTCCAGGCGGCCTGGTCGTGCGGGAAGTCGACGAAGAGCGGCCGCATCGGCGGGGTGCCGTGTTCGGAGGCCGTGCGCATCTGCTCGTGGAGGTAGGGCCGCAGCCGCTCCCGCAGATGGAGATGGGCGCTGAGGATCTCGTAGGCCTCCTCGCCGTACGACCAGACCTCGTTGGGGCCGCCGGTCTGGGCGTGGCCCCATGGCATGCGTGGTTCGCGGTCGCCGTGCAGCCGGAAGAGCGGGCAGAAGGCGCCGTACTGGAACCAGCGGATCATCAGCTCCCGGTAGCCGGAGTCGTCCGGGTCCCCGCCCTGGAAGCCTCCGATGTCGGTGGTCCACCAGGGGATGCCCGAGACGGCGATGGACAGCCCGGCACGCACCTGCCGCCTCAGGGAGTCCCAGGTCGCGGGGATGTCGCCGGACCAGACGGCGGCCCCGTACTTCTGCGCGCCGGCCCAGGCGGACCGGGACAGCAGCACCGTGCCCGGCTGTCCGGCGGCGGCCATGCCCTCCGCGAACAGGCGTGCGTTGTCGCGGGGGAACACGTTCGTGGCCTGTGCGCCCGGACCGGCGTACAGCGTGAGGTTCGCCGGGTGGGCGGGGACGAGTTCGGGCTCGCAGGCGTCCAGCCAGAACACGCGGATGCCGAGGTCGAGGTAGTTGCGGCGGATCAGGTCCCATACGAAGGAACGGGTGTCCGGGTTGGTCGGGTCGTAGACGGCGACGGGCATCTGTGTGGCCATGCCCTTGTCCTGGACGAGGTGGTGGAACTCGGCGCCCTGGTCGGAGCCGAGGAGCAGACCCCGGTCGCGGAAGGCGGCGTAGTTCTCCGAGAGCGGTGAGACGGTGGGCCAGACCGAGACCATCAGCTCCACGCCCAGGTCGGCCAGTTCGTCGACCATGGCCTTCGGGTCGGGCCACTCCGCCTCGTCGAAGCGGTAGTCGCCCATGGCCGACCAGTGGAAGTAGTCCGTGACGATCACGGACATCGGCAGGCCCCGGCGTCGGTGTTCGCGGGCGACGGCCAGGAGTTCGTCCTGGGTGCGGTAGCGCAGCTTGCACTGCCAGAAGCCACTGGCCCACTCGGGCAGTTCGGGGGCGTGGCCGGTGGCGTCGGCGTACCGGGCCAGGATCTCCTTCGGGGTGGGGGCGGCGGTGATCCAGTAGTCGATCTCGCGGGTCTGGTCGGCCGTCCAGCAGGTGCCGTTCTCGGCGAACTCCACGGAGCCCAGGGCGGGCACGTTCCACAGCAGGCCGTAGCCACGGCTGGACAGCACGAACGGGATGCTGACCTCGCCGTTGCGTTGCACGAGGTCCAGGCGGAGGCCCTTGTGGTCGAGCCTGCCGTGGGCGTGCTGGCCGAGGCCGTACAGCCGCTCCCCGGGGTATGCGGCGAACCGCTGCTGGGCCTCGTACACGCCCGTGCGGTTGCCCTGCCAGCCGCGGGTCTGCTCGGCGAGCAGTTCCTCGCCCGTGCTGGTGCGGGTGAAGGTCAGCCGCACCTGGTCCCAGTGGTGGACGGCCGAGACGGTGAGTTCCCCGTGGACGAGGACACCGGAGGAGTCGCCGGCGCTCACCGACACGGTGTCGTCGGCCGACGGCGGGCGCTCGTCCAGGGCCCCGATGCTCTCGGCGGGGATGCGGTACCGGGCGGCGCGCACCCGGGCGCTGTCGGCGCCCCATGGTTCGACCCGGAGGACTTCGTGCCCCTGCTGGATCTCGAGGGCGGCTTCAGCGATGCGGAAAACAGGCATGAGTTACTTCTCCAGCTCGTTTAAAGGACCGCGGGCGGGGGCGACAGCGATGGCCGGCCGCCGCCACCCGCTGCTTCGCGCGTACCGCCGGCCGCTACCAGGCGGCCAGGGAGCCGTCGGCGTTGCGCCACACGGGGTTGCGCCAGCTGTGTCCGCGCTCGGCGGCGGCACGTACGGCGTCTTCGTCGATGGTGATACCGAGGCCGGGCCCGGTCAGCCGGGGGATGTAGCCGGCCTCGGGCGTGAAGGGCGAGGGGTCGAGGAGGTAGTTCAGCAGCCCGCTGCTGTCTCCGTATCCGATGCCGAGCGCCTGTTCCTGAATGAGGAAGTTGGGGACGGCGAGGTCGAGTTGCAGGCTCGCGGCCAGGGCGATCGGGCCGAGCGGGCAGTGCGGCGCGACCAGGACGTCATGGGCCTCCGCCATGGCCGCGATCCGCCGGGTCTCGGAGATGCCCCCGGCGTGGCTGATGTCGGGCTGGGCCACGGCGATGCCGTCGGACAGCACGGAGCGGAAGTCCCAGCGGGAGTAGAGCCGCTCGCCGGTGGCGATGGGGATCGAGGTGGAGCGCACCACGGCGCCGAGGTCCTGGGTGAACTCCGGCAGGACCGGTTCCTCCACGAACATCGGCAGCAGCGGCTCGAGAAGCGGCAGCACGCGGCGGGACATGGCCCCGCTGAAGCGGCCGTGGAAGTCCAGCGCCACATCGCACTCCGGCCCGACGGCCTCTCGTACCGCGGCCACCCGGGCCACCATGGCGTTGATGGTGGCCGGCGTGTCCAGCGGCTCCAGCTGACCGCAGGGGTTCATCTTGACCGCGGTCAGGCCCTTCGCGACCTGCTCGGCAGCCGACTCGGCCAACTCCTGCAAGGTCTCCCCGCCCACCCAGCCGTAGATGCGCACCCGGTCGCGCACATGGCCGCCGAGAAGCTGGTGGACCGGGACGCCGAGCGCCTTGCCCGCGATGTCCCACAGCGCCTGGTCGATGCCCGCCAGGGCGCTGTTGAGGACGGCGCCACCGCGGTAGAAGCCGCCCTTGGCGAGGACCTGCCAGTGTTCCTCGATGCGGGTGGGATCCTGCCCGATGAGGTAGTCGAACATCTCCTCGACGCATTGGGCCACGGTGCGTGCCTTGCCTTCGACGATGGGCTCGCCCCAGCCGGCTATGCCCTCGTCGGTGTCGATGCGCAGGAAGAGCCAGCGCGGTTCGACGAGGAAGAGTTCGTATCCGGTGATCTTCACGTGCGGTCTCCAGGTGCTGGTGGCGCACGGCTCTAAGGCCGGCGGCTGCTGTGCGGGGAGGGGGCGGAAGAGGGGCTGGGCTTAGCAGGGCGCGGGGCGCGTGCGGGCTACTCCTGGGCGCTGATGCCGCGGCCGCCGTCCACGAGCAGGCTCTGGCCGGTGACGAAGGACGAGTCGTCGGAGGCGAAGTAGGCCACCGCCGCGGCGATGTCCTCCGGCATTCCGAGCCGTCCGACCGGCGCCCGCGCGCCCGCCTCGGCGAGTTGCTCGGGTGGCGTGTCCGCCCACAGGGCCGTGAACACGGAGCCGGGGAGGACGGCGTTGAACCTCACCTGTCCGCCGTATTCGACGGCCAGTTGACGCACCAGGCCACCGACGCCGGCCTTGGCCGCGGCGTACGCGGGGTAGCCCTTGAACCCCAGGGCCGCGTGGATGGACGAGGTGACCACCACCGCGCCACGGACCGCTTGGAGCTGTGGCACCGCGGCCCGCACGCCATAGAACACCGAATCCAAGCACAGCCGCAACTGGTGGTGCCAGGATTTGTCGTCCAACTCGTGTGCCGCCCCGTACAGGTTGCGGCCGGCGTTGAGATGGAGGACGTCGAGACGGCCGGTCCAGGACCGGGCGTGCTGGATGGCCTCGTCCCACTCGCCGGGCGAGGTGACATCGAGCCGGCGGTCCTGGGCCTGCCCTCCCTTGGCCCTGATTTCCTCGGCCACGCGGCGCGCGCCCTCGCCGTCGACATCGGTGACCAGGGCCAAGGCGCCTTCGGCGGCCAGGCGATGGGCGGTGGCCGCGCCGATTCCGGAGGCCGCCGCGGTGAGCAGCGCCGTACGGCCGGTGAAGCGGGACAGTCCAGCGGAGGTCATGGTGTTGCTCCTGGTGCTGTCGTGGAACCGCGCGATACCAGACGCGGCTCGGTGGGTACGACGATGTCTCCCATCGGTGTCCCCCGGATGGCGGCGACCAGGGCGTCCACTGCCGTGGTCCCCAGGTCGTACAGGGGCATCGCCACGGTGGTCAGCGGTGGGCAGAGGTGGCCGGCGACGGGGAGGTCGTCGTTGCCGACCACGGACACGTCCTCGGGGATGCGCAGCCCCAGGGACCGGATCGCCCCCATGGCGCCGATGGCCTGGGCGAGCGAGCTGGTGTAGAGGGCCGTGACGGGCGGAGGGCCGCCCCCTTTGGCGGCGCCGAGCAGTTGCAGGGTGGCGGACACGCCGCCGTCTTCGGTGAAGTCACCGGAGGCGACGAGTGCGGCATGCAGCCCCAGTTGTCCGGCGTGGCGCAAGAACGCCTCTTTACGGGCGTCGCTCGGGGTGATCCCGGGCGGGCCGGCGATGTGGCCGATCGCCCGGTGGCCGAGGCTGTGGAGGTGGTCGAGGGCGGTGACACTGGAGCGCGCCACATCCATGGTGACATTGCGACCGGACCCTTCCACCGACCGGTTGAGGAACACATGGGGGATGGAGCTGCGGCTCACGGTGTCCACCAGGGAATGGCCGGGGCGCGCCGAGGCGATGAGCAGTCCGTCCACCCGGCCCTCCTGCACCAGTTCGCTGAAGGACTCGTCCGCCTCCTGCCCGTCGAAGTCCTCGGCGAGCAGGGAGAGATAGCCCAGTTCACGGGCCCTTTGGTAGGCGCCGCGCGCGATGGTGACGTAGGTGGGGTTGGCCAGGGCGGGCACCAGCAGGGCGAGGGCGTGGGTGCTGGCGCCGGCCAGCGCCCGGGCCCCGGAGTGGGGACGGTAGCCGAGTGTCCGGGCGGCCTCGTGGACGCGCTGCCGGGTTTCCTCCCGAACGGACAGGTCGCGGCCGTTGAGCACCTTGGACACGGTGGCTTTGGAGACCCCGGCCGCCTGGGCGACGTCCACGAGTTTCGCCCGGACCGGCTGCACGGGGACGGATGGGTCCGGCATTTCCAGTTCTCCTTCTCGATGGCCCAACACCCCTAGATGTTCGACCAGTCGAACGATGTTCAACCCCTTGACACCTTATGACGCCGGAACCTAACGTTCGCCGCACCTCCAGTCAACCGGTTTCCTTGGGCGAAGTACCTGAATCTCAGCAGACACCCAAAGGTCGAAAGTTTCAGCCCATAACCGACATGCCGACGCCACTTCACCCCGCGGGCGGAGCTGTGTCGAACCCACCACGCCCGGTGGCATCTCGAGGCGGCACCACGCGCCGCGCGCCCCCTCTGCCCCGGCCGGAACGGTTTCCTCCTCGGCCACTGCGGCCTGCCCTCCTCCCTCTGCTCGGACACCCGCACACGAAAGGCTGACAAAGATGTCCCTTCCTGACACGGCTCCCCTCGGACGGCGTCGCTTCCTCACCGTCTCGGCCGGTGCCGCGCTGGCCGCCACCGCCCTGCCCGGCTGCGCCGCTTCCGTCGAGGACAGCGGCTCCGGCGGCGGTAGCGAGACGCTCACGATCATGTCCGTCGAAAACGAGATGGACAAAAAGACGATCAAGGCCGCGGAAGCGGCACTGGGCTGCAAGGTCAAGTTCGTTCTCTACGACACCACCAAGCTCAACGCCATGCTGGCCAGCAAGACCCCGCCGGACGTGGTGCGCGGTCTCGGCGCGACGGACACGCCGTACTTCGCCGCGCGGGGGGTGATGACCGACCTCGACCAGTACTTCGCCAAGAGCAAGGCGCTCAAGGTCTCCGACCTGGACCCGGTCAACGACGTGTGGCGTTTCGACGGAAAGAAGCAGGGCGCCGGCCCCCGCTACGGCATGGCCAAGGACTACTCACAGGACTCGATGTTCTGGTACCGCACCGACCTGCTCGAGGAGGCCAAGCTGGACCTGCCCAGCGAGACCGAGCCGCTCTCCCAGGACGAGTGGCTGGACATGGGCAAGCGCCTGGTCAAGCGCCGGCTCGGCAAGGTCAAGGTGTACGGGATGAACGCCTCGGGGCTCAGCACCTTCTGTACGATCATGGGGATGACGGCCTCGGCCGGGGGCAGCCTGTTCTCCCAGGACCTGACCTCGGTGGACTTCTCCTCGCCTGAGGCGCTCAAGGCGCTGAACTGGTATCTGGAGTACGCCCGGGCCGACATCGGCCCGAGCGTGTCCAACCCCAACCCGGACGGCTGGGACTGGCCCACGTACCAGGCCGGGCGCATGGCGATGGCCGGCGACGGTTACTGGTTCGGCGGCTCGATCGGCGGTGACGCCAAGCTGGCCAAGGTGTCCCGGTTCGCGCCCGCCCCCCAGCTCGGCAGCCACCGCATCAGCCCCTGCTTCGGCGCCACCGGCTACTGGATTCCCAAGGAAGCCAAGAAGAAGGACCTGGCCTGGAAGTTCTTCGAGTGGTACTTCGGCGGCAAGCCGGCCCAGGACCGGGCGGCCAGCGGCTGGGGCATCCCCACCCTGAAGTCGCTGCACTCGCAGATGCCCCAGAGCCAGCCGTTCCAGAAGCAGGCGTACAAAGTGCAGCAGCAGGAGCTGAAGCACTTCTCCGTCCTGACCTTCTCCCCGTACGCCCAGCTCACCGCCCTGGACGCGTCCATCAACAAGATCCTGCCGGGCGCGGTCAAGTCCAAGACCGCCGCCGGCAAGGTGGCCGACCAGCTCAACGCGGACATGAACAAGCAGCTCGCCAACGGAAAGAAGGTCCTGGGGTGAGCGTCGAGGTCACCAGGGCCGCCGAGTCCCTCGCGCCGTCCCCGGACAGGCAGGCGGCGGGGCGGGCCCGCCACTCCCGCCCGGCACGGGCGAGCGGTCTCCGCTCGGTGCGGGGGCGCCGGGCCCGTGCCTTCTACCTCTTCGCCGGCCCGTGGCTGGTGGGCTTTCTGGCGCTGACGGTCTACCCGCTGGGGTACGCGCTGTGGCTCAGCTTCACCGACTCCGACGGGCTCTCTCCCCGCACCCACTTCGTGGGCCTGGCCAACTACAAAGAGGCCCTCACCGATCCGGACACGCTGCACTCTCTGGCCCGCACCGGAGTGTTCACCGCGATCACCGTGCCGCTGACCATCGTGGCGGGGCTCCTGCTGGCCGTACTGATCAACCAGCCGATCCGGGCCCGCGGTCTGTTCCGCACCCTGCTGTATCTGCCGGCGGTGGTACCGCCGGTCGGCGCCGCGCTCACCTTCAAGCTCATCTTCGACCGCGACTCCGGAGCCGCCAACGGCGTGCTGGACGCCCTGAACATGAACGGTGTCGCCTGGCTGATGGACCCCTACGCCCGCTGGGTGCTGATCATGCTGACGTTGTGGGGAGTCGGCAATGTCATGATCATTTCGCTGGCGGGGCTTCAGGACATCCCCAAGGAGCTGCACGAGGCGGCCCGGATGGACGGGGCCAGCGCCTGGCAGTCCTTCACCCGCATCACGCTGCCGCTGCTCTCCCCCGTGCTCTTCTTCCAGGTCGTCACCGGCATCATCGCCGCCCTGCAGAGCTTCATGCCGCTGCTGATCGCGCTCGACCCGACCCCGCACGGCGTCACCGCCGTGCCCGAGAGCAACTACTTCTACATGATCAACGTCTTCGCCCAGTACTTCGCCAACGGCCGGTACGGGTACGCCTCGGCCCTGCTGTGGATCCTGTTCGCCTGCATTCTGGTGATCACCTTCCTCGTCTTCAGGCTCAGCAAGGGCATGGTCTTTTACAACACAGCCCCGGAAACGGCCACGACCAAGCCGCGCACGCTCGGAGGCAAGCGATGACCCTGGCCAAGCGCAGCGCCGTCTACATGGTTCTGGTGGCGCTCCTCGTCCTCTTCCTCAGCCCGTTCGGCTGGCTGGCCATCACCGCGCTGAAAGATGTCGGCGAACTGCGGGCCCTGCCCATCCACTGGTGGCCCCACCACCCGTCTCTCGGCAACTTCCAAGAGGCCCTGACCCGCATCCCCTACCTCGCCTACGCCCGCAACTCCCTGACGATAGCCACCATCTACTCGGTGCTGGTGACGCTGGCCTCGGCCTGGGCCGGCTACGGCTTCGCCCGCCTCGACGCACCGGGCAAGCGCGTCATCTTCGGCCTGCTGATGTCGACGATGATGCTGCCGGCCGTCATCACCCTCATCCCCACCTATCTGGTGTTCGCCAAGTTCAATCTGCTGAACACCTATATGCCGTGGGTCCTGTGGGGCCTGTGCGGCGCCCCGTACCTGATCTTCCTGTTCCGCCAGTTCTTCTCCAACATGCCGAAGGAGCTGGAGGAGGCGGCGATCGTCGACGGCTGCGGACATATCCGCATCTTCTGGCGCATCTTCCTGCCGCAGTCGTGGCCGGTCATCGCCACCAGCCTGATCCTGTCCTTCTCCTGGACCTGGGGCGACTACATCGCCCCCGCCCTGCTGCTGGACAGCGACCGCACCACCCTGGCGGTGAAGCTCGCCACCGGCTACGTGAACGAACACGGCGCCCAGCTCAGCAACCTCGTCGCCGCGGGCGCCGTGATGTACGTCGTGCCCGTGCTCGTCCTCTTCCTGATCATGCAGCGCGGCTTTGTCTCCGGCATCAGCACCTCGGGCCTCAAGTGACCAGCCGTCCGGACATCACACCGCAGCTGCTGCGCACCCGGGTCATGGCGATCCTCCGGTCGGACGACGGCTCCGGGCTGCCCGCGGTTGCCCGGGCCCTGACGGCAGGCGGCATCACCTGCCTGGAGGTCACCCTCACCACGCCCGGCGCGCTCGACACCCTGGCCCGTATCCGCGATGAGTTGGGATCCGGCGTCGCGGTCGGCGCCGGTACGGTCCTCACCACCGGCCAGGCCCGGGACGCGCTGTCCGCCGGAGCCCAGTTCCTGGTGGCGCCCAACGTGGACACCGCCGTCATCGGCAACGCGACCCGCGGCGGCACTCCGTGCTACCCGGGCGCCTGGACACCCACCGAGGTGGCCACCGCCTGGCAGGCGGGCGCGGCGGCCGTCAAGCTCTTCCCGGCCTCCACCGGCGGCCCCGCCCATCTGCGACAGCTGCGGGCGCCCCTGCCGCATATCCCGATCATCGCCGTCGGCGGTGTCGGGGTCACCCAGGCCCGGTTCTTCCTGGACGCGGGCGCCCACGCCGTGGGCATCGGCTCCCCGCTGCTGCGCGGAGCGGATCGCGATCCGACCCCGGACGCTCTGGGGCGCCTCACCGACAGAGCACGCACGCTGCTGGAAGCGGTCAGTGCCGCCGCAGCGGAAGCCGCACCGGAAAAGGAGGCCGACTCGTGAAAGGTCCGGGCACGGAGCCGTACCTCGTGACGGTCGGCGAAGCACTGGCGGTCCTGTCCTCACCGGAACCCGGGCCGCTCGCCCTGGGGACGACGATGCGCCTGGGGGTGGCCGGAGCGGAGTCGAACGTCGCCATCGGGGTCAGCCGTCTCGGCGGGTCCGCGACCTGGATCGGCCGCGTCAGCGACGACGGGCTCGGCGAGCTGATCCTGCGCGAACTGCGCGCGGAAGGGGTCACCACCGTCGCCACCCGGGACACCGCCCCCACCTCGCTCCTGCTGAAGGAGCAACGCACCTCCACCCACGGCCGCACCCGCTACTACCGCACCCACACCGCGGGCGCCCGGCTCTGCCCACAGGACATCCCCAAGCACATCGTGGCGGGCGCGGCGGTCCTGCACATCACCGGGATCACACCGGCCCTGGGCGACGCCCCGGCCCTGGCCGTCCGCAGAGCGGTGGACATCGCCTCCGCCGCCGGGGTGCCGATCTCGTTGGACATCAACTTCCGCTCCCTGCTGTGGGACGAGACCAGGGCCGGGGACGCCCTGCGGCCCCTGCTGCGCAAGGCCGACCTGGTCTTCGCGGGATCGTACGAAGCCCGGCTGATGGTTCCCGGCACGCCCGACAGTGACGGGCCCGAGCAGCTCGCCAAGAGCATCTGTGCCCTCGGGCCCGCCGGCGCCGTGATCAAACTGGGGGAGGCGGGAGCTTTCGCCCTCCTGGACGGCAAGGCGTACCGGCAGCCCGCCGTGCCCGTCCGCGTCCACGACACGGTGGGCGCGGGGGACGCGTTCGCTGCCGGATATCTGGCCGAACTGCTCGCGGGTGAGCCGCCGGAGCGGCGGCTGCGGACGGCGGCGCTCCTTGGCGCCTTCGCGGTCAGCTCAACCGGCGACTGGGAGGGCCTCCCCCGCCGCGCCGAACTGGCCCTGCTCGACCACCACGACGACATCCTCCGCTGACCACGCCCCGGCCCCTAAAAGGAACCCCCAAGGACCCCTCATGCCGACACCGACTCCCTCCCCCGACGAGCTGCTCGTCCTCACGGGCTCCTACACACCGGACACCGGAGGTAGCGGTGCCGGGCTCGCCGCCGTACGGTTCGCCCCGGGAACCGGCTCGCTGAAGGACGAACCCCGGGTGTCCCCTGTGCCCCTCAGCGGCGCCTCGTTCCTCGCGGCACATCCGTCCCTGGACGTCGTCTACAGCACGAACGAGGCCGACGCCGGCGCCGTCAGCGCCGTCCTGCGACGGAACGACGAGGTGCTGTCCCCCCTCGGGGCCCCGGTCGGCAGCGGCGGCGCCAACCCGTGCCACCTCACCGTCCACCCCGACGGGCACTGGCTGCTGACGGCCAACTACGGCAGCGACACCATGCCGGGCAGCGTGGCGGTGCACCGGCTCGACGCCGACGGGCGCATACGCGAACTGACCGACGTCGCCGTCCACGAAGGGACGGGCCCGGTCCGCGGACGGCAGGAAGGCAGCCACGCCCATCAGGTGGTGGTCGCCCCGGACGGCCGCTTCGTCCTGGCCACCGATCTGGGAGCGGACGCCGTCTTCACCTACCGCCTCGACACCCGGACGGGACACCTGCAGCAGACCGCGGTGAACCGGGCACGCCCCGGATCCGGACCGCGCCACCTGGCGTTCGCGCCCGACGGCACCTGTGCCTGGAGCGCGGACGAACTGTCCTCCACCCTCACCTGCCACCGCTACGACCCCGACGTCGGCACCCTGACCGCGGTCTCCCGCACGCCCGCCACCACGATCCGGGACGTCTCCAACCAGCCCGGCGGAATCGTCGCCTCGCCGTGCGGGCGCTTCGTCTGGGTGACCAACCGCGGCGCCGACACGGTGGCCGCCTTCCGGGTGTCCGGCACCGACCTCCAGCCGATCGGCGAGGTGCCCAGCGGCGGGATCTGGCCCCGCGGCCTTGCCCTGGTCGCCGGCCATCTGCTCGTGGCCAACCAGCACAGCGGCACCCTCGCCGCGCTCCGCGTCCTGCCCACCGGAGCCCTCAGCCGACCCGCCCCGGCCTCGCGCGTCCCCTCGGTCGTCTGCACCCTCGCCCTCTGAGGGCGTCCTCCACCCTCGGCCGTTCTATGCTCTGGGCAACGCCGCCTGGTTGGAAACAGCACAACCACCCGCCTGCTGACGGTGGCCATGACGCCCCAATCCTGTGCGACTCTGTCGCCCGATTCACGGATAGCGTGTGCGTGTTTTCCTGCGGGGTCGAGGATTGAGGTCGAGGTCGGCGAAGTGGGTGCGGCGTGTGGTGCCGATGGGGTGTCCGGTGAGGTGGGCGTCGATGCGGTGGAGATTGATTGCTGCGGCGCTGAAGACGTAGGCCAGGCCGGTCTTGGCCTGGCCTCGGTAACGGCTGCGGCGGATGCCGGTGGTGCGGACGGCCTGGGAGATCGCGCCCTCGACGCCGGCGCGCATGGTGAAGCGCTGTTTCCAGGCGTCGGTTTCCTGTGCGGCACGTTGCTGTTCGAGGAGTTCGTGTTCCTCGCGGGGGTGCAGGGTCAGGCGCCGGGTGAAACCGCTGGTGCACGAGGTGCGGACCTTGCAGTTGCGGCAGGCCCATTCGGGGAAGATGACCACGGTCCGCGGCTGTCCGTCCATGCGGGTGCTGCCCCAGTAGCGGCTCTTGGCCCCCTTGGGGCAGACGGCGTACTGCTCGTCCCAGTGGATCTGGAAGTCGGTGAGCGCGAAGCCCTGGTTGGCCCGGGTCTGGCGGTCACTGGCGGGCGGCAGGGGCCCGAGGATGCCGATGCCCTGGGCGCGTGCGGTCAGGATGATCGCGGCGGAGGTGTAGCCCCCGTCGACCAGGTGCTCTCCTGGTTTCGCTCCGCGCCGCTCCAGGTGTTCGTGGACGGTTGCGACCAGGCGGGAGTCGTCCACCGCGGCGTGCGTGGTGGCCACGTTCACAATCACATGAGGGAGATCATTCTCGCAGGTCTCGCTGTAGCGGACCTTGTAGCCGTCCCAGATCAAGCCGCGCTTGACCGCGCAGCGCGCATCCGGATCGTGCGGGCTGACCAGCCGGAGTCTGCCCGGCGGAAGGTCTTTGCCCTCCCGCCAGCGCACCCCCTCACCGTGTTCGCCGCCTCGGTGGTACTGCTGGATCCACGCCCGGCGCAGGACCTGCACGGCAGGCAACTGCCGCGACCAGGCCGGCGTATCAGGCCGATGGACCGCCTCCAGCAGGGCGAAGCCGTCCACTCCGACCTGCACCGCGAACGCTGTGCCGCTCGAAAGGCCCCACCTGACGCGAGTTCCTGACCACGCAAGCCGAGGGCCTCATCGCGGCAGACTTCTTCCACATCGACACCGCCCTCGGCAGACGGTTGTATGCGCTGGTGTTCCTCGAGCACGGCACCCGGCGACTGCGCATCACCGGGGTCACCGCCCACCCGACCCGGGACCGGGCAGTGCAGCAGGCGCGGAATCTCACCGCCGGCCTGGGCATACGCATCGAGACCCTGCCCTTCTTGCTGCGCGACCGCGATGGCAAGTACGGCGAGGCCTTCGACGCCGTCTTTCGGGCCGAGGAGACGGAGATCCTCAACAGTGCGCCACAGGCTCCCCGCATGAATGCGCACTGCGAACGCACCATCGGCAGCATCCGACGCGAAGCCCTCGACCACGTCCTCATCATGAACGAGGCCCATGCCCGCCACGTTTTCGCGGCCTACGAGCGGCACTACAACGAACACCGACCTCACCAGGCCCGCAACCAGCGACCACCCGACGCTCACAAACAACCCGCCGCAGCGCATGCCCTCAGCACCGGCAAAGTCCTGCGCACCCGGATCCTCGGCGGCCTCATCAACGAGTACAAATATGCGGCATGACACGCAGCGATGACTTTTCGAGCGGCACAGGACTCTGTCGCCCGATTCGTGGTGAGACCTGATTCGATCAGCCTCACCTGCGCGTTCATCGTGAGCGGCCCACCGGTTTCACCAGGTCGACCGAATCGGGCGACAGAGTCGCACAGGATGCGGAACGGTTCACAGCTTTTCGAACGGATCGTGCTCGGCGAGCAATTTCTCCATCCGCGCCTGATCGACCCGGCTGACGATCTGCCCGGCCTCCTGACGGTCCCGGATCACCTTGGCCAGGGTAAAAGCGGAGGTCACCAGATAGAGGACGGCGATGGCCAGGAAGCCGCGTACCCAGGCGTCGGCGTGCAGCCGGAAAATGCCGATAGCGGTGGCCGCCATGGCGACAGCGAAGGAGGCGACCGCCTGACCGTAGAACGCGGCCGTACTCTGCTGCCTGACTGATGTCTCACTCATGCGGACAAGAATCGGCAGAGGCCGCCCGCCCCGCATCCGACCCGATACTCAGCTATGTACTCAGAAAACAGGCCTCCCCAGGACGGGCCGCCTTTCTGTCTGCCCTGAGCCGGGCTGAGGTTCCCCCGAGATGCGGGGAGAGGTGACAGCTGGTCAGATGTGCTGTTCGCCCACCAGGACGGGGAGGCCACCAGCGTGCTGGAGGCCTCCGGCACGGCCGTGGTCGTGAAGGTGCCCACCCGCTGGACAGACCTGGATCGATCGGCTGATCTTGTTGTCGGCCACCGCCGACTGGAAGTTATTTCGTCGCGCGACGGGACTGTGCAACAAACCTCGGCCGCCCAACACTCGGGCCATTGCGTGAACACCGGATCGTCTCACCGCGCACCCTGCTGGCCTGGCACCAGCGTCTGGTGAAGCAGAAGTGGACGCAGTCGCCGTCTACTGGGCGGCCTCCGCGCCCGAGGAGATCCGCGACCTGGTCATCCGGCTCGGCGCTGAGAACTCCCGATGGGGCTTCCGACGCGTGCACGGCGAACTGCGCTGCCTCGGGCACAAAGTGCGGGCACCACAGGCCCTTCAGCCCGGGCGGCGAGCCGCAGCGCGGCCACCTCGCGGGCGTACCGCTCGTCGGCGTCGGGACCTTCGACGATCTGCTTCACCACCGCCGGTGCCCCGGCCAGTTCCATGCTCCACACACGTGAGCGCGGACTGCTGCCCAGACGCCGAGAGCGCCTGGGTGGGCCCAGCTCGGCCCGTAACTCATCCCCGAACGGCAGTCGCGACCACATGACCTCATCGTTCCACGCGGGCGAACAACTCCGCGGCTGCGGCGGATGACTGGCGGCCGTTAACGCTGCGGTTGCTTGTGAGCGTTCGACCAGGACGCCGCGTTCGAAGCGGGCGTCGGCGCGGACTAGGGCGACGAGGTCGAGTACCACACCACGTCACCCCGGCTGACTCATCATCCACAGGAAACGCCCAGCTCAGCAGCCTGATCGGAATAGTGACACTCTTCAGGGCAACCGGACGCCGCCGCATTGTGCACTCGCCCGGCGCGCTGCCTCGCGAGCTCGGGCGTCCTGTCAGGAGTCGCCGGTGTTCCTCAGTCGCGACCTCGACGCCTCCAGGTGGTCGGGCATGGCGTGCGCCGCGGCCTCCGGGTCCTTGGCGCGGATGGCGTCGAGCACCGCCTGGTGCTCGACGACGGCCTCACCGGCGATGCTGTGCCGGAAGTAGAGGCGGTAGCTGTGGGTGTGCGCGCGGAACCGGCGCAGCGTGTCGGCCATGAGCGAGCTGCAGCTCGCCTCGGCGATGCCGTCGTGGAAGGCGGCGTCGAGCTCCGCGAAGCCGCGATACGCCTCGTAGGTGTCGCCGCGCAGCGGCGGTCTCATCCGCTCGAGCGTGCGGTGCAGGCCGGCCAGTTCGGCTGCGGCCGCGTACCGTGCCGCGCGTTTTCAGCGGCGGCCGGCTCGAGGAGCAGGCGGATATCGTAGAGGTCGTCCAGGCCGGTCCGGCCGAGCAGGGGGGCGACCAGGTAGCCGGCGTTCGGCCGGCGCACGACGAGGCCCTCGGACTCGCATCGGGCGAGGGCTTCGCGGACCGGCGTCTGGGATACGTCGAGTTGGCGCGCGAGCCCGGCGATCGACAGCTTCGTGCCGGGCTCCAGGTCGTGATCCATGAGCAGGGTCATCAGCGCCTGGAAGACCCACTCACGAACGCTGATCTTGACCGATCCACGGGAATCCGAGCTGTTCGTCGCGGCTGTGGCCGTCAGCGGCACGGGGGTCACTCATCAACCCTCCGCATCGTCGATCACTGAAACCACGCGCTTGACGCCACTCAATCAGGAGGACGGCTTCGATCGTTGTGAAATCTTCCGACGACTGGTTGACGTCCGATCGGAAGACCTGCATCCTCAATCAAATCCTATAGCATCCGATTCGGATCAAGATCCTCTCGATGGGGAGGGTGACCCTCATGACCATTCCCGACTGGTTCGGTGAAGCGGCCTTCGGGCTGTTCGTCCACTGGGACCACGCCAGTCAGCAAGGCGTGGAGATCGGCTGGCCGCTGGTCGGCCATTCGATCCTTCCGGGCCGTACCGAGCCTGAAGCCGACATCACGGTCGCGCAGTACCAGTCGACCGCCGCGACCTTCGATCCGCACCGCTGGGATCCGCGGGCGGTCGCCCGCCTCGCCCGCGCCGCGGGTGCGCGCTATGTCGTCTTCACCGTCCGGCACCACGCCGGCTACTCGATGTACCACACCGAACATTCGGACTTCTCCATCGCGGCGTCACCGTACGGCCGCGACATCACCCGCGAGTTCTTCGACGCGCTGCGCGCCGAGGGCCTGCGGGTCGGCGTCTACTACTCGCTGCTGGACTGGAACCATCCGGACTACCCGGCGTTCACCGACGCCGACCGCCCCTACCCGCACGACCGGTACCGCCGGCCGTCGCCGGAGAGGTGGGCGCGCTACATCGACTACGTCAAGGGACAGCTCACCGAGCTGCTCACCCGGTACGGGACGATCGACCTGCTCTGGTTCGACGGGGAATGGGAACGCACCGCGGAGGAGTGGCATGCCGCCGAGCTGCGCGAGCTGATCAAGTCGCTGCAGCCGGAAGTGATCATCAACGACCGGCTGCCGGGTCGGGGCGACTACGCCACTCCCGAGCAGGGCATGCCGCGCCGTCCGCCGGGCGGACCGTGGGAGCTGTGCCTCACCATGAGCGACAGCTGGGCGTACCGGCCCGACGACCTGGACTACAAGAGCCCGCGCCTGCTCGCCGGCTACCTCAGCGAGGTCGTCTCGCGCGGCGGCAACTTCCTGCTCAATATTGGGCCGCGCGGCGACGGGTCGCTTGTGCCGACCGAAGTGGCCACACTCAAGCGGCTCGGCGCCTGGCTCGCCAGCCACGGCGAGAGCCTCTTCGGCGCCGGGCCGGCGTCCGAACGCCTCGACTTCCACGGCCCCGCAACCCAGCATGACGACACCATCTACCTGCACCTGCTGCTCCAGCCGCAGGACCTCCTCGTCGTGCGCAACGTGCCCATCGGCTCGGTGGCCGGCGTGCGCATGCTCGGCACCGAGCAGCCTCTGGAGTACTCCGTCAATGAGGAAGTGCACAAGGCCAACGGCGCCGAGGACGAGCCCCTCGGCGAGCTGTTCATCACCGTGCCGCCACCGACCGGCGCCCTCATCGATGTCATCGCCATCGAACTGTCCAACTCCCGGAAAGACGAGTCACGTGCGGGCCTTTAACACTTCCAAGGCGGCCAGGCGCGCCGCCGTCCTGCTCGCGGCCGCGAGCATCCTCTCGGCGTGCGGCACCGGTCCGGGCGCTTCATCCGGCGACGGCAAGTCGCTACGTGTGCAGATCCCCGCCGGGCCGATGGCCGATCGGATGCAACAGGTCGGCAATGATTTCGAGAAGGCCAACCCCGGCACCAAGGTCACCTTCGAGAGCGTCGACTCCAACAGCTCCCGCGGCCCGAACGTGGCTCTGCTCAGTTCGACCGCCACCCCGGACATCGGCTACCTCCAGCGCAGTACCGGCGTCTGGTCGGCGCTGCTGAAGAACAAGCAGCTCACCCCGATCGATGATGTGTGGGATGCCGCTGGCCTGGCGGACAAGTACGCCAAGAGCCAGACCGCCTACTACACGACCAACGGGCATCACTACGGCGTTCTCTACGAGGAACTGCTGATCGCCCCGATCTACTACAACAAGGCGGCGTTCGCCAAGGCAGGCATCCCCGACCCGGCCGATCACCAGGTTGCCTCCGTCGCCGAGTTCGAGTCCATGGCGGCCAAGTTGAAGGCCGCAGGGTACGAGGGCTTCGGCGTCGGTGGGTCGAGCCCGTACGACCTGGGGCACACGCTCGACGCGCTGCTGCCCACCGCGGTGTCGGAGAGCGATTACCAGGCCATGCTCACGAACTTCAAGCCGGGGTCGCCGACGAACGTCAAGTACACCGACCCGGGCTTTGTGAAGGTACTGCGGACCATCCAGGACTGGCAGAAGAAGGGCATCTTCCAGAAGGGGATGCTCGGCATGGACACCACACAGGCCCAGGCGCTGTTCAGCAGCGGCAGGCTCGCGATGCTGCAGGGCGGCAACTACAGCTACGCGGACCTGAAGGCGGCCAAGCCGTCGTTCGACATGGGCTGGTTCCTGCTGCCGCCGCTCACGAAGGGCCGCAAGACGCCGTTCAACGCCTTCAACGGCGACACCTTCGTCATCCCGGCCAAGGCGGCGAACCCGGGGCTGGCCAAAAAGTTCCTCAAGTTCTTCATGACCGACAAGTACCAGGTCAGCGTGGTCGCCGCCAGCGGCTCTCTGCCAGTGTTCACCTCAATCCAGCCGTCGAGGCTGTCGAACCTGGGCGACCTGGTGCAGCAGCAGTTCGAGGTGTCCAAGTCCGTCGGACTGGTCAACATCTGGGACTCGACCGTGCCGTCCACGCTCGGGCAGTCGTTCGCGGTGCCGGTGCTGCAGAAGCTCGTCTCCGGCAAGCTGACCCCGCAGCAGGCAGCCCAGCAGTTCCAGACCGGACTGGAGAACCTGCAATCCGGCAAGGTCTCCGGGGCGACGGACTGATGGCCGCCCAGGAGATCCCCCCGGTTGCCGCCACCGCCACCGCCACCGCCCGCAGGCCACGCCGCAGCGCACAGAAGTTCCCGATTCTGATCGTCGCACCGGCGCTGGTGCTGATGACCCTGCTCATCGCCTACCCGGTCGCGGAGTCGGTGCACATCAGCCTTGGCTCGTGGGACGGCATCGGATCTGTCACCTACCGCGGGCTGGCCAACTACCGGCGGCTCATGAACGACTCGCTGGTCCGGCAGTCGATCGTGACCAGCCTGGTGTTCTTCGTCGGCACCGTGGTCTTCACCGTGGTGATCGCGACCTTGCTCGCCAACGCGATCAACCGGAAGGTCCCCGGCGCCCGCTTCTTCAAGACCATCTGGTTCCTGCCGGTGATCGTCCCGGTCAGCGTCGCGGGCGTCTTCTGGTCCAACTCATTCCAGCCCTCCACCGGCGTGGTGAACACCGTGCTCGGCTCACTCGGACTCGGCGACGGACACGCCTGGCTCGCGTCGCCGACGACCGCGCTGATCGTGACGATCTTCGTCGCGGTGTGGACGCAGACCGGGTACGCGATGCTGATCCTGCTGGGCGCGATGGACACCATTTCCCCCGAGGTCCACGAGGCGGCCACGCTCGATGGCGTGTCCGAAGCCGGACGGCTTTTCCGGATCACACTGCCGAACATCGTGCCGATGCTCGGTACGGTCACGACCCTGATGTCGGTGTTCGCCTTCAACGCCTTCGGCATCATCTACGCGATGACCCGGGGCGGGCCCGGCAACGCCACGAGCATCCTGCCGGTGCTGGTCTACAAACAGTCGTTCGTCGACCAGGACTACGGCTACGGCTCGGCCACCGCCGTCGTGACGACGCTGATCGTCGGTGTCATCGGCGTCGTGGTCCTGCAACTGTTCCGCCAGCAGCGGCTGGACGCGCGATGACGGCCCCGACGACACCGGCCTGGCGCGCGAAGACCTGGACGGCCGACATGGCGGCAGGCACACGCCGGCACGGACGGCTCCGGCGACGCGGCCCGCTGTGGTACCTCGGGTACCTGCTGCTGCTCGTCTGGACGCTGATCACCATCGTCCCGTTCCTGTCGATGCTGTTGCTGTCACTGCATCCGACGGCCGACATCTACGCCCATCCGCTGGGCCTCAGCGGTCGCTGGATGCTGTCGAACTACTACACCGCCTGGCGCGGCACAGTCGGCGGGGCACCTCTGCCGACGTACATCGGCAACAGCCTGCTGATCACGCTGTGCAGCCTCGCCATTGGCGTGACCTGCGGCAGCCTCGCCGGCTACGGCATGGCCCGCGCGACCCGCGCACTGTCGGGCGTGGTCAGCCGCATCATGGTGCTCGCGCTGAGCATCCCGCTGATCGTCGCGCTGATTCCGACGTTCGAACTCCTCGGCAGGTACCGCCTGCTCAACAGCGTGCTCGGCATCTCGCTGGTGTACGCGGCGTTCATGACGCCGACCATCGCCCTGATCATGCGGTCGGTGTTCGCCGCCGTGCCGCGCGAGCTGCTCGAGGCGGCCAAGATCGACGGATGCGGGGAGTTCGCTGCGCTGCTGCGCGTCGTCCTGCCGATCAGCAAGGGCGGGTTCATCTCGGTCTCGATGCTCGGGCTGATCTTCGTCTGGAGCGAGGTGCAGTTCGGCGTGGTCCTGCTGACCCGCCCGCAGAACCGCACGCTGTCGGTCGGGCTGCTGTCCTTTCAGGGACAGTTCGTCAGCGATCAGGGAGCCTTCTTCGCCGGCCTCACCATCGCGACGTTTCCCATCGTCATCCTCTTCCTCATCTTCCAGCGCTACGTCACGAGCGGCATCACGCTGGGCGCCCTCAAGTGAGCCGTACCGTGCCCCGATCCAGGAAGCACACGACATGACCCGAATCGAACGCATCGACGTCCAGCTGGTGGATCTCGAGCCGGCGGCCGTACGCGTCGACGCGATGCAGTCCTTCGTCAAGCAGGAGACGGTCCTCGCCACAGTCCACACGTCCGACGGGCTGTCCGGCATCGGGTACTCCTACACCATCGGGACCGGCGGGCGGGCCGTCGTGTCGCTCATCCGGGACCACTTGGTCCCGGCGCTGCTGGGGCGGGACGCCCGGCCCGTCGAGGCACTGTGGCGGCACATGCTCGACCAGACTCGGGCGACGACCGTCGGGGCAATCACCTCGCTGGCGTTCGCCGCCGTCGACACCGCGCTGTGGGACCTGCGCGGTCGCCGTACCGGCGAGTCGCTGTGGCGGATGGCGGGCGGCGCCCACGAGCGGCTGCCCGTCTACGACACCGAGGGCGGCTGGCTGCACCTGCCGATCGAAGAAGTCGTGGCAGGCGCGCAGCGGTCGGCCGCGGCCGGGTTGCGCGGCGTGAAGATCAAGGTGGGCAGGCCGTCGCCGGCCGAGGACGCCGAGCGGCTCGCGGCCGTCCGCGTGGCCGTGGGCCCGGAGCTGGAGGTGATGGTCGACGCGAACCAGGCCTTCACGGCCGCCGAGGCGATCCGCCGCGCTCGCACGTACGAGCCGCTTGACATCGCCTGGTTCGAGGAGCCTCTGCCGGCCGACGACCTGGCCGGGCACCGCCGGCTGTCCGCCTCGACCAGCGTGCCGGTGGCGGTCGGCGAGTCGCTGTACTCCGTCCAGCGGTTCGGCGCCTACCTGGCCGCGGGCGCGGCCGGGATCGTCCAGGTCGACGTCGCCCGTGTCGGCGGGATCACCCCCTGGCTGAAGGTCGCGCACGCCGCCGAGGCCTTCAACGTCGCGGTGAGCCCACACTTCCTCATGGAGCTACACGTCAGCCTTGCCGCGGCCGTGCCGAACGGGATCTTCGTCGAGCACATACCGCAGCTCCAGGCGATCACGCACAGCACGCTCGCCATCGAGGACGGCTGCGTGACCCCTCCCGACGTACCCGGCATCGGAATCGACTGGAACCCCGACGCCCTGGACGACCACCGGGTCGCCTGAACGACTTGAGGAGCCTTGATGAAACGGGTGGCCACCGTCATCCGGCTGCGGCCGGAGAAGGAGCAGGAGTACCGGGAGCTGCACGCGACCGTGTGGCCGGACGTGCTGGTCGCGCTGCACCGCGCCCACATCGGCAACTACTCGATCTTCCTCCGGGACGGCCTGTTGTTCAGCTACTACGAGTACACCGGGGACGATCTGCACACCGATCTGGCGCGACTCGCCGAGGACGAGACGACGCAGCAGTGGTGGCAGCTGACCGATCCCTGCCAGGAGCCGGTCACATCGGCGGCCGACGGCGAGTGGTGGGCGCCGATGGAGGAGGTGTTCCATGACGACGGACCGCGCTGAAGCCGCCGAAAGCGTGGCGGGACCGCCACGTGTCGACGCGCACCACCACGTGTGGGACCTGTCGGTCCGGGACCAGCCATGGACGCGGGACCTGCCCGTCCTGCGCCGCGACTTCACCATGACCGACCTGGCACCGCAGCTCGACGCCCACGGCATCGACGCGACCGTGGTCGTCGAGACGGTGGACTCGACGGACGAGACCGTGGAGCTGCTGCGGCTGCACGCGCGCGACATCCGCGTTGCCGGTGTCGTCGGCTGGGCCGACCTCACCGCCCCCGACCTCGCCGGCATCCTGGACCGGCTGCGCGCGGCGGAGGGCGGCACCGGCCTGGTCGGCCTGCGGCACCAGGTTCAGCTCGAACCGCCCGGCGCGGCAGAGGGAGACTGGCTGCTGCGCCAGGACGTCGCCGCCGGCCTGGACGTCCTGGGCGACCGCGGGCTGGTCTTCGACCTGATCGTCACCGCCGCACAGCTCCCCTCGGCGATCGAGGCGGTACGGCGCCACGCCGGCACCTCCTTCGTCCTCGACCACGCGGGCAAGCCACCCATCGCGGCGGGCGCGATCGAACCGTGGGCGACGCACATCGCCGAGCTGGCGGCCCTGCCGAACGTCGCGGTGAAGTTCTCCGGCCTGCTCACCGAGGCCGGCGACGGGCAGCGCGACGCCGAGCACTTGCTCCCGTACGCCCGGCCGCTGCTGGAGGAGTTCGGCGCCCGGCGGCTGATGTTCGGCTCGGACTGGCCGGTGTGCACCCTGGCCGCCGGCTACGGGCACACCTTGTCGATCACTGCGGCGCTGCTGGAGACGCTCGACGACGCGGACCGGGCCGCCGTGTACGGGGGCACCGCGAACCGCTGGTACGGGCTCGCCGTTGGCAGCGGGGCCGCCGCGTGAACCGCCGGCGGATCGGACGGACCGGCGTCCACGTGACCGAGCTCGGCTTCGGCAGCGCGCCGATCGGGAACCTGTACGCCGCCGTCGACGACGAGCAGGCACAGGCGACCGTCGACGCGGCCTGGCAGGCCGGCGTCCGGTACTTCGACACGGCGCCGCACTACGGGCTCGGCCTGGCCGAGCAGCGGCTCGGCCAGGCGCTGGCGTCCAGGCCCCGCGCCGAGTACGTGATCTCGACGAAGGTCGGGCGGCTCCTCGTCCCCAACGACGATCCTCGCGGCACGGATCTCGACTCGGGGTTCGCCGTGCCGGACACGCTGCGGAGGCGCCTCGATTACTCCCCCGCCGGGGTCAGGCGCAGCCTCGAAGACAGCCTGACCCGGCTGGGCGTCGACCACGTCGACATCGCCCTCGTACACGACCCCGACCTGCACGTCCCGCAGGTGATCGCCGAGACGGTGCCGGAGCTGCTGCGGATGCGCGACGAGGGCCTGGTTTCGGCGGTCGGCGTCGGCATGAACTACTGGCAGCCGCTCGCGGAGATCGTGGACCGCTGCGACGTGGACGCCGTGATGCTCGCCGGACGCTGGACCCTGCTCGACCGTTCCGGCGAGCCGCTGCTGCACCGCTGCGCCGAGCGCGGCGTGTCGGTGCTCGCGGCGGCGCCGTTCAACTCCGGCATTCTCGCGCGGACCGAGCCGGGCGAGGACGACACCTTCGACTACGCGCCGGTGACCGAGCCGGTGCTGCGCCGCGCCCGCGATCTCGCCGCGCTCTGCCGGGCCGCGGGCATCGAGTTGGCCCACGCCGCGCTCCGCTTCCCGCTGCGGCGGCCGGAGGTGGCGTCGGTGGTCGCCGGCATGACCTCCCCCGACCAGGTGCGCCTCGCTGCGCGGCGGGTCGACGAGCCCATCCCTGATGCGCTGTGGCCGCGAATACGGCCCGCGGCACCGCTGCCCGAGGGCGCGTTCAGTCGGCCGCCGTCGCCGTGAGCACGGCGTGCACCACCCCTCCCTGAGGATAGGAACACCACCCACCATGGACGACAACACGCTGGAAGCACGCCTGAACCGGGCCGTGCGCGACCGCATTGAGCCAGCCGTCCACCGCGACCGCGCCCCGCTCACCGTGGCGGCGTGGCACGCGCCCGGCGAGCCGGTCCCGTGGCCGGCCGACGCCGAATACCGGCCGTTCGAGATCGGGACGCCCTGGGACCGGCATGGAGCACTACATGGTTCCGGTTCCAGGGCACGGTGCCCGCCGCGTGGCCCAGCGCGGCTGTCGAGGCCGTCGTCGATCTCGGCTTCGACGCGCGCACGCCGGGTTTCCAGGCCGAGGGCCTGGCGTACAGCCCCGACGGGACGCCGCTGAAGGGCGTTGCTCCGCGCACCGACTGGGTGCCGGTCACGCCCGCGCCCGACGGGAGCGTCGAGTTCTTCCTCGAGGCCGCCGCCAACCCGGACCTGCACCAGGGGAACTGGTCATTCACCCCGACGAACCAGGGTGACGTGCGCACCCGCGACCCGCGGCCGCTGTACCGGCTCGCCCGGGCGCAGCTCGTGCTGCGCAGCACCGAGGTGGCGGACCTGCTCGCCGACATCCGCGCGCTCGACGGCCTGCGGCGCCAGTCCTCTCCGACGCCCCGCGCCGGATGGCGATCGCCCGTGCGCTGGAGCAGATGCTCGACGCCCTGGACCCGCACGACGTTCCCGGCACCGCCGCCACCGCGCGAGCGATGCTGCGCGACGTGCTCACTGCGCCCGCCCACGCGAGCGCTCACTCGGTCGTCGCGGTCGGCCACGCGCACATTGATTCGGCATGGCTCTGGCCCGTGCGCGAGACGATCCGCAAGGCGTCGCGAACGTTCAGCAACGTAATGACGCTCATGGACGACGAGCCCGACTTCGTCTTCGCCTGCTCGCAGGCCCAGCAGTGGGAATGGATCAAGAACGAGCACCCGAAAGTCTGGCAGCGAATGCTGGCCAAGGTGCGGACCGGGCAGTTCGTCCCCGCCGGCGGCATGTGGGTCGAGTCCGACACGGACATGCCCGGCGGTGAGGCCCTGGTGCGGCAGTTCGTGTTCGGCAAGCGGTTCTTCCAGACCGAGCTCGGCGCGGAGACGCAGGACGTCTGGCTGCCGGACTCCTTCGGCTACAGCCCGGCACTGCCGCAGATCGCAGCGCTTGCCGGCTGCCGGTGGATGCTCACCACGAAGATGTCGTGGAACGACAGCAACTCCATGCCGCACCACACGTTCTGGTGGGAGGGGCTGGACGGCACCCGGCTGTTCACCCACCTGCCGCCGGTCGAGACCTACCACTCCGAGCTGTCGGCCGCCGAGCTCGCACACGCCTCGCAGACCTTCACCGAGCACGGCAGGGCCAGCGTGTCGCTGGTGCCGTTCGGCTGGGGCGACGGCGGCGGCCCCACCCGCGAGATGCTCGCGGCGGCCCGCCGTACGGCGGATCTGGAAGGATCGCCGAGGGTAGGGCTCGGCGGCCCCGAGGACTTCTTCCGCCGCGCCGAGGCGGAGTACCCGGACGCGCCGGTGTGGCGCGGGGAGCTGTACCTCGAACTGCACCGCGGCACCTACACCTCGCCCTCGCAGGCCCGCACGAAGCGCGGCAATCGCCGCAGCGAGCACCTGTTGCGCGAGGCCGAGCTGTGGCTGACCACCGCCGCCGTCCGCGGGCTGGCCGACTACCCGTACGACGAGCTGGCCGCCGTGTGGAAGCAGGTTCTACTCAACCAGTTCCACGACATCCTGCCCGGCTCCTCGATCGCGTGGGTGCACCGCGAGGCGGAGGCCGCGTACGCCGACGTCGACAAGCGGCTGAATGCACTCATCGAGGGGGCGCAGGCCGTGCTGGGCGGCACCGGCGACCTGCCGCTGCTGTTCAACGCGGCCCCGCACGAGCGCGACGGCGTCGCGAGCCTCGCCGCGGGCCCGCCGCGGACGGCCGGACCCGGCACGGTCGAGACACACCCCAATCGGGGGCACCGCCTGGCCAACGGTCTCGTGGCGGCGACCTTCGACGAGGCCGGCCTGCTCGTCTCCCTGGTCGACCTGGCGAGCGGCCGCGACGCAATCCCCGCCGGGGAACCCGGGAACCTGCTGCAGCTCCACCGTGACGTGCCCAGCAGGTGGGACGCCTGGGACATCGACCGGCACTACCGCGACAGCGTCGAGGACCTGACGGCGGCCACCGCGTGTACGGCGTGCGATCGAGCAAAGCGGGGACCGGCTCGTCATCCGGCGATCATTCGGCAAGCGGGGTGCGTCGGCGGTGGTCCAGGAGGCGTGCCTGGAGCCTGGGCGTCCCTGGCTGCGGGTACGGACGAGTGTCGACTGGCAGGAACGCGACGCGCTGCTGAAGCTGAGCTTCCCGCTCGACGTCCACGCCGAACGGCACGCGGCGGAGACGCAGTTCGGCCACCTGGAACGGCCGACGCACGAGAACACCTCCTGGGACGAGGCGCGCTATGAGGTCTGTGCCCACCGGTGGATCCACGTGGCCGAGCACGGCTTCGGCGTCGGCCTGGCCAACGCGACGACGTACGGCCACGATGTCACGCGGCACACCAGGCCGAGCGGCGGCACCGCGACCGTGCTGCGCGCCTCCTTGCTGCGCGCGCCGTCCTTCCCCGACCCGGACACCGACCGCGGCGAGCACACCTTCGATCACCTGCTCGTGCTCGGCGACATCGGTCAAGTGATCGAGGCCGGCTACGCACTGAACCTGCCGCCGCGGGTCCGACTCGGCGAGCACCCGGTCCCCCCGCTGGTGAAGCTCACCGGCGACGGTGCCGTCATCGAGACGGTGAAGTTGGCCGACGACCGCGGCGGAGACGTCATCGTACGGATCTACGAGTCGCGGGGCGGACGGGCCGACGTCGAACTGCGCACCGCCGACGGCCTCGGCGACCCGGTCGAGGTCGACCTGCTGGAACGGCCGCGTACGGAGGGCGGCGCGATCACCCCGGTCGACCGATCGCGGTTCCGGCTGCGCCTCCGTCCCTTCCAGATCGTCACCATACGCCTGACGCCGAGCGACGACGGCGACCCGAGCTGAGACGCGTTGGAGCCGAGCACCGCGCCCGGGTGTGCCGCCCGCTGGCGCTCAGCGGGACGCGGTCCGGCTGCGCGCCGGGGGCTGGGGGCGGTGGCGCACCCGGCTGGAGCGCAGATGCGTGGCCATCGCCTCGGCCGCCTTCTCCGGGTTGCGCTGCACGAGAGCATCCAGGATGTGCTCGTGCTCGGCGACGGTGGCGTCGACAGATCCGGGCGCGCTGTTCAGCCGCAGCATGTGCAGATGGGCGTGGAGGCGGTTGACCGCGTCGGCGAGAAGCGGCCGCCCCGCGGCCTGGGCCAGCACATCGTGGAACTCCTGGTCGAGCGCGGCGAACCGGCGATAGTCCGAGTACTTCTCGCCCAGGTCGGGCTGGCGGCGCATCTCCTCGACGATGGACCGCAGTTGGTGCAGTTCCTCGTCGCCCGCGTTCTCCGCGGCCAGTGAAGCGGCCCGGGGTTCGAGCAACAGCCGCATCTCGAACAGGTCCAGCAGGGCGTCGGGGTCGAGCAGGTCGGTGGCGCGATAGCCGGCGTTGGGCCGCTTGACCATGAGCCGCTCCGACTCGAGCCGGGCGAGCGCCTCTCGCACCGGGGTCGCCGACACGTTGAGCTGACGGGCCAGTCCCTCGATGTTCACACGGGCGCCAGGTTCGATCTCGTGGTCCATGACCATCGTCTTGACGCTTTCGTACACGCGATCGGTCAGCGCATCCTGTCGAGTCCCATCAGCCATGGCATCAATCATAGAGAATCCCTGCTCATGCGGGTCCCCACGCCAGCCCGTCCATCATTCGAGTGTGCTCTGCCCTGCGCCTGCCGAAAAACCCGTCCGCCCTGGTGGGAGGTGGTGTGCGAGGGTTTAGGGAGTCTCGTTGGAAGGCGCTCGCCCCCGTGCCCTCGCGCGGCTGTCGATCGTCGCGGAATGATGGTCGGCTGTGCTGCTACGACTGGGCTACCTGGCTGTGACCCACGCGTTCGCCATGCTGCGCCTGCTACCGATGAGCGACCGCGACAAGGACGCGGAGATCCTTGCCCTGCGCCACCAGCTGATGGTGCTGGAGCGGCAACTCGGCAAGGAAAGGGTGCGGTTCGCTCCTGGCGACCGGGCGTTCTTGGCGGCACTGCTGCTGTCAGGCTCGAAAAGTCATCGCTGCTGATCAGGCACCATACCGGTGCTCATTGATAACGCCGCCGAGGACGTTTGCGCAGGAGTCTGCCTGCGTCGAGGTCATGCGGGACTGTTGGCTGCTGGTGGGCTCTCATGTGTCGACGCCGGGCTGTGTCCTCAAAGCCTCATGCAGGCCGGCCTGCACATCCAGGACATCATCGAGGCCGGCGACGGCGGCATCGTGGTGGGAGTCGAGCAGCGCCTCACGAAGGCCGGTCTCGATGTCCAGGACAGTGCCGAGGTCATCGGAAAGTACCTGGTAGCCGTCCGCGAGCCACCGCTCCGCGGCCTTGCCTCCGGTACGAGCGTGGCCTGGGCCCTGTCCTGCCCGGACATCCGCGTCCGGGTGCTTACGGAGTCCGCTGAGCACTCTTTCGAGCAGGGCCGCGTCGGGCTGTCCGCCGGCTTCGCCGCTGCCTGGCTGGTGGATGACTACCATGCCGGCTTCTGCCAGGTCGGCGACAAGGATGCGGGCCGCCCCGATCGGGATCGACAGCAGTGCCGACACCTCGGCCACCGCCTTGACCTCACGGCACAGGTCACAGATCCGCTGGTGCTCTGGGTGCAACGCCTGGTAGGCCCTCGGATCGGCCGTGGTTGTCACCAGGGCCTCGATGGCCAGCTGGTAGCGCGGCCGGGTCCGGCCGC
>NZ_MUNE01000501.1 GCF_002154605.1 Streptomyces milbemycinicus | reverse complement strand
CGACGAGGTCGGCGGCGCGGCGGACGTCGCCGTGGTCGGCGTGCCCTTCGACAGCGGGGTCTCCTACCGCCCCGGCGCCCGCTTCGGCGGCAACGCCATCCGCGAGGCGTCCCGGCTGCTGCGCCCCTACAACCCGGCCCAGGACGCCTCCCCTTTCGCCCTCGCCCAGGTCGCCGACGCCGGGGACATCGCCGCGAACCCCTTCAACATCAACGAGGCCGTCGAGACCATCCAGACCGCCGCCGACGACCTGCTCACCGCCGGCGCCCGCCTGATGACCCTCGGCGGCGACCACACCATCGCCCTGCCCCTGCTGCGCGCCGTCGCCCGTAAGCACGGCCCGGTCGCCCTGCTCCACTTCGACGCCCACCTCGACACCTGGGACACGTACTTCGGCGCCGAGTACACCCACGGCACGCCCTTCCGGCGGGCCGTCGAGGAAGGCATCCTCGACACCTCCGCCCTCTCGCACGTCGGAACACGCGGTCCGCTCTACGGAAAGCAGGACCTGGACGACGACGCCAAGATGGGCTTCGGCATCGTCACCTCCGCCGACGTCATGCGGCGCGGCGTGGACGAGGTCGCCCAGCAGCTGCGCGAGCGCATCGGCGACCGACCCCTCTACATCTCCATCGACATCGACGTCCTCGACCCCGCCCACGCCCCCGGCACCGGCACCCCCGAGGCGGGCGGCCTCACCTCCCGCGAGCTCCTGGAGATCCTGCGCGGCCTGTCCTCCTGCCACCTGGTCTCCGCGGACGTCGTCGAGGTCGCCCCCGCGTACGACCACGCGGAGATCACGTCCGTGGCCGCCTCCCATACGGCGTACGAGCTCACGACGATCATGGCCCGCCAGATCGCGGCGGGAGCCTCCGGCGGCGCCTGAGGGGCTTCAGCCCCCTCGGCCGCCCAGATGACGGCAAGGCCCGGCGTGGCGAACCCGGCCGTCGGTAACCGGATCGATGCAGTCCGTAAGAATTTCGTATTGTCTGATGCACATTCGGACGCTCGCGAGCGCTAGACGTAACAGAGGGCGCAATACGGCGCACTCGCGGGGCGGGGACGGGGCAGCCTCGTACGACCGACAGAAGGACAGCGAAAGTCCGTGAATCTTCAACTCATAGGGGATCTCGTCACTGCCGCGCTCGTCACGCGCGTTTTCGGCAGCGACGTCCTGGCCCTGCTGCGCCGCGTCGCCGCGGTCGGGGTCCGCGTGGGCATCTCGGAACTGCACCAGGGGCACAGGGAGGGGAAGCGGTGACACGGGACCACCTCCGCCCGCGGAGTGTGACCTCGATGACCGGACTGCCCGACGAACTCCCACCGGATTTCCGCGCCTTCCACCAGCTCCACCGCGGCGCCTACATCCACCGGGCCGAGGTCTACCTCGGTAACCGCGCCGACGCCGAGGAAGCCGTCGACGAGGCGTTCGAACAGCTCGCCCGTTCCTGGGCCCGCGTCCTGACCATGGAGAACCCCGCCGCCTATGCCTGGAAGGTGATGAAGCACCGCGCCATCGACGTGGCGCGTGCGCGAAAGCGCGGCCCCTGCCTCGTGGACAACGCGACGTTCGAAACCGCCGCCCTGCGCGACGCGATCGACCCCATCGCGATGCTCGAGGAGAGCCTGAACCTCTATCAGGCGATCAAGAAGCTGCCGGAACGCCAGCAGGACGTGGTCATCCTGCTCCACTGCCGTGGCTACACCGTCGCCCAGACCGCCACTCACCTCGGCATCACCGAGGCGGGCGTACGCTCCACCGCGCGCTACGCCCGTCGCCGCCTCCAGCAACTCCTCGAGACCAGCGAAGGAAGCAATGCCGATGACCTCGCACATTGACCACGTCCTGGCGCGGGCCCTGCTCAACCCCACCCCTGCCCCCGACCTCGCCGCCGCCGAGGCCCGCATCGCCGTCCGCCTCGCCGACGGCTCCCCGGACCGCTCGGCGACGGCCGACGACCGGGATGCCGCCGCCGGTCACGTGCCGGGCACGGACGAGCGGATGGCCCGGGATCTGCGAACCCTGTGCGAGGCGATCATCGGGCGTGACGGTGCTCTGGCGCAGCTACAGGAAGTCATCACCCACCACATTCTGGAGCCGCCGGGCGCTCGCGTGCTGGGCTGCGTCCTGCAACTCGCCGGCCACGAAGACAGCGCGCAGTTCTGGTGGCAGTTCGCCAGCGGCGCCGGCGACCCCGCCGCCGCCTACTGTCTCTACCTCCACCACATGGCCCTCGGGGAGGAGGCCCAGGCCCACTGGTGGCTGGCCTGGTGGCACGAACAGGCGGGCGGAGGCATACCGCCCGTGACCGATCCGCAGGAGGAGTCGGCCACCACCGACCACGAAATGGCCACCGCCCTGCGCATCCTGCGCGGTCTCAAGAAGGGCACCGTAGCCCCCGCCGCCACCACTGCGGTCATCAACTACGTCGCCCAGGCCGTGGACTTCATCGACGACCTGGACCTGCCACTGCCCGAACCGGAGTTCGCCGACCGTATCGAAGACCTCACCGCCACCGAGACCGTCACCTTGAGCGCGGCCCCGTCCGGCAGGGCTCTCCTCCCCGAACGCCGCTCCTGCCACCCGTCCAGGCACGGCCGACCTCGGGGAGCGGTGAAGGCGGTCAGCGGCGCGTGAGGGCTCGCGCGGCCAGGGCAGCCGCTCTGAGCTGTGCGTACTACCCTGAACACGTGATCGACCCCGGCAGTTCGGATGCCGGGGTCGATCACGTGGCAGTTCGCGTTACGGGAGCGTCGGACAGCGAGAACCACACACTCTTGCCGGTGGGCCGCAGCCCGCCGTGCCACACCGTCCCCCAGGCGTCCGCGAACGCCTGGACCAGCAGCAGGCCACGCCCGTGTTCCGCGTCGGCCTCCGCCTCGGGGGTGCGGGGTGCGGGCGGCCAGGGGGCGCCGCCCGGGTCGTCGTCCCGTACGGATACGTGGAGTTGAGGGCCCCGGATCGTCGCTTCGAGGGAGAGCAGCGGCACCTTGGTATGGAGGTGGACGTTCGCGACGACCTCGGTGACCAGGAGGCGGGCGGTCTCGACGAGGGTGGGGTGGCCGGTGGCTGTCAGGAGGCCCGCGATTATCTCGCGTGCAACTTTGGCGGTTTCGGGGATGTTGGGGGCGCGGAGTCGGTAGCGGTGGGCCGGTTCCGTTGCGTGGATGGGTAGTTGGGTTGGCAGGTCGGCCATGGTGATCCCTTCCGGCGCCGCGCGAGTGTGGTCTGAGTAGCGGTACGATCACAGACGGTATGGATAAACGCTGTACCGGTACAAGGTTTTCCTCCGTGTCTCACTCATGTGGGTGGCGGAGAAGGAAGGACTGTGACGGCCATGCCGCCAAGGGGCAATCCGACGGTTCGACAGGTGCGCCTCGGGTCCGAGCTGCGGAGAATGCGGGAGCGAGCGGGCAGGACCGCCCGGGAGGCCGCCGCGATGCTCGGCGTCGACCAGGCCAGGATGAGCAACATCGAAGCGGGCCGGATCGGGATCAGCGACGAGCGCATCCGTCGGCTCGCCACCTTCTACGCGTGCGCTGACGTCTTGCTGGTCGACGCGCTGTGCGCCATCGCGGACGAGCGGCGGGGCCAGTTCTGGTGGGACGAGTACCGCGGAATCCTTGCACCCGGCTTTCTGGATGTGGCCGAGATGGAACACCACGCGGTGTACGTCCGGTCCATGCAGGCGATGGTGATCCCCGGGCTGTTGCAGACCGAGGACTACGCGCGTGTTCTCTTTCAGGGGATCCTGCCCCCGCTACCAGCGGAGGAGATCGACGCGAGGGTTGAGCACCGAATGAGACGACAGACCATCCTGGAACGTCAGGAGCCGGTACGGCTGACGGCGACAATCCACGAGGCGGCGCTGCGTATGCGGTTCGGCGGGCGCAAAGTGGCTCGCGCACAGCTCGAGCGTCTGATGGAGGGATCCGGCTGCGAAGTGGTTACCGTACGCGTCGTCCCGTTCACGAACGAACACTTCGTCGAGACCACCAACCCGATCTTGTACGCCGGGGCGCCAGTTGCTCAACTGGACACGGTTCAGGTGGACAACGCGGTCGGGGGACACTTCCTGGACGCCGTGGCCGAGCTTGAGAGGCATCGCGAACTGCTCGATCAAGCTGAGAGCGTGGCTCTCGGTACGGAAGAATCGCGGCAGCTCATCCATCACATCGCGCGGGAACTGTGAGAGGCATGGTCATGAGTACTTCGATCCAGTGGCGGAAGTCATCATTCTCGGGCGCTCAAGGGCCGGACTGCGTAGAGCTCGCCCGGCGCGCCGACGCCACCCTCATACGGGAGAGCGACGACCCCCACGTCGTACTGGCCACGACTCGGACCGGGCTGGCGGCTTTCATAGCAGGGGCGAAGGCGGGCGCCTTCGACCACCTCACGCCCTGAAGCATCCCGCCCCGAAAACCAGTTGGCGCCCCGCCACCCCCACGGCAAACTTGCCGCCCGTCGGCGCCGTGACACGAGGAGGAACCGCGGGATGAGAAAGAACCGGCTCGGCCGCAGCACGGTAGAGGTCACGGAGTTGGGCTTCGGGGGCGGGCCGCTGGGTGGGTTGTTCGCGGCGCTGGACGACGAGACCGCCGCGGGGGCGCTGGCCGCGGGGTGGGACCTTGGCATCCGGTACTTCGACACCTCGCCGCACTACGGCATCGGACACTCCGAGCGCCGGATGGGCGACCTCCTCCGCACCAAGCCGCGCGACGAGTTCACGCTGTCGACGAAGGTCGGCCGGCTGCTCGTCCCGCAGGACCCGGCGGGCCGTATGGACGACGCGTTTCAGGTGCCCGCGACGCACCGCCGGGTGTGGGACTTCTCGCGCGACGGTGTACGCCGCAGCGTCGAGGACTCCCTCACCCGCATGGGCGTCGACCGCATCGACATGCTCTTCCTCCACGACGCGGAGAAACACTTCGAGGACGCCCTGCGCACCGGCTATCCCGCCCTCGACGAGTTGCGCGCCGAGGGTGTCGTAGGAGCCATCGGGGCGGGGATGTACCACACCGGCATGCTCACCAAGCTGGTCCAAGAGGCGGACGTGGACGCGGTGATGCTGTCCGGCTACTACACGCTCCTGCAGCACAACGCCCTCGACGACCTGCTGCCCGCGTGCGCCGAGCGCGGCGTCTCCGTACTCGCGGCGTCGATCTTCAACTCGGGTCTGCTCGCCACCCCGCGCCCCGCCGAAGGCGCGCACTTCGAGTACGCGCCCGCCTCGCAGGAACTGCTCGGCCGGACGCACCGCATCGCGGATGTCTGCGAGGCGCACGGAGTGACGTTGCCGCAGGTGGCGATGGCGTTTCCGCTGCGGCATCCGGTCGTCGCGGGGATCGTGGTCGGCATGCGTACCGCCGAGGAGGCGCGGAGCAATCTCCAGTCGTTCGGGGCCGAGATCCCGGACGGGGTGTGGGCCGATCTGCGGGGCGAGGGGCTGCTCGACGAGCGCGCGCCGGTGGCCGCGTA
Organism: Streptomyces milbemycinicus; assembly: GCF_002154605.1. GTDB lineage: Bacteria > Actinomycetota > Actinomycetes > Streptomycetales > Streptomycetaceae > Streptomyces > Streptomyces milbemycinicus. The sequence goes on along the minus strand of NZ_MUNE01000501.1, from coordinate 454 downwards.
AGGGGGTCGGTCGCGATTCGGCCCGGGGCGTGCCCGTTGTCCCGGTTCCTCGGCCCGGCAGGCGGCTGGGCTCAAAGAGGCTCCGCTGCGCTCCGCCGCAGCTGCTGCCGCGCGGTGGCGAGCCGGTCAGTCCAGCGGTGCGCTGGACGGAGGCGCGCGAGCGCGACGAACGGGCCGGCGACCGCTGGACGGCATGGTCCGGACGCCGCGTGCGGGCATCGTCTCGCGCCTTCGGCGCACAGCGGCCAACAGCGGGAAGGAGAGAGGGCGCCGGGGGCATCGTCGCCGTCCAGCCCAACGGGCCCTCACCGGCCGGCGCGCGGTGGGACGGCGGATGGCGGCGGACGGTCGCTTGGAGCGGTGGACGGCGGTCCGGTTGGGGGCCTCCCCCCACCTGCTCTTAAAAAAATGCTTGAGCTGCATCAAACGTTTTTCTGAGAGCAGGTGGGGGGAG
>NZ_MUNE01000500.1 GCF_002154605.1 Streptomyces milbemycinicus | reverse complement strand
CGACCAACAGAGTCCTTCAGGCACCGACGGCGTCGGTATCGTGATGCTGGTGGTGGCGCTCGCCCACCAGACGAGCCGGCTACGGCAGAGCGCCGCTCCGTGCGCTGCACGCCCGCAGCACCTGCTGAGGGCATCGGGGCAAGCCGAGGATCACGGGGCCGTTGAGAACTGCCACGTGTTCACGTTGAACAGGTAGCCGCTGCCGCCAGCGAACTTGAGGTACAGGTTGCGGGTCCCGGCCGCGCCGTGCACCGGGCAGGAGACGTTCACCCAGGTCTGCCATCCGCCGGTGCCCGGGACGGTGCACGTCCCTACCTGCGGGCCGTCGGCGCCGTCCAGGCGCAGCTCGATCCGGCCGCCGGTGGTCTGGGAGGAGACCCTCGCGGTGAAGGAGGCCGCACCAGCACGGAAGGCTGCGCCCTTGACCTTGATCCAGTCCCCGTTCTCGATCCAGCCGACGTTCATGCCGCCTTCGCTGGACGGCTGTGTTTCGATACCGGAGGCCCAGGCGCTGGTTTCGGCCTCCTGCCGGACGTAGGGGTTCAGCGTCCCTACCTGGGGTGCCCCGGCCGAACTCATGGTGATCGTCGGGAACGTGCCGTCAGCGTTGTACGCGAAGCGCTCCACCGCGACCGACCGGGTGAACCCGCCGCCGCCCGGCAGGGCCCCGTTGTGGTAGAAGAAGTAGGAGTTCCCCTTGTAGTCGACGACGCCGGCGTGGTTGGTGAAGCTGCCGCCCTCCCGCGGCATGATCGTCCCCCGGTAGGTCCACGGCCCCGTCGGGCCGGGCGCGGTCGAGTAGGCGATGAACTCGGAGCAGCACTCCGCCGCGAACACCATGTAGTAGAGGCCGTTGCGCTTGTAGACCCACGGCCCCTCCTCGTACAGGGTCGGGCGGTCCGGGTTCCCGGTGCGGCTGCCGAACCCTTCGGTGGTGAGGGGGATCCGGGTCGGGCTGCCCGAGTACGACGTCATGTCCTCATTCAGCGTCACATACCACAGGTTCGGGTTGCCCCAGTACAGGTATGCTTGCCCGTTGTCGTCGATGAAGACGGTGGGGTCGATTTCGCCGTTCTCCACCAGCGGGTGTCCGAGGGCGTCCTGGAAGGGCCCGAGGGGGCTGTCCGCGACCGCCACCCCGATAGCCATGCGTCCGGTGGCCGCGTTCGTGACCGGCACGTACCAGTAGAACTTCCCGTTCCGTTCGGTGACCTGGCCCGCCCACGCGTTCGCGCTCGCCCAGCTGAAGGTCTCCACGCTGAGCGGGGAGCCGTGATCGGTCCAGTTGGCCATGTCCGAGGACGAGAACACCCGCCAGTCCTTCATGGTGAAGTTCGTCGAGCCGTCCTCGTCGTGACCCGTGTAAAGGTAGACGCGCCCGTCGTGGACCAGGGGGGCTGGGTCGGCGGTGTAGATCGTCTGGACGACGGGGTTGTCCGCTCGGGCCGCGGTGGGCGCCAGTACGGCGGCGAGGCAGAGCAGGCTCAACAGCCAGATCAGGCTGCGACGGGGCATGAGGCCGAGCGGAGTTGGCACAGGTACGGATTTCATCGTTGCTCCCAACGTGGTGATCGCTTGTACTGCTCGTGCCGTGCGCGGGCTCCTCTCCTCGGACACGAGAAGCTTTCTGGCCCACCCGCACGGCGGCGCGCGGCTCGGCGTGCGGGCGGGGGCGGGGGTCCGCGGCGTCTCAGAGCGGGCTCTCTGCCTCGACGTCAGGCAGGCTGCGTACCGGGCGGCGCGGAGCGGTGTGCGTGCGGTCAGTTCTTGGAGCGATCCGTCAGCATGCGGGTGCCGCGTCCTGCCGTTTGACCGCGTACCCAGGTGAGTGCGCAGTCCGCTTGCATCGCGGCCTGGCGGGGCGGACGCGTGTGGACGGGTGAAGCGCGGGCGTCAGTGCGTCACACGGAAGGTGGCGTCCTCCCGGCCGGGCGATCCGGAGATCTCGTGGAGGTAGAGCACCTTGCCGGAGTGCCGGATGTAGCGGTCGGGGTAGTTGTAGGAGCGGAACGAGGACCAGTGGGCGTTGGCGAGGCCGGCTTCTTTGTAGAAGGTGGCGTCGGCCTTGAAGCCGGCGCTGCCGTCGCTGCTGGACAGGCGTACGTCGAAGTTCTGGTGGCGCAGGTACTGCCCTGGATGGTTGACCGACTCGAAGGAGACGCCGGCCGGGTCCGCCAGGCCCGGTACGAGGCGCCACTGGCTGTCTTCGTAGGGCTCGAAGGGCAGCTCGTCGATACGGCCGACGAATCCGGAGTGGCGTACGTAGGAGCCGGGGAAGTTGAAGGACTTGAGCCGGTTCCACTGGGTGCTGCCGTAGACGTGCACCAGCCTGTCGCGATCGGCCGCGGTGATGGGGTGGATCGCGTTGTGCTTGGAGTTGAGCGGGGGCGTGTAGTCCTGCCTGCCGAGTTGCGTCCACTGGCCGGACACGAGGTCGCCCTGCCAGACGTCGAACCTGTTGTTGGGGCAGAAGGTGTCGCCCCACAGGTACCAGGTCGGGGCGGTGAGGGATTTGACCAGGGTCGGCGCCTCGGTGCAGCCGTTGGCCAGGATGTTGTCGGTGTAGGGGGTGAAGCTCCCGGGCTCCAGCGATGCGGACCGCGTGCCCCGCAGGCCCGCGTTCCCGCGGACGTACAGGTAGTTCATACCGTTGACGCCGGTGATGACGGTGCTGTCGATGACGTCGTAGTCCTGGGCGTCGTAGAAGACGACGGGGTCGGTGGCGGTCACGAAGTCGCTGGTGTAGCTGACCATGATCACTGAATGGTTCGCGCCGGCGGGGACGGTGGAGAAGGTGATGCCGTACTGCCCCCGCTTCGCGTCCCAATGGATGGAGGGCGCCCAGGAGAACGAGTCCGGGTTGGTGCGGTTGACGGCGAGAAGGCGGTCCTGCGACCAGTTCACGAGGTCCGGGGAGGTCCAGACGTGGATGTTCGGGTTCGGCGCCCAGAAGTTGCTGTCGGCGATGTCGGTGGCGAGGACCACCCACGTGCCGTCGTTGAGGCGGTGGATGAACGGGTCGCGGATGCCGCCGGTTCCGGCCGTCGGCGTGAGGATGGCCTCGCTGTTGTTGAGCGGCGTCCATTCCAGGGCGTCGTCGCTCACGGCGAGATGGACGGCGTTGACGTTCCCGGCCCCGCTGAGGGACTCCTTGAAGTACGCCATGACGTACGCGTCGTCGGCGTTCGCAGCGTGGGCGGACGGGGCGATTCCCAGCATGAGGGCCGCTGTCATGGCCAGCGCGGCGATGGTTGCCGATGACTTCAGCAGAAGTCTCAGCCTGTGCAGAATCATGTGACGCCTCTCGATCAGGGAGGGATCCGTGTGCGGGGGGGTAGTGCTTTGCCGCGGCCTCAGGTCGGGCGGCCGTGAGGGTGGGGTCGCTGTTCGACCGTGGATGCGGACCGGGCCGTGCTGTCACGGGGACCTGTCCGCGCTGTGCGCTGCCTGGGTGAGGGCGCGTTGAACGGGCCGCTGGACGAGGGGTCGTGAAGCGGCCGTGCGCGAGGCGGCGCCGAGTGGCCAGATGCTCCTACACCGCGGTGGCGCTCAGGGTGTGGCCAGTTCGAACCGTCTGATGTGTACCGAGCCGCCGAGCGCGCGGGTTGCGTGGTGGAAGAGGGCGAATCGGTAGCCCATGAAGAACTGCCAGTCGTTCTTGAGGACGAAGGCGGCGCCCAGGAGGGCGAAGTTGGTGCCGTCGGTGCTGTAGGAGAAGTGGCCTTCGCGGCCCGTGCCGGGGCGGATGTCGGCGGTGGCGCGCAGCCAGATGCGGTTGCCGTGGATGCTGGTGCTGACAACCTCGCGGCCGGTGCTGGTGGTGTTCCAGTTGCTGTCCATGGTGAGGTCGCTGGTCACCACCAGGCGTTTGGCGGTGCCGTCGCGCTTGATGCCGATCCAGGCCGAGGAGTCTCGCAGGAGGGCGAGTCCGGCCCGGTCGCCGTCGCGCATCCCCTGGTGGTCGAGGATGACCGTGGCGGTGGAGGCGGGGCCCTGGATCCGGTGGGTCAGGGTGTTGCGGGCGGCGTAGAGGTCGTCGGTGACGGTCGCGGTCTGCAGGCGCAGCCCGTTGCCGGTGGACCACTTGGTGTTGTCCGGGTTGTGGTTCCACTCCCACCGCGGGGCGAGGCCCGGGCTGGTGAAGGTGTCGGTGACGGGGCCGGTCAGAGGTGTGACCTGGCGGGGCGGGGGCGGCAGGTTCGGCACCGGGTAGGAGGTTCCCCAGGCGCCGTCGAAGAGTTGGACGGTGGGCCAGCCGTCCGGGGACCAGGTGATGGGGGCGAGGGCGGGCATCCGGCCGCCGGGGTAGGCGTCGACGAACGCCATGTAGTACCAGTCGCCGTTCTGGGTCCGGACCAGTCCGCCCTGGTGGGGGACACCGCCTCCGGGGATCGGGCCGGGCAGGTCGAGCAGGAGCTGCCGCATCTCGTAGGGGCCGAAGGGACCGGTGGTGGACCTGAGGATGTACTGGCCGTTGGCCGGGCGGGTGACGAAGATGTAGTAGTTCCCGTTGATCTTGTAGAAGCGGGAGCCCTCCAGCACGCCGATGCTGGCCGGGGTGGTGAAGACGACCTCGTTGCGGACCTCCGTCGTCGCGTCCGGGGAGAGCTGGGCCACGCTGATGGTGGTGTTGCCGTGGGCGACGTACAGGGTGTCGTCGTCATCGATGAGCAGGCCCGCGTCGTAGTAGGCGGTGTCGATCACGGCGTGTCTGTTCCAGGGGCCTTGGGCGGCCGGGGCGGCGTAGAGGTAGGTCTTGGCGAAGTCGATCTGCCCGAGCCAGTAGAACGTCCGGTAGCTGGGGCGGTAGTTCAGCGAGGACGCCCAGATGCCTCTGACGTAGCCGCGGCCGCCGTTGAGGTCGTACTTCGCCCCGAAGTCCAGCACCGGGACCGAGTGGCCGGCGAACTCCCAGTTGACCAGGTCGTATGAGCGCAGGACGGGGGCTCCTGGTGAGTAGTGCATCGTCGAGGCGGAGCAGTAGTAGGTGTCGTCGACGCGGATGATGTCGATGTCCGCGAAGTCCTGCCAGATGACGGGGTTGGTGAAGGCGGCAGCGGCGGCCCCCGCGGTGTCCGGCGCCTTCGCGGCAGCGTGGGCCGATGGGGCGGCGCCGGTGAGGGCCGTGGCGGCGATCAGTCCGGCTGTCGTGGTCAGAGCTCTCCTGCGGCTGCACTCGCGTCCGGTCAAGGACATGCCAAATCAGTGCTCCTTGCTGGGCTTGGTTGACGCAACGGCTCCGAGAGTCAGGCCGGGCCGAGGGGTCAGCACGGTCCGGCTGTGACGCAGAAACAGATTCCGGTTCCGGTGGGCGGCTCCACGCGACTATGTTCGTGATATCGAACGTTGGTCGATTCTTCGACAAGCACGGATGATAGACGTCCGGTGAGGGCCGTCAACACCCTTCGTGCGGCGATTTCATGGGCTGCAATCAATCTGGCTGCTGGATCAACGACTTGCTGTGACACGTCTTGACGGCCTTGGTGGCCGCGCCTGCGGGCTGCAGATCAATAACACGCCGATTCAGGTTCTGCGCACGCGACTTGTACTACGTCGGCCTACCTGCGGCGACGTCGCACCGGGTAGGTGCTGAGATCGGCACTACCGTGGCGTAAACCTGCGTGTTGTTCGGAGGCGCACCCTAAGGGCCTACCGATCATCAAGGTGTTGCTTTCAGGTCGGCGGCTCGTTGACGTCGTATGCGCATTCCGGACGAGACGCGTGATCAACTTGCCGTGAGGTTCGCGGTGTTGTTCCCGCATCTGAACGAGCGGCAGCGGCGATTGCTGATGGCCGCGGAGGCCCGGGGGTTGGGGCATGGCGGTGTCCGGGCCGTGGCCCGGGCGGCGAGGTGAGTGAGACGACGGTCCGCAAGGTGTGTTCGATCTGGAGGCGGGCCAGTCCCTGCTGGGGCGGGTGCGGCGGCCGGGCGGCGGGCGTAAACGCGTCGCGGACCTCGATCCCGGGCTGCGAACCGCGCTGTTGCAGCGGGTCGAGCCGGATGAGCGCGGGGATCCGATGTCGCCGTTGCCGTGGACGACCAAGTCGACCCGCACGTTGGCGGTCGAGTTGACCCGCCAGGGGCACCGGGTTGGTGCGGATACCGTCGCCGCTCTGCTGCGGGAGGAGGGCTTCTGCCTGCAGGCCAACGCCAAGACGCTCGAGGGCTGTCAGCACGCGGATCGGGACGCCCAGTTCCGTTACCTCAACGAGCAAGCACGCGGCCATCGGGACACCGGGCAGCCGGTGATCAGCGTCGATGCCAAGAAGAAGGAGAGAGTGGTTTTCTGCCCCGGTTCGAGCCGGGACAGAAAACCACTCGCGGGCGTCAGCGCAGTTGCACGCTCAGGGTGCGGGCCTGGTAGCCGAGAGCGGAGGCCGCGGCCTGGGTGGCGCTGCCCCCGTGCTGCTTGTGCAGATCCGTGGCGAAGCGATCCACCTCGCGTGCCGCTTCCTGACGGTTGCCGCGCGTCAGGTGGGCCTGGGCGCGTGCGAGGTCCTGGGTGAGTGTCCGGGCGAAGAACGTGCCGGTGACGGCGGCCCTGTCGATCAGGCCCTTCAGCTGATTCTGGAGGGCGGCGATGCCGCCCGGTGTCCAGTGGGAGGGCACGGGCACCTTGGCGAAGTCCGTATCGGACGCGAAGTAGTAGCCAGGGTAGGACGCCTGGTTGTAGGCGGTCTGCTGGCGGGCCACCTCGACGCGGTACTGCGGGTCCTGCATGAGCGTGAACAGCTTGTGGTCGCTGTCCTGGGTATTGGTGTAGATGCGCAGGGCAGAGCTGTCGGTGGTGGGGACGGCCATCTCCTCGCGGTAATCGCCGAACAGGTCGGCGACCAGAGAGATGGGGCCCATGGTCCCGGTGGTCTTGAGGATGGTGCCGCGCTGGAAGTCGTAGAGCTCCGGCTGCTTCTTGAAGTTGTTGATCATCTGGGTGGTCATGTCAGGGGTGAAGCGGATACTGCGCTCGCTCAGCACCGGTGTGGTGGTGCTCAGCTGCTTGCCGGTGGCACTGAACAAACCGTGCTGGGACGTGCCTTCGGGCATGGAGGACCAGTTCTCCAGTCCACGGGTGTCCGGGTCGATGTCGCCGACCATGGCCTGTTCGGTGTCGAGGCCGCTGTAGGCGCCGAACAGGACCTTGCCGGTGGCCGCGTCGCGCATGGCTACGCCGTAGGGTGCGTTCTTCGCGTTCTCGTGGACGGTGTAGATCTCCAGACCCGGCCGGTCGGGATCGATGTCGGTGACGTGGATGCGGTCGCCGTGGCCCAGGCGGGCTGACTTGCCGGGGGCGTTGCTGCCTTCGGGCAGCGTGCCGTAGGAGCTGTAGAGCAGGCTGCCGTCGTCGTCGAGAGTCGCCGACCCATAGACGATTTCCTGGCGGCCGTCGCCGTCGACGTCGGCGGAAGTCATCGAGTGGAAGCCCTGGTCGGTGAGGGCCGCGTACTTGGGGTTGGAACCGTCCTTGGAGTGGGGGTCGTCATTGAACGGATTGGTCATCTGGCCCCAGCCGGAATCGGCGTACCACTGCTTGTGCAGTCGCTTGCCGTCCCAGGTGTAGGCGGCGACGGCGGTGCGGGTGTAGTAGCCGCGGGCGAAGACGGCGGAGGGGTGGCTGCCGTCGAGGTAGGCGACGGTGGACAGGAACCGGTCGACGCGGTTGCCGGGTTCGATGCGGGCCATGGCGTAGTCGCCCCACCGGAGGCCGTCGTCGGTGCGGCCGGGCTCGTAGTGCACGGTCTGCAGTTCGGTTCCGGTGGTGCCGTCGAATACCGAGAGGTACTCGGGCCCGTCGAGGATGAAGCCTTCGAAGTCGCGCAGGGCGTTCTTCGTTGAGCGGGCGGGGGCGTAGACGTCCATGAAGTAGTCGGCGAGCGACTTGGCGTCCTGCTCGGACAGGGGGTAGGAGTAGCGCGCGTCGATGCCGAAGCACTTCTCCAACGTGGCAGGCCACTGCCCGGACTTGACCTCTTTCTGGTTCTGCCAGTTGCGGAAGAGGTCGACGAGGTGCTGGTAGTAGCCGTCTTTGCTGAGCCGGTAGTCGTCGGTGCTGGTGTAGCCGGCCTTCCGGTCCGCCTGCGGCAGGGTGATGTAGCGCTGCGACTTGATGCTGCCGTCGCTGTTGTAGCGGATCGTCTTGGTGCCCGGTGCGGTCTTGAACATCATCTCCGAGCGGCCGTCACCGTCGAAGTCATAGACCAGGAACTGCGTGTAGTGCGCGCCCGCACGGATGTTGGGACCCAGATCGACACGGTTGAGGAGCGTGCCGTCCAAGCGGTACGTGTCGATCAGCACGCTTCCGGTGTAGCCGCGCTGGGAGTTGTCCTTGGAGTTGGACGGGTCCCACTTCACCACGTACTCGTAGGCCCCGTCGCCGTCCGTGTCACCGACGCTGACGTCGCTCGCGGTGTAGGTGTACTGCTCTCCGGCGGGTGTGACGCCCCCGGCGGGCTTCTTCAGCGGCAGGTCGTAGTAGTCGTGGTCCCAGGGGGTGACGGCGTCGCTCAGGTTGGTCTCGTGCCCGGCCACGACGGCCGCAACCCGGTAGGAAGCTCCAGCAGAGGCATCCTGATCCACATAGTCGGTGCTGTCGGTGACCGTGGCGATGCGCTTGCCGTCGCGGTAGACGTGGAAGTCCGCACCCGTCTGCCCGGCCTTCGAGCCGCCGGTCACCTCGTCGGCGAGCAGTCGCCAGGTGAGGAAGACGCCGTCACTGGTGCGCGCGGCGACCAGGCCTCGGTTGAGTTCTTCCAGCTGGATGTGTCCGGACCTGCCTGATGATGCAGCCTGCGCCGGAGGCGCGGCCTGGGCTGTCGGCAGGCCGGCACACATCAGCAACGCAGTCAGCGAGAGGGCGGCCACGCGTGGGCGTGATGGACGGAATCTCATGTGGGACGTGCCCTTTCTCCTGATGAATCGATTCATTCGCTGTAGGGAGAGACGCGTGCGTCCGCGTGAACAGGTGCGGGCGCGTGCGGACGGAAACGTCGTGAGGTCAGCTGAGCCGGGCGGCGGGTTCGGGGCGGTGCACGCCGCGGGGCCGGTAGCCCAGCGCGTCGGAGACTCCGGCGAGGTCGGACAGGTACCAGATGATGGCGAGCCACATCTCGGTGCCCTGCAGGCCGGGTTGAGTCTCGTGTGTGCCAGCAGTGGTGGGATGTGGGGCGCGGAAGGCGAACCCCCGGCCGTCGACCCAGTGCCCCAGCGCGTCGGTGAGCAGGCGCCGCGCGAGTGCGGTGACTTCCTCCGCGCGGTAGCCGAGGGCGCGGGTCAGCCACAGCGGGTGGGCGATGTCGAGGACGTTGCAGGCTGTCTGACGGTGCGCGCTGGTGTAGCGGGCGTCACGGGCGTGCGCGAGAACGCTGTCGATGACACGGTAGGGATGCGGTACGGGCAGGCCGTACTGGGCAAAAGTGCCGCGGCTGGCACGGTAGAAGCCGTTGACGGGCAACAGCAGTCCATCGGCCGGGCTTTCGGGGCCCCAGAGTCCCGTGCGGGGGTCGGCGCGGGCGAGGAGCCAGCCCAGGAGTGCTTCGAGGACTCCCGGCCGACCGGTCTCCTCGTGCCGACGGTTCCACAGCAACGCGGTCCCCAGCGTGTCGACCCAGTCGCCCGCGTACCAGGCGTCCTGCTGCCAGGGCAGCTCGTCCAGCGCCGTGACCACATCGGAGGCCGAGGCCTGGGCCACGGTGTGGACGGGATGGGGCAGGACACTGCCGAGGACGTCGAGGGCGTAGCCGACACACAGCAGGTGATAGGCAGTCGCCCTGTCGAACAGGCCGTCCTGGGAAGGCTGTTGCTCTCCGCCGGGACCGAGCGCGCCGATCAGTCCCGTAGCGGGGTCCTGCCAGGACTGCAGCCGCGCGATCTGGGCCTCGCGTGACAACGGATGGGGTGCGTGTCCCAGCAGCAGGTCGGCGATCTCGATCGCGTCGCACTGGGCGCGTACGGTTGGCTGCCCGCCCGGTGCGTCGACGAACAGGCCGCCTTGCACCGTCGGGGCGAAGCAGCGGGCGATGACGTCTTCGGCCTGCGCACGGGCGGTTTCGGCGAATGCGGAGACGGCAGCGGCCAGATCCGATGCGGTGACGGGGACGGCGGGGGCCGGTCCACGCCATCGCAGGACCCGGGCCGGGTTTCCGCCGACGACCGCGCCTGCGGGGACGTCCTTGGTAACCACGCTGCCGGCACCGACGACGGCGCCGTCGCCGACAG
>NZ_MUNE01000050.1 GCF_002154605.1 Streptomyces milbemycinicus | reverse complement strand
CCACCCCGTCGTCCAGGACGGACACGAACAGCGAGCCCTCCCGTATCTCGGCCCCGACCTCGGCCAGCCCCGCCGCGCTGTGCTTGGCGACATTGGCCAGCGCCTCGCAGACCACGAAGTACGCGGCCTTCTCGACCGGTTCGGGCAGCCGCCCCAGCCCCGAGGCATTCACCAGCACGGGGACCGGCGAACGGTCAGCGGCGTCCCCCAGCGCCGCCTCCAGGCCCCGGTCGGCCAGCACCTGGGGGTGTATTCCATGAATCAACTCCCTCAGCTCCGCCAGCACCTTGCCCGCCTCGCCATGCGCCTTGGCGAGCTGGTCGGCCAGCGGCCCCGGCGGGGCGTCCAGCCGCGCCAGGCCCAGCGTCATGGTCAGCGCCACCAGCCGCTGCTGGGCGCCGTCGTGCAGATCCCGCTCTATGCGCCGGCGCTCCGCCTCGAAGGCATGCACCAGCCGGGCCCGCGACCGGGCCACCTCTCCGAGCTCTTCGCGCAGCTCACCTTCGGGGCCCACGAGGAGCAGATGGGCGAACGCGGAGCGCAGCGCGGCGAAGACGCCCAGGCAGTAGAGGCCGACCGGCAACAGCAGCACTCCCGCGAGGGACCACGCGGACGCCTCGGGATAGGAGGTGACCGACCAGTACTTGAGGGCCTGGGCCTGGCCGCCGCCGTCCAGGGCCAGCAGTATCGGAGTGGCCATCATCGCCAGGGGCGCCCCCAGCGCCCCCAGCAGGGCCAATGCGTCCGCCATCCACAGGCCGAATGCGAACAGCACCGTGTACGCCAGCTCGTACCAGGTCGTCCGCTCCTGATACCGCACACGCGCCCAGGCGAGGAGCCCCGGCTCGTCCGGTGCGCTGTGCGGGTTGCGGGCCGGGCTGTTGTCCACCAGCCTCAGCCGGCGGCGCTCGATCGCGCCGACCGGCACCCCGGCCAGCCCCAGCGCGACCAGCACCGGCAGCCCGATCACGACGATCGTCAACACCCCACCGACCAGGGCGAAGACGACGATGCCGAGCAGCGCGAGCGCCCCGACGGGCGCGCTGCTCATCAGATACAGCACCGCGCGCCAAGGCCAGGCGGATCGCAGATAGCCGGGCTGATACAGCGCCTGCCGGACATTTCGTGTGGACATACGAGAACGGTACGGTCCGGCAACCCCCGCCACAGTCGGTCCAGTAGGCGTCTTGAGGGTATGGCTGGCCATACCCCGGAACTATGCCCAGTGGTCGTGAACGGGCGGGCCGGAACCGGTTGTCTGGAAGGCATGACACGAACTGACCTGGACACCGCGGCGGTCCGGCTCTCGCGGGTGAGCCGACGCTATGGCTCAGCCCCCGGCACGGACGGGGTGACGGCGCTCGACGACGTCAGCCTCTCCTTTCCCGCGGGGAGCTTCACCGCGGTCATGGGCCCCTCCGGCTCCGGCAAGTCCACGCTTCTGCAGTGCGCGGCGGGCCTGGACCGGCCCGACTCCGGCTCGGTGTCGATCGGCGGCACCCCGCTGGAGGGGCTGAGCCAGACCCGGCTGACGCGGCTGCGCCGGGAGCGGATCGGCTTCGTCTTCCAGTCCTTCAATCTGCTGCCCTCGCTGACCGCCGCGCAGAACGTGGCCCTGCCGCTGCGGCTGGCCGGCCGCGCGCCCGCGCGCGCGGAGATACAGGGGGCGCTGGCCCGGGTGGGGCTGGCGGACCGGGCCGGACACCGGCCCAGTGAGCTGTCCGGCGGCCAGCAGCAGCGCGTGGCGCTCGCCCGCGCCCTGATCACCCGGCCCCAGGTGCTGTTCGGCGACGAACCGACCGGCGCCCTGGACTCCGCCACCAGCCGCGATGTCCTGCGGCTGCTCCGGGAGCTGGTCGACGCCGAGCGGCAGACCGTCGTCATGGTCACCCATGACCCGGTGGCCGCCTCGTATGCCGACCGGGTGGTCTTCCTCGTCGACGGGCGGGTGAGCGGAGAGCTCCAGCAGCCGACCGCCGAGCAGGTGTCCGCCCGGATGACGCGGCTGGAGACGGTCCCGTGCTGAGGATGACGCTCGGCGGTCTGCGGACCCGATGGACCACACTCGTCGGCACATTTGTCGCGCTGGGCCTCGGGGTCGCGCTGATCGCCACCATGTGCCTGGCCCTGGCCTCCACGCTGGACGCCCCCCGGCGGGGCCCGGAGCGGTTCGCCGCCGCGCCGGTGGTGGTGCGCGGCACCGATACCCTCACCGTCCCCGTTCGACGCGGACCCGACATTGAGAAGGTGTCGGCGCCGCTGGCCCACCCCCGACCGGTGCCGCCCGAGCTGGTGGCCCGACTCGGGCGGCTGGGCCCCGTGACGCCGGACCGCACCTTCCCCGTGCGCTCGGCCGCGCTCCCCCAGGGCGCCGTCGGCCACCCCTGGTCCGCCGCGGCCTTCACCCCGTACCGGCTGACCGCCGGGCGGGCGCCGGAGAAGGCCGGGGAGGTGGTCGTCGCGGGGAGCGAGGCGAGGCTCGGCGACCGGGTCCGCATCGGGACCGCTTCGGGGGACCAGACCCGTGTCGTGGTGGGCACGGTCCCCAGGTCGGCCTTCGAGAGCGCGGTGTTCTTCACCGACGACGAGGCGGCCCGCCTCTCGCCCCGGATCGACGCGCTGGTGGTGCGCGCCCCCGCCGCCGAGGTGCGCGAGGCGGTGGCGGGCACCGCCGGAGTGCGGGTCCTCACCGGCGTGGACCGGCGGCGGGCCGACCCCGACCCGGACCGCGACAGCCGGGCCCTGCTCACGGTCAATGCGCTGCTCGGCACGGCGGCCGGGGTGACCGGCTTCGTCTCCGTCTTCGTGGTCGCCTCCACCTTCGCCTTCGCGGTGGCCCAGCGGCGCCGGGAGTTCGGCCTGCTGCGCATGGCAGGCGCCACCCCCGGCCAGCTCAGACGGGTGGTCCTCGCGGAGGCCGCGGTGGTGGGGGTGCTCGCCTCGGCCGCTGGCTGCGCGCTGGGGACCTGGGGCGCGCCATGGCTCGCGCGCCAACTGGTGAAGGGCGCGGTGGCGCCCGAGTGGTTCACCATCGACGATCACTTCTGGCCGCTTCCCGTGGCCTTCTCGACCGGCCTGCTGGTGGCGCTCGCGGGGGTGTGGGCCGCGGCGCGGCGCGCCGGGCGGGTCGAGCCGGCCGAGGCGCTGCGCGAGGCCGCCGTGGACAGCCGGACCATGCCGCTCACCCGTCGGCTGCTGGGCGCCGGGCTGCTGCTGGCCGGGGTGGCGACGCTGGGGTGGACGCTGGCCGACGACCCGGGAGAACTGCTCAAGCGGAAGACCTACACCACCGAGCCCATGGTGCTGATCACCGCGGTCGGGCTGCTGGCGCCCCTGCTGGTACGGCCGGTGGTGCGGGCGCTGGGCCATCTGCCGGCCCGGCTGCCCGGCGCGACGGGGATCCTGGCCCGGGAAAGCGCCTCGGCCGGGGTGCGGCGGACCGCGTCCGTCGCCGCGCCGGTGCTGATCACGGTCGCGCTCACCGGATCCCTGCTGGGCGCGGCCGCGACGGTGAGCCAGGCGAAGGCGGCCGAGCTGCGCGACCAGACCCGCGCCGACTTCGTGGTCACCGCGGGGGCGGGCTCCGAGGAGCTGAGCGCAAGCGCGGTGCGGCGGGTGTCCGATGTCCCTGGGGCGCTGGTGTCCACGTCCGCGACCACCGCCGTGTTCTCCCGTGACGGAGAGTCGGCGCTGGTCAAGTCGGCGGCGCGGGCGGTGGATCCGGCGCGGCTCGCGGCCGTCGGGCGGCTGCCCGTGGTCTCCGGCTCCGTCCGTGACCTGGACGACCGGGGCATCGTGGTGAATGAGGAATGGGAGCGGCCCACGGTCGGCCGCCGGGTCGCCGTCTGGCTGGGCGACGGCCGGAAGACGACACTGCGGATCGTCGCCGTCCTGCGGACCGGCACCGGCGACAACGGCGCGTATGTCACCTGGCGGAACGCGCGCGGCGCCGCGGTGGACCGGATCGAGGTGCGGCTGCGGCCCGGGGCCGACGCGGCCGCCGTCGCCAAGGAGTTGCGGGCGGCGGTGCGGTCGGAGGGCGGACAGGTGCTCACCCGGGACGCCTGGGTGGCGGCCGTCCATCCCCGGACGAGTCCACAGACCCGGCTGGGCCTGCTGGTGGTGGTCGGCATCGCCCTGATCTACGCGGGCATAGCGCTCGCCGGCACGCTGGTCATGGCCACCTCCGACCGAATACCCGAGCTGAGGGCTCTGCGGCTGGCCGGAGCCACCACCTTCCAGGTGCTGCGGGCCGTGGCGGCGGAGGCGATGCTGACCGTGGCCGTGGGCGCGCTGCTCGGAGTGGCGGTGGCCGGGGTCCAACTGCTCGGTCTGTGGGGTGCGCTGGGGCGGCTGTCGGTGCCGGCCTCGCTCGCGGTGCCCTGGGGCGAGGTGGGCGCGGCGGTGGCCGCCTGCGCGCTGCTGGCGGTGGTCTCCTCCGTCCTGCCCGCCTGGTGCGCGCTGCGGCCCCGGCTCACCCCGCGGCGGTGAGCCGGTCGCCTGCCCGATCTGCCCGAGCGGCTGCCCCCGATCGGCTGTCCCCGACCAGCTACGGCCCCGTCGGCTACGGCCCCGTCGGCTACCGCCCCGTGGGCTACCGCCCCGCTGCGGCCGCGTCGATGAGCTCGAAGGCGGTCTTGCCGTCGATGGTCTCGCGGACGATGTCGGCGTGGCCGGCGTGGCGGGCGAACTCCTGGATCAAGGTGAGCAGCAGAAAGCGCATGGAGCGCACACTGCCCTTCGGGAACCACGGCGCCGGGGGCAGTGGGAAGGTGCCGTTCAGGTCGGGCAGCGAGCGGATGAACTTCTCGGTCTCGGCCGCCGCCTCGTCCCAGAAGGCGAGCACGTCCTTGACCGTCGCCCGCCCCTCCTCGGGCTCGAAGCTCAGGTGATAGTTGGAGTGGTCGCGCGGGATGGAGTGCGGCACCTGCTTGGCGTCCTCGACCCAGCCCAGCTCGACCTCGGCGACATGCTTGAGCACGCCGAACAGCGACAGCTCGCTCGCCGACGGCTTGAGGGCCGCCTGCTCGTCGGTGAGGCCGTGCAGCGTCCGGCGGACGGCGCCGCGCTGGGCGTCGAGGAAGCCCAGAAGGGCTCCGGCCTCGTCGCCGTGGGCTTCCTGGTTCACCAGAGTGGGCATGGGTCCGCCTTCCATCGGTCCATCGGAAGTTCCGTCTCCCGATGTCTCCGACACTACGGACCCTTGCGGTCAGCCTCTGTCCTCAACAACACGTCAACCAATCACACCGCGGCTCAGAACGGGAACTGGCTGCGGCCGTACTGAACGGAGATCCACTTGGTGGTGGTGAAGTCCTCGACAAAGGAGTCGCCGTTGAGCCGTCCGAGCCCGGAGTTCCCCTCCCCGCCGAAGGGCACGATCGGCTCGTCGTGGACCGTGCTGTCGTTGACGTGGATCATGCCGGTGCGCACGCGCTTGGCGAAGCTCACCCCGCGCTCGATATCGCCGGTGTGCACGGCGCCGCTCAGCCCGTACTCCGTGGCGTTGGCGAGCCGGATGGCGTCCTCGTCCCCGTCGAAGGGGATCAGCAGGACCACGGGGCCGAAAATCTCCTGGCTGAGGATCGCGGCGTCCTCCGCGACCCCGGTGAGCACACTGGGGGCGACGAGCGTGCCCTCGGTCCGCCCGCGCACCAGCGCGGTGGCGCCCTCGGCGACGGCCTGCTCGACCAGGGAGCTGATGGCCTCGGCCTGGCCCTCGTTGATCAGCGGGCCGATATGTGTCGTCAGATCGCTCGGGTCGCCGACCTTCAGCGACTCGACCTTGGCGACGAACTTCTCGGTGAACTCGCGCTCGATCCGGCGGTCCACGAGCACCCGGTTCGCGGCCATACAGACCTGGCCCTGGTGGACGAAGCGGCTGAAGACGGCGGCGTTCACCGCGTAGTCCACATCGGCGTCGTCGAGGACGACCAGGGCGCTGTTGCCGCCCAGTTCCAGGATGGAGCGCTTGAAGTGGGAGGCCGCGACGGTGGCGACATGGCGGCCGACCTTGTCCGAGCCGGTGAAGGAGATGACCTTCGGCACCGGGTGCTCGATCAGGGCGTCGCCGATCTCGGCGATGTCGGTGACCACCACATTCAGCAGCCCGGCGGGCAGTCCGGCGTCCTCGAAGACCTTGGCGACCAGCCCGCCACCGCAGATCGGAGTGTTCTGATGCGGCTTGAGCACGACGGAGTTGCCCAGCGCGAGCGCCGGGGCGACCGACTTGATCGACAGCAGGAAGGGGAAGTTGAACGGGCTGATGACCCCGACCACTCCGACCGGAAGCCGGTAGAGGCGGTTCTCCTTGCCGTCGACCGGCGAGGGCAGGATGCGCCCCTCGGGCCGCAGCGCCAACTGGATCGCCTCGCGAAGAAACTCCTTGGCGAGGTGCAGTTCGAACCCCGCCTTCACATGCGTGCCACCGCACTCCGCGATGATCGCCTCCGTGAGCTCCTTCTCACGGTCCTCGATGATCCGCAGGGCCCGCTCGAAGACCAGGCGCCGGGTGTACGGATTGGTGCCGCCCCACTCCGGCTGTGCCCGCTCGGCGGCGCGGTAGGCCAGGTCGATCTCCTGGACGGTGGCCACGGTGATGGAGGCGAGCTTCTCCCCGTTATAGGGGTTGAAATCGACGATGTCCCAGGAACCGCTGCCGGTCCGCCACTCACCGTCGATGTACTGAAAGGCCAGCTCGGAGAAGTAGGACATGCCATCCCTATCTGGAGGACGGGGCGCCGTTCAACGACACCGCGTACGCGTGGGGGATTGCTGATAGAACATGCATTGCTGACAGAACGTCATCCTACTGGCGTGTCAACATCATTGAAGGAGGCCCCGCAGCAAGTCACGGCTCTTTTCCACGGACAGGCTGTCCTCGCTCAGCCGCTCCAACACCCGCCGGTACTGCCCCACTTCCTCGGGTTTGTCGAGGTAGAGCGCGCTGGTGAGCTGTTCCAGATAGACGATGTCCGGCAGGTCGGACTCGGGAAAGCGCAGCAGGGTGAACGCGCCGCTCTCCCCGGCGTGTCCGCCGAAGGAGAAGGGCATCACCTGCAGCGTGACATTCGGCTGCTCGGAGACCGTGATGAGGTGCTGGATCTGGGCCCGCATCACGGCCTGTCCGCCGTAGGGCCGGTGCAGCGCCGCCTCGTCGATCACCACCTGGAAGGCCGGCCCCCGCTCGGAGACCAGCAGCTTCTGCCGCTCCAGTCGCAGCGCGACCCGTCGATCCACCTCGGAGTGGCAGGCCTGCGGCTGACCGCGGGTGACGACGGCGTGGGCGTAGCCCTCGGTCTGCAGCAGACCGTGTACGAACTGCACCTCGTAGCAGGAGATATGCGAGGCGGCGCCCTCCAGACCGACATAGGTCTGGAACCAGCTCGGCAGCACATCGCCGTAACTGTGCCACCAACCCGCGACATTGGCCTCGCGGGCCAGGCCCAGCAGGGACGCGCGCTCGGTCTCGTCCATGACCCCGTAGAGCGTGAGCAGGTCCTCGATGTCGCGCGCCTTGAAGCTCACCCGGCCCAACTCCATCCGGCTGATCTTGGATTCGGAGGCCCGGATGGAATAGCCAGCCGCTTCCCGCGTGATACCACGGGACTCGCGCAACCGCCTGAGCTGAGAGCCCAGGAGAATCCGGCGCACCACCGATCCGCTCGACTCGCTAGCGCTCATGTCTGCGACCCTCCCTGTACGGAACGCACCCTTCCGAAGGCGACCCCCGCAGCCCTGAGGCCGAAGTCTGCCACTATTCGGGCTCCGCCCTGTGCACATGTCGTTACTCAAGTGTGAGACGTACGCAAGAGGGCGTAGGGAGAATCTGTGTCGAAGTTGGGTACATAGCCCCAAAAAATCTGCATGCACGTGCATCTGCCCTTGCATCCGTTGTGCGCATTCGGAACCATAGGTCTTGCGCACGTGCAAGCTCGTACGAGATCTGGCCAGGATTCGTCAGGGCCACGGATGCAGGAGTGCTCGCATGGGGACCGAAGGCTCGACCATGCTGGAGCCCGTGTGGTTGGGGCTCCCGTCGATCGACGCCCCTGGCGTCTCCGGTTCCGCCTCCTGCTCGCTGCCCACCCGCTTCGAAGCGGTCCAAGGAGCCCGGCGGTTCACCGGCGCCACGCTCACGCAGTGGGAACTCCCGGAGATGTTCGACGAAGTCGCCCTGGTCGTCTCCGAACTGGTCACCAACGCCCTGCGCCATGCCTGCCCCGGCGTCCGCCCGGACGCCCCGCCCGGTGCGGAGGCCGAGACGCAGGTGCGGCTGCACCTGATGCGCTGGCGCTCACGCCTGGTGTGCGCGGTCCGGGACCCGAGCGAGAAGAGCCCGGTGGCCGGCGAGGCCGACTTCAGCCAGGAGTCGGGAAGAGGGCTCTACCTCGTGGAATCCTTCACCGACGACTGGGGCTGGCATCCGCTGGCCGGCACGCTGCGCGGCAAGGTCGTCTGGGCGCTGTTCCTGCTGCCGCGACCGCGTTAGGTCATCGCGCCGAGTCATCGCGCTGGGTCATAGGGGGCCGCATCGCACCAGGTCATAGAGGGGTGGACTTCGGCGGGGCCGCCGTCGCGCCCAGCGCGTGCAGCTGAAAGAGCCGTGTCACATCGTGGGCGGTGACGATCCCCTCCAGATGGCCATGGTCGACGACCAGGATCGGCATACCGGCCCCGGGCCGCGCCCCCCGCTCCATGACCTCGTTCAGAAGATCGCCCGGCACGGCGAGCGTGCACCTGGAGAGCGGCGTGGCCACATCGCGTACCCGCTGCATCCCCCGGTTCCCCGACGGCACCGCCGCGAGGCCGCGCAGACTCACCAGCCCGCTCGGCCGGCCCTCGAAGTCGAGGACCGGCAGCACCGAATGCCGGGCCGGCGCCGCCACCTCGTCGATGAAGCGGTCCACGGTCAGCCAGTCGGCCCCGGCGGCCACCGGATGGGACATGGCATCGGCCACCCGCACCCCGCGCAGGGTCTCGGTGAGGGTGGCATGCTGCCGCTCCGCATTGGCGATGATCACCATGAAGAGACCGATGAGCGCGAACCACAAACCGCCCGTGGACCCGCGGATGAACGCCACCCAGCCGAAGGCGATCATCGCCATGCCGAAGATCTGTCCGCTGCGGCCCGCCGCCCGCTCGGCCCGCTCCCGGTCCCCCGTACGCCACCACAGCACAGCCTGCACCACCCGCCCCCCGTCCAGCGGCGCGGCGGGCAGCAGGTTGAAGACACCCAACAGCAGATTGGCCCACCCCAGCCACAGCAGCAGCGCCGCGGGTATCCCCCAGCCGATCAGGCCATGCGCCCCGATCCCCGCCCCGATAGCGACGCCCCCGATCACCAGGCTGGTGATCGGACCGCTGACGGCCACCAGCAACGCCACCCCGGCGGTCCGCGGCCGTCCCATCTGGGTCATACCGCCCAGCGCCCACAGCGTCACATCCTGGACGGCGACACCCTTCTTGCGGGCGGCGACCGCATGCGCGGCCTCGTGCAGCAGCAGGCTCCCCATCAGCAGCGCCGCTCCGATCACGCTGGCGGCGGCGTAGACGACGTTCGAATGACCCGGGGTCCAGGCCGGGAGCGTCTCATGGCCCAGGCCGTAGGCGAGCAGGGCCACCAGCACCGGGACGCTCCAGTGCATCCGCAGCGGCACCCCGAGAACATGTCCGACGCGCATCGATCCGTTCATAGCCGTCTCACCCCAGCCGTCTCATCCAGCCGGGCATCGCACCCACCTACCAGTGTCGCTCACCGCGGCGGGGCCGGAACGGGCCGAATCAGGCGGGGCCAGGCCGGCCATCAGACCGGGACAGATCAGGCCAGGTCGCGCACCAAGTGGTCGAATTCGCCGCCCTTGATGCCGAGCAGCATCGCCTCGACCTCGGCCGGGGTGTAAATGAGAGCCGGGCCGTCCGGGTAGCGGGAGTTCCGTACGGCGACATGTCCGCCCGGCAGCTTGGCGAACTCCACACACGAGCCCTGGGAATTGCTGTGGCTGCTCTTCTGCCAGGCGGCCTCTTGCAGGTCCGCGGCCGCCATGCCGTTGTACGGGTGGTCGCGCACAGGGCTCTCCACTGGTTAGTACAGCTGTCAACTGACCCGGATCATAACCGTGTTGGGCTGCAAATGCATGAGCATTCGAACGAGCAAATGCATTCGCGTATGCACCAGCAGATGCACGTGCACCATGCGTATCCAGACGATCACCCGATGATCACCGGGAAGCGTAGGGCAACGGCGATCCGTACGGTCGACATATACGGTCGATAGAGGTGACGCAGGAGACGCCCGACAGGTTCTCCCACATCTGGAAATTCTTCCGGATTACGTCATTCCGGGCATGGCATCCAAAAGCCGCCACGCATACACGATCTCCCAGACAGCAAAAACCGCAGGCCAGTGGCGTGGCCTGCGGTTTTCGCACTCGTCTCGTACCGGCGGGGTCAGCGCACAGCGGCAGCCGGCGTCCCGGAGGGCTCGGCCAGCGCGGTGGACGCAGAGACCGGCGTACCGAAGTTCGGGGTGCCGTCGGCGTTCCAGTCCACCTTCTGGGCCCGGGTGGTCCGGGTGCCGCCGCAGCCGTCCGTGGCCTTGGAGTTCGCGTGGTAGGCCATCCAGACCTCCTTCCCGTCGGGTGACGGGAAGAAGAAGTTGTGGCCGGGCCCGTAGACCCCGTTCGCGTCATTGCGCTGGAAAACCGGGTTGGCGAACTTCTTCCACGCGCCCGCCGCCAGCGGATCGCTGCCGGTCAGCTCCATCAGCCCCAGCTTGTAGTCGGGGGTGTCGCAGTGCGAGGCGGAGAAGGTCAGGAAGGTCCGCCCGCCGTGCTGGAGGATGGTCGGCCCCTCATTGACCCCGGAGCCCACCTTCTCCCAGCCGTAGGTGGGGGTGGCGATGCGAACGGCGCCGCCGGTCGGGGTCCATGGGTTGCTCATCCGGACCGCGTACAGGTTCTGTGTGCCGCCCTCCCAGAAGGAGTAGAGCATGTAGAGACGGCCGTCGGGCATGGACAGATAGCTGCTGTCGATCATCCAGCGGTTGTCACCGTACGGATCGACCTGACCCTTGTACGTGTACGGGCCCAGCGGGTTGTTCCCGGCGCTCTCCAGGACGTGGACGTGCTGGTGGTCGATGTTCGCGGAGACTCCTGCGCTGTAGGTCAGATACCAGCGCAGACCGTTGGGGCCGTTGATGCGGTGCAGCTCGGGCGCCCAGAAGTTGCAGCAGCGGGACGCGACGGTCTCGCTGTAGATCGTGGTCGGGGCCGCGGCCTTCAGGCCGCCGAGCGTGGTGGCCCGGCGCATCTCCCAGTGGGAGGCCCAGGTGGTGCCGAGGTGGTAGTAGTACCCGGCGTAGCGGATGATCGTCGGGTCCGCGCCGTTCTGCGTCACGATCGGGTTGGTGAACGTCCCGGCCGCCACGGCGGAGCCGGCACCGGTGGCGCGCGAGCCGGCACCGGTGGCGGGCGAGTCGGCACCGGTGGCGCGCGAATCGGCTTCGGGGGCGGCGGGCGAGTCGGCCCTGGCCGTGGGTGCGCCGCCCGTCTGCAGTAAGGCGAGGAGCGCGAGGAGAGCCGCCGCGAGGAGCGGCAGCGCTCTGGTGCGGATGCGGGTCATTGACGGCTCCAAGGTTCGAGATTTCGAACGCCATTCGTCATTCCGGACGGAAGTAGAGCTGCCACGCCTCAGGGGCAACCCCTTTCACAGCCGTGGCCCCACCTCCGCCGGTTTTGTCAGACCCCCCTGTCACACTCACCGATATGAGATGGGCGCTGGCGGAGACGGGCGACGGGGGCGCTCGTCTCTGCCCGCTGGACCCCGCGGGGCGGGCCGCCGGTCCGATCGTCGAGGTCACGGCCGCGACCGGGGGCGCCGCCTGGGCCGTACGGTCCCGGCCGGACGTCGAGCGCTGGGTGTGGCGGTCGACCTCCGAGCTCTACCCGCGGCTGCTCGCCGCGGGCGTCCGCGTCGAGCGGTGCTACGACCTGGAGGCAGCCGAGGCCCTGCTGCTCGGCCATGAAGGGCGGTGCGGCGAGCCGCGTTCGCTGGCCGCCGCATGGGCGCGGCTGCGTCGGCTGCCGGTCCCCGAGGACCCGCCGGTGCGGGCGGTTGAGACGCAGCCGTCGCTCTTCGAGCCCGGCCCGGTGCCGCTGCCGCCCGGCACCGACCCGCTCGACGCGCTGCTGACGGTCTACGCCGGACAGCTCGCCCGTACGGAGGCGGCCGAGCACCCCGGACGGATGCGGCTGCTGGTGGCGGCCGAGTCGGCCGGGACGCTGGTGGCGGCCGAGCTGCGCCGGGCCGGGGTGCCCTGGCGGGCCGACCGCCACCGCGAGCTGCTGGACGAACTGCTCGGCGAGCGTTACCCGGGCGGTCTGGAGCCGCAGCGGCTGGCAGAGCTGGCCGATGAGGTGTCCCGCGCCTTCGGGGGCGTACGGGTGCGGCCGGATCTGCCGGCCGAGGTCCTCAAGGCGTTCGCGCGTGCGGGCATCCCGCTCAGCTCCACCCGCGCCTGGGAGCTGCGGGACATCGACCACCCCGCCGTGGAGCCGCTGCTGCGCTACAAGAAGCTCTACCGTCTGCACACCGCGCACGGCTGGGCGTGGCTGCAGTCCTGGGTGCGGGACGGCCGCTTCCGCCCCGAGTACGTGCCCGGCGGCACGGTCTCCGGCCGCTGGACCACCAACGGCGGCGGGGCGCTGCAGATCCCCAAGGTGGTGCGGCGGGCGGTGGTCGCCGACGAGGGGTGGCGGCTGGTGGTCGCCGACGCCGACCAGATAGAGCCGCGTGTCCTGGCGGCCGTCTCCCGCGACCCGGGCCTGATGGAGATAGCGGGCAGCGGGCGGGACCTGTACGCGACGCTGTCCGACCGCGCCTTCTCCGGCCGGCGCGACCAGGCCAAGCTCGCGCTCCTCGGCGCGATCTACGGCCAGACCTCGGGCGACGGCCTCAAGCACCTCGCGGCCCTGCGGCGCCGCTTCCCGGCGGCCGTGGCGTACGTGGACGAGGCGGCCCGGGCCGGCGAGGAGGGGCGGCTGGTGCGCACGTGGCTGGGCCGCACCTGCCCGCCCGCCTCCGCGGGCGGCGACCCGGCCGACGAGGCGGGCCTGCCGCGCGACCAGGACGAGGAGCCGACGTACGGCAGCACGGCCGGCGCCCGCGCCCGCGGGCGGTTCACCCGTAACTTCGTCGTCCAGGGCAGCGCCGCCGACTGGGCGGTGCTGGTGCTCGCCGCGCTGCGGCAGTCGCTGGCGGGGGCGGGGCTCCGTGCGGAGCTGGTGTTCTTCCAGCACGACGAGGTCATCGTGCACTGCCCGGCCGAGGAGGTCCCGCAGGTGCGGGAGGCGATCGCGGCGGCGGGCGAGACGGCGGGGCGGATCGCCTTCGGCGAGACGCCCGTGCGGTTCTCGCTCACCGCGGCCGCCGTGGAGTGCTACGCGGACGCCAAGGACAACCCGGACATCGGCGAGTACGGCGAATAGCCGGCGAGTACACCGAATAAGCCGCGTCGGCCGGATACGCCGAATAGGCCGAGTAACGGGATCGGTCGGCAGCGGTGAGGGCCGTTCCTCGCCCGACCGGCGCAGCACCGCAGGCGAGGCGGCCGGTCCGGCCCACACGATGATCACAGGGCCGCCGGGCCGACGGCCCCACCACCCCGCCCGCACGGGAAACCTGACCACACGGGAGACCCGGCCACACAGGAGACCTGCAGGAGGCCTGACATGACCATCAGCCTCGATCGGTTGCGCCGCTGCTCCATCGCCGTCGACCTCGGCGCCGCCAGGACCCGGGTCTATCTCAGGCGCACCGGCCTCGTCGTCGACGAGCCGAGCGTCGCCGCCGTGAACACCCGCACCGGAGGGCTGATCGCGGTGGGGGCGCTCGCCGAGCGGATGATGGGCCGTACCCCCGACCATATCCGGGTCGTACGGCCGGTATCCGGCGGCCGGGTCGTCGACATCGCCATGGCCCAGCGCATGTTGCGGTTCCTCGTCGGCAACAAGGTGCGCCGGGCCTGGCGGCGCAAGCCGCTGCTGAGCGCCGCCGTGTGCGTCCCGCACGACGCGGACCCGCTGGCGGAGCGCGCCGCCGTCGAGACGCTGACCGGGCTCGGCGCCCGGCGGGTGGAGCTGGTCGACACCCTGATCGCCGCCGCCGTGGGCTGCGGTCTGCCGGTCGAACGGCCCGAGGCGACGATGATCGTGGTGTGCGGGGCGGCCGCCACCCAGGTCGCGGTGTTGTCGCTGGGCTCGATCGTCGCCGCGGAGCAGGTGGCGGTCGGCGGGGAGACGATCGACCACGCCCTCGTCCAACATATGCGCAACGAGCATGCGTTGATGCTGCCGAGCCAGGCCGTCCGCCCGCTGCACCTGGCCCTGAGGGGCACCGGCGCGGCCACGGACGACACCGAGGTGCACGGCCGGGACGTGGCCACCGGGCTCGCCCGCTCGGTGCAGATCGACATCGAGGGCATCCGGGCCGTGGTGCAGACCCCGCTGACCGGGGTGCTCGACGCGGTCGGCACGGTGCTCCGCCGCTGCCCGCCCGATCTGGTCGCCGACCTCGCGGAGCGCGGCATCATGCTGGCGGGCGGAAGCGCGGGGCTGCCCGGTTTCGACGATCTCCTGCGGGAGGCGACCGGTATGCCGCTGCATATCGCCGAACACCCCGACACCTGCGCGGTCGAGGGTCTTGGCGCGATGATCGAGGGCTCGGTGCGACCGGTCGTCCTGGACCCCCTGGCCTCCTGACGGTCGCTGCAGCGCAGCCCTGAGGACCCGTTCGGCAGAGCCTGACGGCCGGTGTGGAATACGGCGTCCGCGGCTGCTTCAAGAAACTTCGCCACGAGTTGAGCGACGCTCCCGCCCCGTCCGTAGTGATGGAGGAAGAGGCCGTCCGGGCCACACAACCCCCGGCCAACACACCGGGAGTGTCTGCTGATGATGTCCAACTCGGGTTCCGTCCTGGAGGTTCTGGTGCGCGACGACGCCGCCGTGACCGATGCACATCGGTCGAGATCCCAGCGCGGTACGCCGGACGAGGAGCTGATGCGCGCGCTCTACCAGGAGCACGCCGGACCGCTGCTCGCCTTCGTACTGCGCCTGGTGGCTGGCGATCGGCACCGGGCCGAGGACGTCGTCCAGGAAACCCTCGTCCGTGCCTGGCGCAACGCCGACCAGCTCAGCAGGGCCACCGGCTCGATCCGGCCCTGGCTGGTCACCGTGGCCCGGCGGATCGTCATCGACGGACACCGCAGCCGCCAGGCCCGTCCGCAGGAAGTCGACCCCTCCCCGCTGGAGCTCATGCCCGCCGAGGACGAGATCGACCGGGCCCTGCGGCTGATGACCCTCTCGGACGCGATGCACGACCTCAGCGACGCGCACCGCGAGGTGCTCGTCGAGACGTACTTCAAGGGCCGCACGGTCAACGAGGCGGCCCAGACGCTCGGCATACCCAGCGGGACCGTGCGGTCCCGGGTCTTCTACGCGCTGCGCTCCATGAAGCTCGCGCTTGAGGAAAGAGGAGTGACGGCATGACCGCGCAGGCGCACCACGCCGGGCACGACGCCGTCGGCGCGTACGTACTCGGCGTGCTCGACGACGCGGACGCCACGTACTTCGAGCAGCACCTCGCCGCTTGTGACGACTGCGGACGCCGGCTCGACGAGCTGGCAGGGCTGGAGCCCATGCTGGCGGAGCTGGCCTCCGGCGTCCCCGGCATCCACGGCGCCCCCGGCCGGCCCGGGCTCACAGGCGTCCCGCACTCCTTCACCGCCACCCCCAACGGCATCGACACACTCACCGCGCAACCCGGCCCCGGACTGCTGGACAGCATGATCGGCGAGGTCGCCGTGGTCCGGCGCAAGCGGCGCCGTCGGCACCTCTCCCTGGTGGCCGCGGCCGCTGTCCTGATCATCGGCGGACCGCTCGGCGCGGTGGCCCTCACCTCCGACGACGGCTCGAACACGACCATCAGCGCCGAGACCACCGCGAGCAAGACCTTCGAAGAGATGCCCACCAAGGTCCAGGCCACCGACCCGGACACCAAGGTGAACGCCGCGATCG
This sequence comes from Streptomyces milbemycinicus, assembly GCF_002154605.1. Classification (GTDB taxonomy): domain Bacteria; phylum Actinomycetota; class Actinomycetes; order Streptomycetales; family Streptomycetaceae; genus Streptomyces; species Streptomyces milbemycinicus. The sequence goes on along the minus strand of NZ_MUNE01000050.1, from coordinate 9,264 downwards.
CCCTGAAGGACAAGATGTGGGGCACCGACGCCATGCTGCGGCTGAAGAACGTCAAAGGCCCCCTGGCGTGCAGCCTGATCGCGGTCTCCAAGAGCGGTGAGAAGCAGGTCATGACGACCTGGTCGGTGCCGCCTCAGGGGTACGGCATCGCGGACAGCCCGGACAAGAGCGCCCACGCTCCCCTGTTCACCCAGGGCGGCGCGGCCTTCAAGGCGACCGACATCGACCACTTCGAGATCCGCACGCTCGACGGAAAGCTCCTGGTCTCTGTGAAGGTCTGAGTCTCTGTGAAGGTCTGAGTCTCCGTGAAGGCCTGAGTCTCCGTGAAGGCCTGAGTCTCCGTGAAGGCCTGAGTCTCCGTGAAGGTCTGAGCACGAGCAGCCTCCTCTCCCGCTCCCCACCCTCACCCCCACCATCACTCGAACCGCCGAGCACGGCGTGCGCCGATGTGAGCGCGGTGTTACACAGAGTGTGACAGTCGTCACCGCGTCCCGGGGGGTCAGGATCCGAGGAGGCACCCGTGGCTGACCCGGACGCCCGTCAAGAGCGCATGTTCGCCCAGTACGTGCTGCCCGAGGTGGAGGTGCTGCTGCGGGTGGCGATGTCGCTGACCGCGCAGCCCGCCGACGCCGAGGACCTGGTGCAGGACACCCTGCTCAGGGCCTACCGGGCGGTCGGCCGGTTCGACGGCCGCCATCCGCGCGCCTGGCTGCTGACGATCATGCGGCATGCGGAGGTGAGCCGGCGCCGGCAGCGCAGACCGCATCTGCTCGACGACCCGGACACCGAACTCGACCGGCTCGCGTCCGCCCCGGGCGCGACACCCGCCGCCTCGGGCGCGACACCCGAGGAGCTGGTGGTCGATACGGCCTTCGACGAGGCCGTGGACGCCGCGTTCACCGCGCTGTCGCTGCGCGATCAGCAGGTGGTGCGGCTGGTGCATGTGGACGGGCTGTCGTACGCGGAGGCCGCGCAGGTGCTGGGCGTGCCCAAGGGGACGGTGATGAGCCGACTGCACCGGGCGCGCAAGCGGATCCGGGATCGACTGGTGGCCGCGGGACCTCAAGGACAGCGAGGTGGGGCATGAGCAGCAGGTGGTGGATGTGGTGGCGGAGCACCGAGCGCCAACAGGCCGGAGAGTGTCTTGCGGACGGCGCTGAGCTCCAGTCGTATCTGGACGGTGAGCTGGACGCGCCGGCCGCGCGCCGGGTCCGGGCGCATGTGGCACGGTGCCACCGCTGCGCCCGGGAGCTGGCCGCGTATCAGCGGATCACGAACGCGCTGGCCTCCCGCGGGGCCCGCGAGGGCCCGGACGAAGCGGCGCTCGGACGGCTGCGCGACCTCGTGGGCTCCCTCGGCTCCCGCGACTCCTTCGCGGACCCGGCCGGGAGCCGGGCCGAGGAGCGGCCCCAGGACCGGAGCCAGGGCCCGGATCAGCCTCAGAGCCGGATCCAGGACCAGCTCCAGGACCAGATCCAGGACCAGTTCCAGGACGGTGTCCAGGGGCGGGGGCTGGAACGGGCTCAGGACGAGGTCCCGGACCTGGCGCCTGACGAGGCGCCGCTGCCGCCCGGAGAGCCGGACGCCAGCGAGAGCGCGGTCCCCAAAGCGGGGGCGTGAGGTCGCGCAGCAGGACGACGACGATCAGGCAGGCGCCGACCGCCAGGGCGGCGTCGGCGAGATTGAACACCGGGCCGCGGGCCGTCACCATGATCCAGTCGATGACCGCGCCCCGCAGCGGCCCGGGGTGTCGTACGGCCCGGTCGGCGCCGTTGCCGAGCGCGCCCCCGGCGATCAGCCCGAGGGCCAGCGCCCGGGCCCGGCTGCGGACCCGCAGCCCCGCGCCCGCGGCGGCCAGCGTCGCGACCGCCCCGGCGAGGGTGATCAGCACGATCAGCAGGGGCCGGCCCCGCCCCAGCCCGAAGGCCACTCCGGTGTTGCGCACCAGCAGGGTGTGCACCGGTCCGAACGCGCCCTGCGGCCCCACGGTGCCGTCGAGGGCCGCCACCGCCCAGGCCTTGCTCACCTGGTCGGCCGCCACCACCGCGAATGCGGCCAGCGGGAAGAGTACGCGGCCGGTGCGCTGCTGGGGCTTCATCGTCGGCCTCCTCGCGGCCGGCCTCCTCGCGCCTTCGGGGCCGGCGCGGAAAGCGGGCCCGGACAGGAAACCCGGCGAGGTGACGTATCGCTTCCGCCTGAGCCCGCGTTTTTGCCGAGGCGGCGCTTCTTTGCCGTACGCGGATACAGCCGGCCGTACCCGGGTACGACGGAGGGCCCGCAGGCGGGATGCCTGCGGGCCCTCGCTGTCCACCGCCGGGGTGCGGCGGCCGTACCGAAGGGGTTACTCCGACGTCTTCCCCTTCGCCGACAGAAGCGGCGTCTGGTACTTGGACAGCATCTTCATCTTGTTCTTGTCGACCGTCTTCCAGTCGTTGTTGAGGACACCACCGGTGTCACCCGAGTTCGGGTTCAGGGCCCAGTAGGTGTAGCTGATCTGGTTCTTCTTGAGGTAGTCCATCAGGGCGTTCTGCCACACGGCCTCGGAGCTCTTGCCCGCGGTCTTGCGGCCACCGAACTCACCGAGCAGCAGCGGAGCGATGTTCTGCTTCTTGATGTAGGCCCAGTGCTTCTGCCAGATGGCCGGCATGTTCTTCGGGAAGTCCTTGGCCATGAACCAGTTCTGGTTGTACACACCCGGGCCGTAGTCGTGCGCCGAGTAGACGACCTTGTTGGGCTCCTTCAGCTTGACCGGGTACTTCTTCACACCCTGGAGGTCGCCGCCCCACCAGAACTGCTCGTTCTTGTGACGGTCGGTGCCCTCGACGAAGATCAGCCAGTTTTTGTTGACGGCGTGGATCGCGTTACCGGCCTTCTCGGCCGCCAGGCGCCAGTCGGTCTTCGGGTTGCCGTCGCCCCACGTGGCCTGGCCACGCGGCTCATTGTGCAGGTCGGCGCCGATCACCCGGGGGTTGTCCTTGTAGCGCTTGGCCAGCTGGGTCCAGTCGTCCACCCACTGCTTCTCGGTGAGGTTCTGGCTGTACCACAGCTCACTCTGGCCGTACTGGTCAGGACGGTGCTGGTCCAGCAGCACCATCATCCCGCGGTCGGTGGCACCCTTGACGATCTTGTCCATGATCTGCTGGCCGGTGAGGCCCTTCAGGTCAGGGTTCTGCTTGAAGTCGATCCCGTTGGGCTTGCTCTTGGCCGCGAACATCTCGTTGGAGTACGGGAGCCGGATCGTGTTGAAGCCGTTGTGCGCGATCTGGTCGAGCATGCTCTTCCAGTTACGGGTCCACAGGCCGTGCGGCGCGAAGCTACCGGTCTCCATGCCGAACCAGTTGACACCGGTCAGCACGACCTTGTGGCCCTTGGAGTCCACGATGTCGCCACCACGGGTGGACAGCGGACCGTCGACGGCCGCGCCCTTGGCCGTCGCGGACGAGGCGGAAGAGCTGGACGACGAATCAGAATCGGAATTCAGAGCGAACGCGGTCACGGTGCCACCGATGGCAGCAGCCACGACAACTCCGGCCGCTATACCGACACGCAGCCGGTAGGAACGCGGCCCACGCTTCGACTCAGTGGTTTCGGAAACGGTCGGAACGTTGTTGTCCATGGGGGAATTCATTCGGTGAGACTCCTGAGGAATTGGGGGATGGCTGTTTTCAGGACGCTGGGGGTATTCGTCGGAGGGTCCAGACATTCCACTCGCGGGTCGGAGACTGCGGTCAGCCGGACTAGCCGCGCGCGAGGAAGGAGATCTGCGACCAACAGGTCGAGTCGGAGCCATTTCCAGCTCGACTTGTCCACGTCGATGAGCACCACATCCGGTTGCCTCCGCTCGGCCAGCGAAATTGCTTCACGGACCGATCTGGCGGCGCCGGCAAGTACCAGTCCGGGTGTTTCGTCGACCAGGTCGGCGATCGCACTCGAAACCAGATGGTGGTGCTCCACGACGAGAACTCTTTTCATCGGTGGAGCTCCTTCAGGCGGCTTTCCCTTTCGCTCAACGACATTAGGGAATCCACCGGGGCCGAATCACCGTACGCACGACTGAAATCTCGCTACCTCAATTGCAGGAATACCGGGCACGCCAAACGGTCGAATTCCGCCTACCTCGATTGAGGTAGGCGGAATTCGACCGCCTTGATGGCTTTATGTCCGATTTTGGGTGCCGGTTTCGCCCCTCTGTGCACTGGATCAGTGACAGTGAGTAACGATCGAAGGCCGCAGAAGGCCCAGGAAGCGGATCAGGGAGCGGATCAGGAGGTCAGTGGAGCAGGAGGTCAGTGGAGCAGGAGGTAAGCGGATCAGGAGGTAAGCGGATCAGGAGGTCAGTGGAGCAGGAGGTCAGTGGAGCAGGAGGTAAGCGGATCAGCAGGTCAGTGGATCAGCAGGTCAGTGGATCAGGCGCTCAGCGGGTGAGCCGGAAGGCATAGCCCGGGACGAAGAGCCCCGCGGTCGCCGCACAGCCGTCGGCCTGCCCCGGCTGCTTGACCCAGAGATACGCGTCGATCCCGGGGATCCCGGTACGGGCGGTGGGCGGCGTGCCCAGCTTGCGCCCCGGCGGATCGCAGAACCGGTGGTCGTGGGTGGGCCCGGCGCCATTGCGGCTGGTGTCGATCACGGCCCCCAGCCTGGGCAGACGCAGCTCTCTGAGGACGGACAGGCCGTAGCGGACCTCGTCGCGCGTGGCGTTGAAGTTGGAGACGTTGAGGGCGATGCCGTCCCCGTACCGGTCGATCCCCGCCCGCTCCAGCCGCTCGGCCATGACGGATGAGGGAAGCCACCCGGAGTTCCCGGCGTCGTAATAGATACGGGCGTGCGCGGCCTGCCGCCGCAGCGTCCGCCCGGCGTAGGACAGCTCCGCGTACCGCTCGGTCTGCTGTCGCCGCTTGAGGCAGGTCAGATGCGCCAGGGCGTCCGGTTCCAGGATGACGACGGCGCGCGAGGCGCCGATCCCCCGGGCGAAGCCGCTGATCCAGTTCCGGTAGCCGGACGGATCGGCCATGCCCCCGGAGCTGTGCTTTCCGCAGTCGCGGTGCGGGATGGCGTACGCGACCAGCACCGGCAGCCGCCCGCGGGCCCGGGCGTCCCGCACCACCTGGCGCACCTGGGCCTCGACCCGGCCCTGGTCGGTGTCCGTGAACCAGGCGGCCTGCGGCTGATCGGCGATGCGCTCGCGGATGACCGTCGCCCGGCGGTCGTGGGGGTTGCCGCGCACCCACTGCGCCGCGGGGTTGTCGGGGTCGGTGTAGAACCGGGTCGCGACCGGGAAGTACGGCTTGGGCAGGGGGAAGGCGGACTCGTCGCCGGCCCAGCCCACCGGTGGATGGAGCGTCGTCGCGGCCGTCGCGACCTCGGCCATCAGGGCCAGAGCCAGCAACTGGACGATGCCTCTGCGGGTCCGCAGCGGGGACCTACGGCCTGGACGCCGCTCCCGCCGCTCCCGCCGTTCCCGCCGCTCCCGCCGCCCCTGCCGCGTCAGCCCTCTCGGCAGCGCCCCGAGCCCCAGCCACCTCGGCAGACCTATCAGCCCCAGCAGCAGCACCTGAAGCCGCAGCCGCTGCCAGAACCCCAGCCGCCCGCGCGCCCCCGCCTTCCCGGGGGTCCTCTCGCTCACGCCGGGCCTGCCGCTCAGCTGTCCGAGTTGTTCGACGGGGGCTTACGGCGGCTGATCAGGAAGACCGCAATGACGGCCAGCACCACCAGGGCCCCCGCCACCGCTCCTATCGCCACCAGCGCCGATCCCTCGTCGGACCGGGCCACGGAGTGCGCGCGGTCCGGCTTGGCGGTCGTCCGCGCGGAGCCGGGCGGGCTGGTGGAGGCGGGTGGTGCGGCGCGGTCCGCCAGCGCCCTGGCCGGGGCGATCAGCCCGAAGCCATAGCGCGGGTCACGCCCCGAGGACCCCTTGCGGTCGGCCGTGTCGATCAGCTTCTGTACGACCTGGCCCGCGGTCCAGCGCGGGTGCTCCGAGCGCAGCAGCGCGGCGCCGGCCGCAACCCACGGCGCGGCGTAGCCGGTGCCCGCGCCGGTCCAGTAGTCCTTGTTCGGGGCGGTGGTCAGGATGGAGACGCCGGGCGCGGCCAGGGTCACGCCCCCGCCGTGGTGCGAGTCGGTCCACACGGCGCCCTTCTCGTCGGTCGCCACGACGGAGACCACCCCGGGGTAGGCGGCGGGGTAGGTGGGGCGGTTGCCGTCCTTGCCGTTGTCGCCGGCGCCCGCGACCACCACGGCGTCCTCGCCGATCGCGTAGGTCACCGCCGACCGCAACGCGGCGTTCGGCTTCTTGAAGGACACCGCCACATCGATGACCTTCGCGCCGCGGCTCACCGCGTGGCGGATGGCCCTGGCGGTGGCGTCGACCAGCGGCTTCTGGTCCTCGTACACCCCGAGCGGCAGCACCCTGGCCTGGGGCGCAAGCCCCAGCAGCCCGTTGCCCCGGTAGTTGCGGCCGGTCCCCACGATGATCCCGGCCGTGTGGGTGGCCTGCTCCATCGCGTCCCCCTGGTCGCGGGTGCCGGTGCCGCTGGGGCCGTCCCCGAAGTCCTTGCCGGCCAGGACCCGCCCGCGCAGATCCGGGTGGGAGGCGTCGACGCCGGTGCCGATGACCGCGACGGTCACCCCGGCGCCCTTGCTGATTTTCCATGCCTTCTTGGCCTGCAGCGCGGTCAGCGCCCATTCGGAATCGTGCATCGCTCCGGAATCGGAATCCTGAGGAGCGTCCTGAGGAACACCGATAGCCGCCGAGGGGGCGAGTGAGAGCGCCATCAGGGCGATAACGGCCCCGGTCCGGGCGGCAAATGAACGGTGCAACATCACGTGACCTGACATTACGTCACCTACCTTCATCCCAGTGGGACGCGAGGCCGTGGGCGGACGCCTGGCCGTCTCATCTTCTGCGGGTATCCGCGGTGCGGACACCCGCGGGCGGGTGACCTACTGCTCCCCTTTTTGGGGGACCAGTTGCAGGCCTCGTTTCCGGGCCTCCCCAAAACGGGGGAGAAAGCCGCTCCACCGAAGGTGGAGTCCACCCTCCCCCGAAGGCGTGATGTCCTCCGAAATCCTGGGGAGCACTCTTGGACTGACATCGGCGAAAGAGCCTCCTGGTAGGGAGTCGCGATGCAGCGTTTCGGAACGTTCAGCGATCGCACCAGCGACCGCGACCCGAGCGAACGGGTGGGCAACACCCGCAAGCGAAAAGGAATGTTCTTTCGAACGCGCTCGATGAGCGGCCCGCTGGCCGCCCTGAGCGGTCTGGTTCTGCGATTCGCGGTCGTCGGCGTGGGTGGCGTGCTGGTGAACACGGTGTCTCTCTTCACGCTCTACCACTGGGCCCACTGGCCGCTGCTCGCGGCCTCCCCGGTCGCGGTGGAGCTCGCCGTGGTCCACAACTATCTGCTCAACGACCGATGGACCTTCGCGGTTTCCACCCCGTCGTTCCGGCGGTTTCTGAAATTCAATGTGTCCGTACTCGGCGGGCTCGCGGTCAACGTCCTGGCGGTCTGGCTGCTGGAACGCTTGGGAATCCATCTCCTGCTGGCGAACGGCATCGGTATCGCCGCCGCGTTCGCGGCCAATTTCGCCGCCAGCGCGGGCTGGGTCTGGGGGAGGCGGGACCGATGATCCCCATCATCTATCTGGGCCTCGTCCTGGTCTCCGTACTGCTGACCGTTCAGTCGGCCCATGTGCTCTATCTGATGCTCTACACCTGGGACCGGACGGACGCCGAGCGAAAAGCCAGGGCCCCGGACCGCTTTGTCCGCCCGCGTCTCTCCTTCAGCGTGCTGCTGCCCGCGCGGCATGAGGAGGACGTCATCCAGACCACCATCGAGCGGGTGGTGCGGGCCGATTATCCAGCCGAACTGCTGGAGGTCTTCGTGATCTGTTCGCAGGACGACACCGGCACGATCAAAAAGGCGGAAGAGAAAATCGCCGAGCTGGACCGGGAAGGTCTGGAGAACGTCCAGGTCGTGGTCTTCGACGACAAGCCCGTCAACAAACCCCACGGGCTCAACGTGGCCCTGCCGCACACCACTCACGACGTGGTGACGATCTTCGACGCCGAGGACGACATCCACCCCGAGATCTTTCTGCTGGTCAACACGGTCATGCTCAAGGAGCGGGTGCGGGTGGTGCAGGCGGGCGTCCAGCTGATGAACTTCGACTCCAACTGGTACTCCACGCTCAACGTCCTGGAGTACTTCTTCTGGTTCAAGAGCCGGCTGCACTACCACGCCCACTTCGGGTCCATTCCGCTCGGCGGCAACACCGTCTTCTTCGCCCGCGAACTGCTGATCCAGCTCGGCGGCTGGGACGACCGCAATCTCACCGAGGACGCCGACCTGGGCCTGCGGGTGTCGGCCAGCGGCGAGCGGGTGCGCGTGGTCTACGACGACCGCTATGTGACCAAGGAGGAGACGCCGCCGACCCTCGGCCACTTCATCCGGCAGCGCACCCGGTGGAGCCAGGGGTTCATGCAGACCCTCAAGAAGGGCACCTGGAAACAGATGCCCACCCGCAAACAGCGGTGGCTCGCCTTCTACGTCCTCGCGTTCCCGCACGGCCAGGCGCTGCTCGGCCTGTATCTGCCGATCTCCCTGGGGATGATCCTCGTCCTCAAGGTGCCCGTGCTGATCGCGCTCTTCTCCTATCTGCCCGTCCTGCTGCTGTGCGCGCACTTCCTGGTCCAGGCGGTCGGACTGTACGAGTTCACCGGGGCCCATGGGCTCGAAGCCACACCGGGGACGCTCGTGAAGATGGCGATCTCCTGGTTCCCCTTCCAAATGGTCCTCGCCTACGCCGCGGTGCGCGCCATGCGGCGAGAACTGCTCGGCCGCCACGACTGGGAGAAGACCCAGCACGTCGGCGCCCACCGGGCCGCTACGGAGGAGGCGGACTCCCGTGTCGCATGACCCCACGCCGCAGCCCCTTCACCCGGAGCGGCCTGCGCAGCCCGCACATCCGGAGGGGCCTCCGCAACCCGTTCGCCTGGAGCGGACCGATCGTCCCGAGCGGCCTGCGCGCCCGGAAGGGCCTGAGCGTCCGGACGGGCCTCCGCGGCCGGAGGGGCTTGAGCGTCCGGACGGGCCTCCGCGGCCGGACCGATCCCGGGCACCCGAGCGGCCCCCTCGACCCGACCGACCGCGGCGCCCCGACCGGCCTGACCGGCCTGACCGGCCTGAGCGGCCTGAGCGGCCTGAGCGGCCTGAGCGGCCGCAGCGGCCCGAACGATCTCAGCGCCCTGACCGACCGCCGCGACCC
>NZ_MUNE01000005.1 GCF_002154605.1 Streptomyces milbemycinicus | reverse complement strand
CTGGCTGGTGCCCCCTGCGCGGAACGCCGATGGCCCCCGCGGGGGCGGGGGCCATCGGCGTTCCGCGCAGGGGGCACCAGGCAGGGTGGCGCTTCCCGGCGGTGGCTAGGGGAATATCGGGCAGGGGATGGTCGGGCGAATCCGATTCGCGCTGCACGCGACCAGCTGCACTGAGGCGAATCCGGTGCCGCGCAGGTACCAGCCGCCGACGACGTCACCGCCCCAGCTGAGCCGGTCATCCGCGGCCGTGAAGCGTTCGGCTTGCCGGGTGGGGTTCTTGTCGTGGTCGGTCACGAAGGAGGGGGTCAGGTCGGTGACCTGGTCTCGGTACCAGGCTGAGACTTTCTCCGGTTCCTGGAAGGTGGCTTTGATCGTTCTGGCTGGGCGTAGCAGCCAGTGCGCTACCTCCAAGGGCGGTACTTCGCTGGCCATGAAGGTCGGGCTGGCGGCTGCGATCTGTTTCCACTCCTGGGGTGTGATGTCGCAGGCGATGAGATGGGGCGGTCGACGCGCGGGTTCGTCGTCGTACGTTCGGCGTTCTCCGGTCCAGCGGTAGCAGTGCCAGTGATCGGGTGTGGGTGGTGCCGTCATGTGGGGGCTCCTGCGTGGTGGGGAGCGGCCCCGCCCTGTGGCGGGGGTTGTCCAAGGGCGGGGCCGCGGTCTGCCTACGGCGCCTGGCGCGGGCTACCTCGCGTACTGACGTCCGTCGTCGGAGTCACCGGGTGTCTGGCTGTCCGGTGTTGGGGTGTCGGTATCGGGCATGGTGTCGCCGTCGTCCGGCTCCCGAGGGCGAAGGAGGGCCTGGATCTCGATGCGCTGCTGCGCGAGTTGTCCTCCCGTGGCGTGCGCGGGATGTTCCTCGAAGGCGGGCCCACGCTCGCCGCTTCCTTCGTATCGGCCGGGCTGGTCGATCGCGTCATCGCCTACATCGCGCCCGCGCTCCTCGGCCGCGGCAAGAGCGCGCTCCAGGGCGGCACCATCGAGACCATGGAAGACATCTTGCGGTGCGAGTTGCTGGACGTCGCGCGATCAGGCCCTGACATCCGGCTGATCGCACGCCCGCGGCGGTGAAGCCACGGACGGCGTACCCCGGGCCGGGGTCGATGTCCGCTGTAGCATCCGGAGCCCGCTGACCGCATGACGAGGTGAATGCGACGATGACGACGATCGCCGTGACCGGACACATGGACATCACCGAGGACTCGGTGCCGCTGGTGCGCAGGGAACTGGACAGGGCCCTCGCCGCGTACGAGCCCTCCACCCTCGTCGGCGTGTCGTGCATCGCGCGGGGCAGCGACAGCCTGTTCGCGGATGCGGTCCTGGCCGTGGGTGGGCGGCTGGTCGTGGTGGTTCCGTCGCGGGATTACCGGGAGGCGATGGTGAAGCCGGACCATGCCGAGACGTTCGACCGGCTGATGGACGCGGCGGACGAGGTGCTGGTGATGCCGCATGCCACGGCGAACCGCGAGGCGTACGAAGCGGCCAATTCCGTACTGCTGGAGCGGGCGGACCGTCTGGTGGCCGTGTGGAACGGGCAGCCGCCGACCGGTAAGGGCGGGGGCACGGCGGATGTGGTGTACGGGGCGCGGGCGGCGGGGTTGCCCGTGGACGTCGTATGGCCGGACGGGGCGTCCCGCCAGGCGTGACGAAAGCCCACCCCGGACACCCCAGCTGCTCACGCGGACCGAGTAACTGAGCGGCGAGCAACACCGAAGGCGACGGCCCGCCCACCGCACACCGTGTGAGCGCGGCGGGCGAGCCCCTTCGCGGACGACCTACCCAATGGCCTCCAGCACCGTCGCGTTCGCGAGCCCGCCCGCCTCGCACATGGTCTGCAGCGCATACCGCGCGCCGCGCTCGCGCATGGCGCCGACGAGGGTGGTCATCAGCCGGGCTCCGCTGGCGCCGAGGGGGTGGCCGAGCGCGATGGCGCCGCCGTTGACGTTGACCTTGGCGGGGTCGGCGCCCGTTTCCTGCTGCCAGGCGAGGACCACGCTGGCGAATGCCTCGTTGACCTCGAAGAGGTCGATGTCCGCGAGGTCGAGCCCTGCCCGGCGCAGCACCTTCTCCGTGGCGGGGATGACGCCGGTGAGCATCAGCAGCGGATCCGAGCCGGTGACGGCGAAGCTGTGGAGCCGGGCCTTGGGGCGCAGGCCGAGGCGGGCCGCGGTTTCGCTGGTGGTGATGAGGAGCGCGGCGGCGCCGTCGTTGACCGGGCTGCTGTTGCCTGCCGTCACCGACCACTGGATCTGCGGAAACCGCTCGGCGAACCCGGGGTCGGCGAAGGCGGGCCGCAGCTGGGCCAGAACCTCGGGCGTGGTGGCGGGCCTGATGGACTCGTCCGTGTCCACCGTGTGTCCGTCCGCCGTCAGGGGCGCGAGCTCAGCGGCGAACCGCCCCTCGGCGGTCGCGCGGGCCGCCTTCTGGTGGGACGTGGTGGCGAACTCGTCCATCTGCTCGCGCGTCAGGGACCACTTGGCGGCGATCAGCTCGGCGCTGATCCCCTGGGGCACCAGGCCCTCGGGGTAGCGGGCCGCGATCCCCGGCCCGAACGGATCGGCGCCCGCCGGGACGTTCGACCACATGGGCACCCGGCTCATGGACTCCAGCCCACAGGCCACCACCAGGTCGTATGCCCCAGAGATCACCCCTTGCGCGGCGAAGTGCACAGCCTGCTGCGAGGACCCGCACTGCCGGTCCACGGTCGTCGCGGGGACCGAATCGGGGAACCCGGCCGAGAGCCATGCGTACCGGGTGGTGTTCATGGCCTGCTCGCCTACTTGGTCCACGCACCCGCCGATGACGTCGTCGACCAGGGCCGGGTCCACCCCGCTCCGCTCGACGAGGGCGCCCAGCGTGTGTGCCAGCAGCTCCACCGGATGCACCCCGGCGAGCGCGCCGCCGGGCTTGCCCTTGCCTATGGGGGTGCGGACGGCTTCGACGATGACGGCGTCGCGCATGGCGATCGCCTCCTCTTCCAGCGAGGACGGGTGGGTTTGTTTTTCCAACGCTCCTTGCTACTGCAGAGTAGCAAGGAGCGGCGGGGCGTCACAAGAACACCGCCCCCTCCGGGCAGACCGGAGGGGGCGGTGTGGGGTGAGTGGTGGGTCGCGACGATTCGGTGGCCAGGCCGCAATCCGGTTGTCGGATCGGATGGTTACGGTCAGGCAACGCGAGGGTGAGGCCCCGGGAAACCGGGGAGGATGTCTCCGTGAGCGTGGCGCATCGAGCCATGGAGCGGCTGCGGGACTGGCCGGACCTCGACGTGGGCCCGGCCTGCTGTGGCACGGGCCGGGCTGTGCGGACGGCGGAGTGCGAGATCGTGCACTTCCACTCCGACCGGGACGCTGACCTGCACCTTACCGAACCGGCCATCCGGCACCTGGCCGTCTACCTGGGGCGGTCGACGGCGATCCGGCTGATGCCGGACTCGCAGTGGGTGACCGTGCACCTGGACAACGAGCGGGATGCGGATGTGCTGTTGTGCCTGGTCAGCGTGGCGCTGCAGGCGCATGCGCGATGTGTCGGGGCCGCGCCGCACCGGTGCAATCTCAACCGAGTGACGTTTCCGGACCGGCGGGACTATCAGATGTGCTGACGTACGGCAGCCAGGCGTGCGGGCAGATGTGCCGCCAGGTGTGCTGACGTACGGCAGCCAGGCGTGCCGCCACGCGTGCTGACGTACGGCGGCCAGGCGTGCCGCCGGACGTGCGGCCAGGTGTGCTGACACGTGGCCGCCATCCGGTGGGCGTGGTCGTCCGGCCCCGCCCCTCAGCGGATCTCGACCCTGCCGCCCCCGTCCGCCGGGCGCTGCCCGCCGCTCTTCTGTGCCTTCTCCGCCTTCTCCACATCACCCTCGGGCGAACCCAGGTTGCGCCGTACCGAGTCCAGGATCGTCAGGCCCTGTCCGACCAGGCCCGCCGCGATCTCGCCCAGTCCGTCGGCGCCGTTGAGGACGTTGACATTGGCGCCGGAGAGCCCGGAGGCGGCCTCCTTGACGATCTGCGGCAGTTGGTCGATGAGCATGCGGTCCAGTGCCACCCGGCCGTGCGAGGCCGCGGCTTCGGCCTGGATCCGCATCCGCTCCGCCTCGGCCAGTGCCAGCACCCGGATCCGCTCGGCCTCGGCCTCGGCGGGTTTGACGATCTCGGCTACGAGCTGCTGCTGGCGCAGATCGGCCGCGCGCTGGGCCAGTTCGGTCCGGGCGGCGAGCACCTCTTGCTGTGCGTGGGCCTCCGCCAGCGGTCCGGCCTGCGCCGACTGGGCCTGGACGCGGTCCACCTCCGCCGAGTACTCGGCCTGGACCACGGCGGTCTGCCGGGCGTATTCGGCCTGCTTCCGTGCGGCGGCCTGCTCCGCCTCGGCTGCGGCCTGTGCGGCCTGGGCCTGGGCGATCTGGGCCTGGCGCTGGATGGCGGCCTTGTGCGGGGCCGACATCGCCGCGATGTAGCCGGTGTCGCCGTCGTCGATGGACTGGATCTGCAGCGAGTCCACGATCAGACCGATCTTCGCCATCTCGGTCTTGGAGGTGTCCAGGACCTCGGTGGCGAGCTTCTGCCGCTCGGTGATGAGCTCCTCGACGGTCATCGAGCCGATGATCGCGCGCAGGTGCCCGGCGAAGATCCGGCCGGTCAGCACCGACATCTGGTCCTGGTCGGAGAGGAATCGCTGGCCCGCGTTGACGATGCTCTCGGTGTCGTTGCCGACCTTGAAGGCGATCACGGCACGGACCGTCAGCACGATGCCCTGCTTGGTGACACACCTCTCGGCGACCTCCGCCTCGCACATCGCCAGTGTGAGGAACCGGGTCTTGCGGAAGACCGGGAGCACGAACTTGCCGTGCCCGGTCACCACACGGAACGGCGCACCCCCCTGGCCCCGCCTGCCACCGGATATGAGCATCGCCTCGTCGGGGGCGGGAACGCGGTAACCGAACATTTTCGTCTCCTCAGCCGGCGTTGCCGGCCTCGCCGGCCAACGCGTTCAACGGATCAGCCCACTCGACGACGTCGACTTGGCGTGCGCCACGGCAGTCGATCACGAGCACGGATGTCCCCTTGGGCAAGGGGACGTCGGACCAGGCGAGGAAGGTTTCGCTGCCGCCTCTGATCCGTACCAGGACCTCGCCGGGGCCCGCGGACCCACGCGTGCCGATGACCAGCACACCGGTGCAGCCGCGTACGGCATCGTCCGTCGCCATGGATGGCCACGCCCCCTCGTCCTGCTGACGTCGAGGCTCGGACACTACGCCCGTGGCGTCAACGCCTCTGACCGGGGTCGGTGTCGAGGTTGTCGACGTTGTCGAGGTTCAGGCCCGCGCCAGGCCGGTGTGGTCCGGGTCGTGCGGCCGGGTGCACAGATCCACGAGGCGGGCGCGGTGTTCCGGGTGGTCCGAGAGCCAGCGGCCGAGCTGGTGGTCGGCGCCGTCCAGGACCACCTTGGAGAACCGGGATTTCGTCCGGAGGGCCTGCTCGATCCCGGCTGTGACCTCGGGCGGGATGACCTCGTCGCGCTCGGGGACGACCAGGACGGAGCGGCCGGTGAAGGCGCCGAGCACATCGAAGACCGTGCTGGGGCGCCAGCTCTCGGGCCGGCGGATCAGCTCGGTGAAGCCGTCCCCGAACGGCACCGGCCACGCCTCGGGCCCGTACGCGGCCGGTGCGCACAGGCAGATGGCCTCGGCCCTGCCGCCGAGGTGTGCGGTCAGATCGGCGACCGTCTGGCCGCTCATGCTGAAGCCGACCAGCGCCAGCGGGCCGCCGTCGGGGGCGAACGCCTCAATGACGCCGAGCGCCTGACGGAACCTCCGCTCCAGGCTCAGCTCCTCCAGCTTCCCGGAGCTGTCCCCGTGGCCGGAGAAGTCGAACGCGAGGGAGGGGTGGCCCGCGGCGGCGAAGTCGCGGGCGAGCGGGATGCTCCGCTCCTTGCTGCCGATTCCGGCCCCGTGCATGATCACCACGCGGGTGGACGAGGCGGGCCCACCGGATGCGGCGGGCTCGAAAGAGGCACAGCTCAGGGCTTCGCCGTCGGTGTGGTGGATGAATTCCACGGGCGCTCCCGCTGGTTGGAGGCGGCGGCATCGTTGTCTCGGCGGCAGCGTACTGGAGCCGCGAGGCGGGCCCGTGGAGCGCGAGCGGGCCCCGCCGACCGTGTTCGGTCGACGGGGCCCGCTGAGGCAAGTCGGGGGTCAGGCCTTCGCGGCGCCGGCTTCCTTCGTCAGGCGCGTGAGCACGTCGGTCAGCTGGCCGGTGACCTCGGCGTCGTCCGACGGGTGCTGCTCGGCGAAGCGGGTCAGGGAGCCGGGGATGGAGAGCTTGATGTCCTCGACGACGGTGCCGCCGGCGATGCCCACGGACTTACGGGCGTCGTCGTGGGCCCACAGGCCGCCGTACTGGCCGAAGGCGGTGCCGACGACGGCCACCGGCTTGCCGGACAGCGCGCCGGCGCCGTACGGGCGGGACAGCCAGTCGATCGCGTTCTTCAGGACGCCCGGCATGGTGCCGTTGTACTCGGGCGAGAAGAGCAGGAGGGCGTCGGCCTCACCGGCCGCGGCGCGCAGCTTGGCGGCCGCCGCGGGTACGGACCCCTCGACGTCGATGTCCTCGTTGTAGAAGGGGATCTCGGCCAGGCCCTCGAAGATCGTGATCTCGACGCCCTCGGGGGCGATCTTCACGGCGGTCTCGGCGAGCTGGCGGTTGGTCGAGCCGGCACGGAGGCTGCCGACCAGGGCGAGGATGCGAACAGACATGAGTTCTCCAAGATCGATAGGCGCCCGCGGTGCGGACCTCATTAGTTGAAGGTTGTACCAGATAATCGGACCGCGGTCCACTTTAACCTAAACGGACCGCGGTCCGCTACGATGGCCCATCATGAACTCGTCAGCGCCGTCCCAGCCCCCTCCGCCTCCCGCGTCGCCTCCCGCGGCGGCGGCCGCGAACGTGGCCGGGCGGCCGCTGCTGCCCATGGCCGGTCAGGCGCCCCCGATGCGGGCCGACGCCGTACGCAACCGGGCCCGGCTGCTGGAGGCGGCTGGGCGGCTGGTGGCCGAGCAGGGGGTGGAGAAGCTGACCATGGAGGCGGTCGCCTGCGCCGCGTCGGTCGGCAAGGGGACGGTCTTCCGGCGCTTCGGCGACCGCACCGGTCTGCTCCAGGCCCTGCTCGACCACTCCGAGCAGGCCTACCAGCAGGCGTTTCTCACCGGCCCGCCCCCGCTCGGGCCCGGCGCCCCGGCCGCTGAGCGGTTGGCGGCGTTCGGGGTGACCACCCTCCGGCAGATGGTCGCGTATCTCGACCTCTACCTGGCCGGCGATCCGCCCGCCGGCCGCCGCTTGGCCGTGGCCCCGCGCCAGGTCCGGCTCACCCACATCACCATGCTGCTGCGCGAGGCGCGGGCCGAGGGCGATGTGGAACTGCTGGCGGAGACGCTGATGGGCTACCTGGAGCCCGCGCTCATCCACCATCTGATCCGGCAGCGCGGTATGGCGCTGGAGCGGCTGGAGGCGGGCTGGCGCGATCTCGTCGCCCGTACGGTCGGGCCCGCCGGGTGAATGGCCCGGTGGCTCAGGCCCCTTGAGGCTGTTTGGCTCCTCGAGTCTCTTGAGCTTCCTGAATCTCGTTGGCGTCTTGAGTCTCTTGCGTTGCCGGAGATGTCGGCTCGGGTACGGCCAGCATCAGCCACAGCCCGGGCAGACCGGCCACCCCCGCCATGATCACCGCAGCCGCCGCCGGCTCGCCGCGCGCCAGGAGTGGGGCGGCGAGCACGGCGCCGAGCGGCGGCGTTCCCTGCATGAGCGTACGCAGCGCGGTGAAGGCCCGGCCGTGCAGCGCGGGCGGGATACGGCGCATCCGCAGCGACTGGGCCCATACGGTCATCGGCGCGCTCAGCGCGCCCACCGCGAAGTACCCGGCGCCGACCACCAGGGTGCTCGGCGCCCCCAGTACGGCCAGGAAGGCCGGCCCGGCAGCGGCCTGGCACAGCCCGATCAGCCGCGGCGTAGCCCGTCCGGGCCGCCCGCGCCCGGCGAGCGCCGCGCCCGCCATCTCCCCGGCCGCCAGCGCGGCGGTCAGCGCGCCGAGGGTCGAGGCCCCGCCGCCCAGCTGGTGCCTGGCCAGCCACGGGCCGACCACCAGCAGCAGCATCCCCTCGGCGATGTTGAAGAGCATGAAGGCCGCCGTCGTGGCCACGATGACCCGGTCACCGGCCACGGTCCTCAGGGACGGCTTCGCCCGCGCCGGTTTCCCACCGCGCTCCGGCGGCGACAGCGGCTGCCGCACGGTCGCCGCCAGAGCGGCGAGGACGAGGTACGAGGCGGCGTCGACGAGCAGCACATTGGCCGCGCCGACCGCGCCGACCAGGACACCGGCCAGGGCCGGGCCGACGACGGTTGAGACGCTGAAGGCCAGCGACTCCAGTGCGTTCGCGGTGTCCAGGTTCTCGTCGTCGACGAGTTGCGGTATCGCCGCGGGGAAACCCGCCAGCGGAACCATTTTGAGCAGCCCATAGACCACCGCCACCACAAAGGGCAGGGCGGTCGGCATGCTCCCGAAGGCAGCCGTGAGCGGCACCGACGCCACGCACACCGCCCGGAACACGCTGTCCGCGATCAGCAGCGTCCGCTTGTCGACCCGGTCCAGCAGCAGCCCCACCGCCGGCCCGCCGACCACGACGGGCGCGGTGAAGCAGACGCCCAGCAGCCCGAGCCGGCCGGCGCCGCCCTCGTCCAGCACCAGCCACGCCAGGGCAAGGAACGTCATTCCGTCGCCCAGCAGCGACACGGTGGTGCCCAGCCACAGCCGGCCGAACCCGCCCGGCCGCACCAGGACCCGCGCGTACGCCTTCACTGGACACCACTTCCGCTCTCGTGGGCGAGTAACCATCGTTTGGCGTCCAGGCCGTAGTAGTAGTTGCCCAGGGTGCCGTCCGACCGGCGTACGCGATGGCAGGGCACGACCAGGGGCACCAGGTTGTACGCGCAGGCGGCGCCCGCCGCCCGCGCGGCGCCGGGGCTTCCCGCGCGGGCCGCCAGCTCCTGGTAGCTGACGGTGGCTCCAGGCTTCACCCGGCGCATCTCCCGCCAGGCCGCGAGCCGGAAGTCACTGCCGGACTGGACGACGGAGAGCGCGTCGATCGCCGCCAACTCGCCGTCGAAATAGGCCGTCACGGCGGAGGTGTACGGCTCCAGCGCACCGCGCCGGGCCGGTCGGCGCTCGCGCCACCGCCCGGGGAGCTCGGTGAGGAGGACGGCGGGGTCCTCGGTGAATCCTGCGGCGAGGATGCCGTCCGGGACGGTCACCAGGGTGAAGGGGCCGAGCGGGGTCGGCACCGTCGCGGCGTACATGGGCGTGTCCTGTTCTGGTTCTTGGGCTGTCGCGGGGATGAGGCGGTCAGGCGGACGGCCCGGTCAGGTGGTCAGGTGGGGCGGTCGTCAGGTGGCGCGGCGGGACGGCCTCGTCAACCGCAGGTGCATGGCGGCGTACGCGCGCCACGGCCGCCAGCCGCGGGCGTGCCGGACGAGGGCCGCTGGGCTGTCGGCGAGGCCGAGGGCGAGGGCGTGGGTGCGGTGGTGAAGTCCCGGGTCCTCGGGGTCGAAGGCGTCCGGGTCTCCCAGCGCGTGCGCCGCGATGCGCTGGACGGCCCAGGGGCGGACCCCGGGCAGGGCGAGCAGCCGGGCCGTGACCTCCTCCCGGTCCGCGTCCCGGCCCAGGCGGAGTGTCCCGTCGGCCGTGGCACGGGCCAGGGCCCGTACAGCGGCGGCCGGTTCGTCGCCGAGGCCGAACGCGGCCAGGTCGGCGTCGGCCAGCGCGGTGGCGGAGGGGAACAGCCGGTCGGGCCCCACCGCCGGGGCGGGGGCGCCCGCGTCGCAAGCCGCATCGGCCTGGCCCGGTCCGGCCTCCCGGCCTGGTCCGGTCTCCCGGGCCGGGCCGACGGCCTCCCCCGTCGGCCCGACGGGCTCGCCGTAGCGGGCGGCCAGCCGCCCGTACAGCCGCCGGGCCTCGTCAAGCGGGGCGTACTGCTCGACGACGACACGTACGGCCAGCTCGAACCCCTCCGCGCAGCCCGGCACCCGCAGCCCAGGCGCGGCCCGCGCCAACGGTCCGAGCAGCGGGTCCGGGCCCAGGGCGTCCGCGACGGCGGCGGGGTCGGCGTCCAGGTCGAGCAGGTCACGGCAGCGCCGTACGGCGGCCGTGATGTCGCGGAGGTCGTCCAGGGCCAGGCGCAGCCGCACCTCGGGGACCGGCTCGCGGCCGCCGGAGATGGCGCTGTTCAGATCCAGCTCGGCGACCCCCGAGCCCCGAGGCAGGCGCAGCGTACGGCGGTAACGGTCGCCGTCGACCTCCTCCACGCCCGGGACCGCACGGTCGCGTAGCCACGTCACCAGCGCCGTGCCGTTCAGCGGGGGCCGGTATCGCAGCCGTAGCGCCAGCGGCCCGGACCGCTGGGCCCGCCGGCCGTCGTGCGGCGTCCGTGCTCCGCGCAGCTCGCTGGGCGAGCGCCCGAACGCGGTGCGGATGCCGTCGTTGAACTGCCGGACGCTGGAGTATCCGGCGGCGAGCGCCACATCCGCGAGGGGCAGGGCGCCTGCCTCGATGAGCAGCCGCGCGGTCTGGGCGCGGCGGTTCAGCGCCAGGGCGAGCGGTCCCACGCCCACCTCCGCGACCAGCTGCCGGTGCAGATGGCGCTCGCTCACCGCGAGCTGCCGCGCCACCCCGGCCACGCCCGCCTCGTCGACGGCCCCGCCGGCGATGAGCCGCAGCGCGCGGGCGACCAGGTCGCCCCGGACGTTCCACTCCGGCGACGAGGGCCCAGCCTCCGGGCGGCACCGTCGGCACGCCCGGAATCCCGCCGCCTCCGCCGCCGCCCCGACCCGGAAGAACCGGACGTTCTCCCGCTTCGGGGTGCGCGAGCCGCACACCGGGCGGCAGTAGACGCCGGTCGAGGTGACCGCCACGTAGAAGGCGCCGTCGAACCTCGCGTCGCGGCTGGCCATGGCCCGGTAACAGATGTCGAAATCGAGCACGCGGCCATTCTTCGCCGCCGGTCCGGGCGCTGTCTGGCGGTAATCGGACCAGGTGATGGGCCGGTTCGGTGAACCACATCCCACCGACTGCCCGTCCTCCAGGGTGACGCGGACATGCTCTTGGCGCGGGTGGGCACGAACGGCCCGCCGTACGGCCTAACATGACGCGCTGTCGAACGTGCCGAAGGTGCCCAGAGCGTCAAGAGGATCGAGAACGCCGTTGAGTGGTTTGCCGGGCCGGGGAGGGCCGATGGTGCTGGACCCTGGCGAGGGGGCCCATGCCGCGCAGCGCTGGTCGGCACGGCTGGCCCTGACCGCCGCCGCGCTGGGCGTACTGCTGCCGATGATCTTCGCCGGGACCGCCAGCCTGATCCTGGTGGTGGTCGGGCTCGGCGGCATGGCGGTGACCGCGGCCTCCGTGTGGTGGGTGCTGACCCGCCGCGGCGCGATCCGGATCGCGGCGGCCGTCCTGGCGGTGGCGGCGCCGCTGACCGTGATCGGGTACTACGACGCGCAGAACCTGCTGTGGGTGGTCATGGTCGCCCTGGGGCTGTGGGGGGTGGCGGTCTGGGCGGGGCGGGCCGCGATCCGCAGCACCGGTTTTGGCGCCGTACCGGTGACGGAGTACCAGACCCCCGCGCCGCAGAACCCCTTCCTGATCATGAACCCGCGTTCGGGCGGCGGGAAGGTGGGGCGGTTCGGGCTGAAGGAGAAGGCCGAACGGCTGGGCGCGCGGGTGGCGCTGCTCGACCCGGACCACCCGCAGGACGTGGCCGCCCTGGCCCGGGAGGCGGCGGACGCGGGCGCCGATCTGCTGGGCGTGGCGGGCGGCGACGGTACGCAGGCGCTGGTCGCGGCCGTCGCGGTGGAGCGCGGACTCCCCTTCCTGGTGATCTCCGCGGGCACCCGCAACCACTTCGCGCTGGACCTCGGCCTGGACCGCGAGGATCCGTCGACCTGCCTGGACGCGCTCACCGACGGCGTGGAACTCCGCGTCGACCTCGGCTATGCGAACGAGCACCCCTTCGTCAACAACGCGTCCTTCGGCGCGTACGCGGCAGTCGTCCAGAGCCCCGCCTACCGCGACGACAAGGTGCGCACCACCCTGGAGCTGCTGCCCGACCTGCTGACCCGCCAGCGCGGCCCCCGCATGATCGCGCAGGCCGACGGGGTCAAGATCCCCGCTCCCCAGGCCCTGCTGGTCAGCAACAACCCGTACCGCACCGGCGACGCGGCCGGGCTCGGCCGCCGCGAGCTGCTGAACTCCGGCAGGCTCGGCGTCCTCGGCGTCAAGGTCGACAACGCCGCCCAGGCCGCCGGGCTGCTGCGCGGCCGGAAGGCCGCGGGCCTGACGGTGCGGACCGCCCAGGAGGTGCTGGTGGACGCCGACCGTGAGGAGATCGAGGTCGGCGTCGACGGCGAGGCGCTGATGGTGTCGGTCCCGGTGCGCTGCCGCATCGCGCCCGGCGCGCTGCGGGTACGGGTCCCCCGGGGCCGGCCCGGCGTTCCGGCGGTGAAGCCGCCCATGGACTGGCGGCGGCTGCGCAAGCTGGGCGCGGTGGTGGGGCGTACGGCGGTCGGCGGGCGCGGGTTCTGAGCGCCCCCATGCGCTACGTCGAAATGCGCTACGTCGAACGGGCGGCGCCCGCCCTGCGCGTGGCGACCGCCGAGACAAAGGAACTGGAGCCGGTCGAGCCCTGACCGTATGGCGGCGACAGCTCGCTGACCGGCCAATCCGCCGACTGGCTAATCTGACCCGGTGACCACCGAGCTGACCCTGCTGTCACGGGTCTCGTGCCGCGGCCGCGAGATAACCGGGCCCCGGCTGCGCGGCCTGCTCGCGCTTCTCGCGGGTGAGCCGCGTACCGGCTGCGGCACCGCGCGGCTGGTGGACGGGCTCTGGCCGGAGGACCGGCCGGAGAACCCGACCAAGGCGCTCCAGATCCTGGTCTCCCGCGCCCGCTCCCAGCTGGGCGCCGATGTGATCGCCAGTACCCCCACCGGCTACCGGCTCGCCCTGCCCGAGGACCAGGTCGACAGCTCCGCTGTCCTGCTCAGCGCGGCCGCGAGCGCGCGGCACGCGCGCGCCGGCGACCACGCCGCGGCGCTCGCGCACGCCGAGGCCGGCCTCGCGCTGTGGGAGGGCGACCCGGGCGGCGAGGCCGACGGCGCGGCGCGGGGCGCCGCGGCCGAGGATCCGGTGGCGGCCCTGCGCGCGGAGCGGGCCGCGACGTACCGGACGCTGGCGCGCGCCCGCGCGCTGGCCCTGTCCCGGCTCGGCCGCCGTGCCGAGGCGGCCGAGCCGCTGGACGGCCTGGCCCGTGAGCGGCCGCGGGACGAGGAGGTGCTGCTTGAGCTGTTGCGCTGCGAGGCGGCCACGCTCGGCCCGTCCGCGGCGCTGGCCAGGTACGACACGTACCGCCGCGCGCTGCGCGACGAGCTCGGCACCGACCCCGGCCCGGCGCTCCAGGCCGTCCACGAGGAGCTGCTGCGGGGCGAGGCGCCGGTGGTGCGGCACGGCGTCCCGTACGAGCCCAATCCGCTGCTCGGCCGCGACGAGGACACCGCCGCGGTGACGGAGCTGCTGCACGCCTCCCGGGTCGCCTCGGTCGTCGGCCCCGGCGGCCTGGGCAAGACGCGGCTGGCGCACGCCGTGAGCCGCCGGGCCGAGCGGCGCGCCGTGTACTTCGTCGGGCTCGCGGGCGTCACCTCCGACGAGGACGTGGTCAGGGAGGTCGCGTCGGCGCTCGGCGTCGGCGAGGCGCCGCCCGGCGCGGTCGGCCATCTGGGCCTGCCGACGGACGTCGTCACCGGCATCCTGGCCGCGCTCGGCCCCGGGCCCGTGCTGCTGGTGCTGGACAACTGCGAGCACGTCATCCGCGGCGCCGCCGAGCTGGTGCGCCAACTGGTGTCCCAGGCCCAGGACCTGCGGGTGCTCACCACGAGCCGGGCCCCGCTCGGTCTGTCCTCCGAAGCCGTGTATCTGCTGCCTGAGCTGAGCCCGGCGACGACGGTCGAGCTGTTCGAGCAGCGGGCGCGGGCGGTGCGGCCCGGCGCCGATCTGCCCGCGGACGCGGTGGCGGAGCTGTGCCGCCATCTGGACGGGCTGCCGCTCGCGGTGGAGCTGGCGGCCGCGCGGGTCCGGGTCATGTCGGTCGCCGAGATCGCCCGCCGCCTGGAGGACCGGTTCACCCTGCTGCGCGGCGGCGCGCGGGACGCGCCCAGCCGCCACCGTACGCTGCACGCCGTCGTCGACTGGAGCTGGAACCTGCTGGACCCGGCCGGACAGGCGGCGCTGCGGGCGCTGTCCGCCTTCCCCGGCGGATTCACGGCGGACGCCGCGTGCCACCTCCTCGGAGAGGAGGACGACGCCCTCGGGGTGCTCGCGGACCTGGCCGACCAGTCGCTGCTCAAGGTCGCCGACACCCCGGCGGGGGCGCGTTTCCGGATGCTGGAGACCGTACGGGAGTTCAGCACCGCCCACCGGGAGGCCGCCGGGGAGACCGACCGCGTGATCGGCCGTTTCCTCGCGTGGGCCCGCGACTTCGGCGTGGCGCACCACGACTCGCCGCATGAACGAGACTTCTTCGCGCCCCTCGACCGGATCCGGGCCGAGCAGGACAACCTCGTCCACGCCCTGCGGTACGGGCTGGCCCGGGACGACGGCGCCGCGGTCGCGGCGACGTCCGCCGTACTCGCGTCCTTGTGGACGGTCGAGGGCAACTACACGCGCGTCGCCGCGCTGGCCGAGCAGACCAGCCGGCTGCTGTCGCACTACCGGCCCGAGCGGGCGTCCGACCCCGCGCTCATCGAGGTCACCCGGACCGCCACGGCGCTGTTCACCGCGAACACCTTCACCGTCATCGGGCTGCGCGCCGGCCGCCCGCTGGTCACCCTGCGCCGGCTGCCGCCCGCCCCGCCCGACACCCTCGTACGGGCCATCGCGACCGTGATGGCCGCCGCGCCCGAGGTGCTGGGGCCGGATCCGGCCCCGCTGCGCGCGCTGTGCGACAGCGACGAGCCGCTGTTGGCGGTCGTCGCCAACTCCCTCGCGAGCTATGTCCTGGAGCGGCAGGGCGATGTGGACGGCGCGATCCGGGCGGCCGAGCGGATGCTGGACGAGTTCCGGGGCCGGGGCGCCGACTGGGTCGAGGTCATGGCCCGCACCCGGATCAGCGAACTGTCCCTGCAGGCCGAACGGGGCGAGGAGGGCAAGCGCCATCTGGTCGCGGCGCTGCGGCTGATGGAGGGGGCCATGCCGTGGGGGGACATCACCGGCATCAAGGCGGCCCTGATCCTCGCCAATCTGCAACTCGGCGCCATCGACGAGGCGGAGCACTGGCTGCCGCTGACGACGCCCGGACGGCAGGAGGAGGCGGCGGAACCGGAGACGGAGGCGGAGACGGTCGGCGCGCTCGCCTTCGGCCTCGGTATGCGGGCGGAACTGCGGCTCGCGCGCGGCGACACCGAGGCCGGGCTGCGCGAGTGGCGGCAGGCCGTCGGGACGTCGGAGAGCGGCGAGAACGCGCTCTACCGCACCGATCCGCCCGGCCTGGAGCCCTGGACCCTGGAGATCGAGGCCGCCGCCGTGGTCGCCCACGCGCACCACGGCCTCCTCGACCTGATCGAGGAGGCCGTCCGCGAACTTCCCCACAAGCTGTGGACAATGCTCAGCCACCCCGTCGAGAAGCCCCCGGCCTATCTGATGGACCTCCCGGTGTGCGGTGCGCTGCTGCTGGCCCTGGCCATGGTGGAACTCGACCGCGCGGAGCGCACCGGGGACGCGGCGGCCCGTACGACCGGCGCCCGGCTGATCGCCCTGGCGGAGCGGTTCCGCTTCCTGCGCGGCTTCCAGCCGACCATGGCCTCCGCCCGCGCCCGCCACGCGGCCGAACAGGCCGACAGGGCGGCGTACGAGGGCGCGGTGTCCTCGTACGCCGCCCTGGGGCGGGAAGAGCTGCTGGCCACGGCCCTGACGGCGATCGAGCCTCTGACGCCTGCTCCGCGGGAGTACGGCGGGCAAGGCGGGCAACGCAGGCCCGGCGGGCACTGCCGGGCCGGCGGTTGACGTCCGGCACTGCCGGGCCGGCGGTTGACGTCCGGCACTGCCGGGCCGGTTAATGCCTCGGCTCCCGCTTGAACATCGCCCGCGCCCAGAGGAAGCCGACCAGGGTCAGCCCCACGCACCAGGCCACCGCGATGACGCCGCTGTTCCCGATCTCCGTGCCCATCAACAGCCCCCGCAGCGTCTCGATGATCGGGGTGTAGGGCTGGTACTCGGCGAACCAGCGCAGCCCGGTCGGCATCGAGTCCGTGGGGACGATCGCGCTGCCGAGGAACGGCAGGAACTGCAGCGGCATGGGCGCGTTGCTCGCCGTCTCCGGGCTCCTGCACACCAGCCCCATGGCGGCCGAGAGCCAGGTGAGCGCGATGGTGACCAGCGTCAGGAGGCCGAATACGGCAAGCCACTCGACGGCGGTGGCGTTCGGCCGGAACCCCATGGCCAGCGCGAGCCCGGTGACCAGCGCGATGGCGACCAGCGTCTGGAGCACACAGCCGACGACGTGTCCGATCAGCACCGACGACCGTGAGATCGCCATGGTGCGGAACCGGTTGATGATGCCCGCGGTCATGTCGACGGAGATGGCCACGGCCATCGCCAGCGATCCGGAGGTCGCCGCCATCAGGATGATTCCGGGGGCGGCGTAGTCGATGTAGTCCGTGTCGCCGCCGCCCGCCCCGCCCATCGGGCCGACACCGGTGCCCAGCGCGCCACCGAAGACGTACACGAACAGCAGCAGCATGACGATCGGCATCGCCAGGACGGAGATCGACATGGCGGGGTAGCGCAGCGCGTGCCGGAGGTTGCGCCGCAGCATCGTCATGGAATCGCTCAGGGGACGGGACAAGGGACGGGACAGGGTGCTGCTCATCACGCGTTCACCTTCTGTGCGGTGGTGACCTGGGCGGTCGGGTTGCCGGGCTTTTCGGTGAGGGCGAAGAAGACGTCGTCGAGGTCGGGGGTGTGTACGGACAGTTCCTCGGCGTCGACCGACTCGGCGTCCAGCCAGTCGAGCAGGGACCTCAGCTCCCGGACACTGCCGTCGCTCGGCACCTGGAGGGTGAGCGCTTCGTCGTCGCGCGAGACCTCGCCGAAGGCGCGGGCGGCGCGTTCGAGATCGCCCGGCACGGCGAACCGCAGCCGGACATGCCCCCCGGGAATCCGCCGCTTGAGCTCTTCCGCGGTTCCCTCCGCGACCAGCTTGCCGCCGTTGAGTACCGCGATCCGGTCGGCGAGCTGATCGGCCTCGTCCAGGTACTGCGTGGTCAGGAACACCGTGACCCCGCCCGCCACCAGGTCCCGGACGATCTGCCACATGGTGTGCCGGCTGCGCGGGTCGAGGCCGGAGGTCGGCTCGTCGAGGAAGATGATGCGCGGCTGTCCGACCAGGGTCATCGCGATGTCGAGCCGCCGCTGCATCCCGCCCGAGTAGGTGGCGGGCGTCCTCTTGGCCGCGTCGACCAGGTCGAACCGCTCCAGCAACTCGGCGGCCCGCCGCCGCCCCTCGCGCCGGCCCAGGTAGTTCAGGTCGGCCATCAGGAGCAGGTTCTCCTCGCCGGTGAGCAGATGGTCCACCGCCGAGAACTGCCCGGTCACCCCGATCGCGGACCGCACCGCGTCGGGGTCCTTCGCCGGATCGTGCCCGGCGACGCGGATGTCACCGCCGTCGGCGCCGATCAGCGTGGACAGGATCTGGACCATGGTGGTCTTGCCGGCGCCATTGGGCCCGAGCAGCGAGAAGACCGTGCCCTCGGCGATGTCCAGATCGATGCCGTCGAGCACCACCTGCTCGCCGTACGCCTTGCGCAGTCCGGTCGCCGTGATGGCCCGGGGGGATCGGGAAGTCGTCATGCCCAAGAGGGTGCGGGCGGCCGGGTTCACGGCGGTTTCATGACGGTTTCAGGGGCGCCGGGCCCAGGCCCGACCGGCGAAGCGGGACCCCTCCCGCTCCCATGGGCCTAACGTCGCGCCATGGCGCGGGCAGACATGGAACAGGCGTTGGACGATGCGCTGGCGCAGCTGACGATCAGGGACCGGCTGCGCGTCAGGCGGCTGAAGTTCCGCCGTGCGGCCGGAGCGCTGATCCTTCAGCTGGAGGGCGAGGAGCCGGCCGTACGGGGCTGGCCCCGCCGCTTCCACGAGCGGTACCGCGGCGTCCTGCCGCTCAACTGCCCGGACGAGCTGCCGGAGGAGGAGACACAGGAGCAGCAGGTCGTCACCGAGCTGCTGGCCATCGTCCAGGGCTGCGGATACGACGGCCGCCCGGCCTACCGGCTGCCCATCAGCTTCCCCCGTTTCGCGGCGGCCTTCGCGGCGCTGTACGTCTGGCGGCCGGACGACGGGCAGCTGCCCGCCAAGCAGAACTCCAAGATCGCGCGGATGGTCAAACAGGCCATCGCCGAGGAACGCCGCTACACCCTCCAGGAGATGAAGGAACGGGCCGAGGCGCTGGCCCGGGACGAGCAGATGGCCCAGCAACTCGGCGGGCTGGTCGGGGTGATGGTGAAGGTGGCCGACGTCTGCCGCTTCCCCCACCGCCGTACGGTGCGCTGGTACCGCAGGAAGTGGTTCCGGGGCCGGGTCGTCACCCAGCTGGAGGTCTTCCGGGAGTTACGCGGCCGGCAGCAAAGGCCCGTGGCGGACAAACAGCTCCTGCTCGTCGAGGCGCTGCTCGCCGACATCGACGCGCATTACGGCTGCTTCCGCCGCCTCAACCGGGCGCGGCGCCCGGTCATCCTGCTGCCGGACGTCGACCTGTCCTCCGCGCGGCGGCTGATCAGGGACCGGCTGCTCGACGCCTACGACGACGGGGCGCGCGAACTGCGGGTGCACCCCGTCACCATCGCCACCTGCGCCCCGGGCGCCGCGCCGCCGCCGCGGGGCGGAAAGCCCTCCGTGACCGCGGAGGAGCTGCCCGCGGCGGTGCCCGAACGGTTCCGCGAGCGGGACGAGGCCGTCGAGCGGTGGCGGCGCAGCCAGGACGTACCGCTGCCGAGCCGGGTCCTCCAGGTGCGCCTCACCTCCCCGGCCCCGGCCCCGCTTCCGCCGCTCAAGGCCGGCCGCTGGGGACCGGCGACGCTGTCCGCCGGCACCGTCGGTGTGGCCCTCGCCGTGCTCGCCGCGCTGTTGAGCTGGGCTCCTTGGGATCGCGCCGAGGGCTGTGGCGAGCGGCTGCTGATGCGGGGCGCGGACTGCGTCGGGGTCTCGGACGGGACAGGAGTGTTCATGCCCCGAGTCCAGGGCATGCGCGAGGTGTTCGCCGGCATCGAGGCGGAGAACGAGCGGATCGAGCGTAAAGCCCATGCGACCGTGGCGCTGATGATCCCGATGGAGTCGGACAACGCGGCCGTCCGCCGGCAGATCGTCAGCGAGGTACAGGGCGCCTATCTGGGGCAGCTCCAGGCGAACGGCTCGGACGCGGCCCCACCCATCCGGCTGGTGCTGGCCAACCCCGGCCGGGACTACCGGGCATGGCGGTACACGGTGGACCGGCTGACCGACCAGGAGCCCGAGCTGCGGATGGTCGTGGGCTTCAACCTGAGCCTCGACAACACCCAGGACGCCATGCGCCACCTCACCAACGACCTGAAGATCCCCGTCGTGGCCGGCCTGGTCACCTCCCAGGCCTTCGCCAACAGCGACGGCCCCGGCCCCTACCGCTACCCGGGCCTGGCCCGCGTGGTCTCCACCAGCAAGGACCAGGCAGCCGCGCTGCTCCACTACGACCCGGGCCTGGCCCGGGCCCAGACGGCCCTGGTCGCCGACACCCGGCCGGGCGACAGCTACAACAACTCGCTCCGCGACGCGTTCACCGAGGCCCGCGGCGCCGGTGCCGGAGCCCAGGACATGACCTTCACCTCGGAGGGGCCGGAGACCGCGGGGGTCACACCGAACGAGTTCGAGACCTTCGCCATGAATCTCTGCGAATCCAAGGCGCGCGTCGTCTACTTCGCGGGCCGGGCCTTCCACCTGGAACTCTTCGTGAAGAAGCTGGCCCGCACCTACTGCGCCCGGAAGCAGTCGTACACCGTGATCACCGGCTCCGACGCCACCTCGCTCGACGAGCGCCTGGGCAGCGACGAACGCGCCCTGCTACGGGGCGACCCCAAGGCCGGCACCCCCACCATCAACGTCCTGTACGCGGCCCCGGCGCACCCCGACGCCTGGAACGTGGAACTCGAACGCTGGAAGAAGCACGCGGGCGCGAAGGGGTCGGACCCTGGCAATCAGCCGCGCTATCTGGTCGAACCGCAGCGGGCGATGGAGCAACTGCGCGCGGAGGCCCGAGCCCACGAGGGCAAGCTGGGCAGGGTGCGGCTCGACGACGGACGGGCGATCGAGACCCACGATGTGATCCTGACCGCCGCAAAGGCCCTCACCAAGGCGGCGGCGACCACCAGAACGCCCGTCCCGTCAAAGGAGCGGATCAAAGAGGACTACGAGAATCTGAACTCCGCCTTCCGGGTCCAGGGAGCAGGCGGCTGGATCTGTCTGACGAACGCCGGCAACCCGTACAACAAGGCCCTGGCCATCGTCCGCCTCGACCCGATGCGCACCAAGCTGACCTTCGAGGCACTGGCCTGGCCCAAGGGCACCCCGGCCCAGGACGACCGCTGTGTGGTGCCGCAGAAGCCTGCCTGATCACCGGTCTGGTCAGCGCGGCGGGGCAGGCACCGCTCCGCCGTAGAGTTCGTCGAGGCCGATGAGCAGCACACCATCGTCGCGTGCCGCCTCGCCGCGCAATGCATCGCTGAAGCCTGCGGCGCTGAAGCAGGCCAGCCCGCACCGTCCGGTGTCCATACCGCGTCCGGCGAGGAGTTCCCGCGCCCGAGCGAGGCGCTCCAGCTGGCTCAGCCCCATGACCGTGCCCCACTTCGCCTCACCGAGCAGGTGGACCGCCGGCTTCCGTCCCCCCGACCCGGGTTCGACCACGGCTACATCGACTTGAATCTGCCGCCGCGCCGCAGGGTCTGTCACCACACCACAGCCGACCTCGCCCAAGGCCGAGCCGAGCAGGGACCGGCCGGGCCCCAGCAGGTACTCACGGCACACCGCCTCGAAGTGCGGCCCGGCCACCTGAGCCGCGAAACGCTCCGCGGACTGGGCCCACACCTCGGCCGCCTGGCCACTCTCCAGACGGGCCCAGGCGGGTCGCATCACGGCCTCGTAGAAATTGATCAGCGGCTCGGTGATGCGGTACTGCGACTTCCCGGCCCGGAAGATGTCCGCCTCCCGCGCCAGCAGATGACTGTCCTCCAGCACGTGGAGAGGGTGCGAGATGTCCACTGACTTACGACCGATGTAGCTTGCGATCCCGCCCCGGGTGGTGTTGCCCTGAGCCACGGCGGCGAGGACCGAGTGGTACAGCGCGGTGTCCCGGATATCCGCTTCCTCGGCCAGCAGATACCGCGCCTCCCTGAAGAGAGGACTGAAGGGGGACAGGACCGTACGGCAGATCCAGTCGTCGAACTCCGCCAGGCTGCGCGGCACATCGTCCCCCAAGAACTGCCGACGGTACGCCGGAGTGCCGCCGACCACGGCATGGAGGCGGGCCGCGAGGGCCGGGGCGTCGGCGACCCCCCAGAAGGTGGCAGCAGCCCGGTATCCGAAAGGGCGAACCACAAGTTCCATCTGCGCGCGCCCCCGCAGGGGTGCGGTGCTCGCCAGCAGACCACCCATGACGGACATCGCCGATCCGCACAGCAGCAGCCGCATCCAGCTCTCCTCGGCCTGGAAGCGGTCGGTCTCCCGCTGGATCAGCGACGGAAGCTCCGGAGCGGTCTTCGCCAGGTACGGAAACTCATCGATGACCACGAGCAGCGGCGCGTCTGTCTGCCGAGGTCCGGCGAGGCCGAACAAATAGGAGATCGCGTCGTCCCAGGTGGCAAAGGAGAATGGCACCGGAGACCCGGTGTGATCCGCAAGGGCCGCGCCGAACTGGCGCAGCGACTCTGCTTCTGTCGCCGCCGTGGCCCCGAAGTAGAAGCCCCCCAACTGCTCGACCAGGGCGCGCAGCAGGTAGGTCTTGCCCATACGCCGCCTGCCACTGACGATCCCGAGCATGGCATGCGGCAAAGGACGGCTCACGAATGCCGAGAGAGCGTCCCACTCCGCTCCGCGGTCGAAGACGTGGGACGGCTTGCTCAGGCGCGTTCGACGCTGCATCTCCGCCCCTCGCTTAGGACTACATGCCTAAGGAGTGTACTCCTAACCTCGTGCGGCGAGTGAAACAACACGTCCCTGAGCAACCGATAACCGCTGATCAACGGCTGCCGAGGGTCCCATGGGCCGTCTTTGCCAAGTCTTGTGCACCCGTTTCCCGCCGCGTGGCCGACGGAGCGGCGGGCGGTCATACGATCAGTCCGCCTCGGGAGGGGAACGCGTTTTCTGACCGCGTTCGTCCGCATAGCGGGCGGTATTTGCGCTGCCGTTGTCCGGCCGCTTCTTCCTGTCCGGGTGCGAGTCGATCCTTCACCGACAGGAGACCTGAGTGTTCGCTGCCCAGAAGCGGGAGCGGCGCAGAAGGCGGGCGCGAAGAGCCCTCCCCGCCGCCGTCGTCGCGGTCGCCGCCGGCTTCGCCGCCGCCGCGCTTCCCCTCGCGCCCGCCCACGCCTCGCTCGCCCATGCCTCGCCCGAGCCGGTGACGGCGGGCCGCGACGCGGTCCCCTCGCACACCGAACTCCTGGCCCGGATCAAGGGCGCGCTGAACGCCGATCAGCGTCAGACCCCCACGGACCCCCAGCCGTCCGCGGGCGCGGCGTCTTCGCCGAGCGCGAAGCCGTCGGCAGACGCCACTTCGCCGTCGGGTACGGCCGACCCCAAGATCATCGGCGGTACGGAGACCACCATCACCACGGCCCCGTGGATGGCCCAGCTGTGGTACTCCGACGACAAGGGCACCGCCGACACCTCGGACGACATCGGCTTCTTCTGCGGCGGCACGGTCGTGGCCCCCACGAAGATCCTGACCGCGGCGCACTGCGTCAAGGGCTACGACTGGAACGCCAACGGCGCCGTCATCACCGGCACCGCCCAGCAGCCGACGGACAACAGCGACGGCTCGGTCGATGTGCACGGAGGCACCGTCTCCGGGGCCTGGCGGCAGTGGAACCACCCGTCGTACAGCGCGACCACCATCGACAACGACCTCGCGGTGCTGACGCTGCCCAGCCCCGTCACCGCCAAGCCCGCCCCGATCACCACCTCCAACGACACCGCGTCGTACACCGCGGGCACGCAGGCCACCCTCTACGGCTGGGGCCGCACCAGCTCCACCAGCCAGGACATCTCCGAGACGCTGCGCACCGCCACCCTGCCGATGGTCTCGGACACCACCTGTGGCACCACCTACGGCAGCCAGTTCATCAAGGACCACATGGTCTGCGCGGGCGAGCCGGCCAGCGGTTCGGACACCGGCACCGTCGCGGCCTGCAACGGGGATTCGGGCGGACCGCTGATCGTCGGCGGCAAGGTCGTCGGCGTGGTCTCCTGGGGCACGACCGACTGCGTGGCCGAGGGATCGTACAGCGTGTTCACCAAGGTGAGCACGTACGTCGGGGCGGCCTACCCGCGCATC
The DNA here is from genome assembly GCF_002154605.1 of Streptomyces milbemycinicus. Lineage (GTDB taxonomy): Bacteria > Actinomycetota > Actinomycetes > Streptomycetales > Streptomycetaceae > Streptomyces > Streptomyces milbemycinicus. Next base: position 1,408 of record NZ_MUNE01000005.1, on the reverse strand, counting down.
GACGACACCAACCTGAACGGCGACGCCAGGGCCGACCTGTTCGTGCGCCGCGCCTCGGACAACACGGGGTACGAGTACGACTCCAAGGGCACGTCGTTCGCCACGCGGGTGTCCTGGGGCGCGTACAGCGACAAGAACGTCGTCCTTCAGGCCGACCTCAACCGGGACGGCTTCCAGGACCAGATCATCCGCCGCGCCTCCACCGGGGCGATCTACTGGCGCCACTGGGTCCCGGCCAGCGGCAGCTGGGCCACCACCCTGGTCTTCGGCAACTGGTCCACCCGTACCAAGGTCGTCGCCCCCGGCGATGTGACCGGCGACCAGCTGCCCGACCTGCTGTCGGTGACCGCGAGCGGCACGCTCTACATCTACCCGGGCAAGGGCGACGGCACCTTCGCCTCCCCGGTCGCGGTCGGCAGCGGCTGGAACCAGTACAACCGGCTGCTCGGGCACGGCGACTTCACCGGCGACGGCAAACCCGACCTGATCGCCCGGAGCAGCAGCAACTCGTACGTCTATCTCTACCCGGGCACCGGCAAGGCCGGCTCCGGGGCGTTCGGCACCCGGATCCACGTCCGTACGTGGAGCCAGTACGACACCTTCGCCACGGTCGGCGACATCACGGGCGACGGCAAGGCCGACCTGGCCGCCCGCACCCCCGCCGGCACGCTGTACGTCTACCCGGGCACCGGGAAGGCCACGTCCGACCTGTTCGGCACGCCGGTCACGATCGGTACGGGCTGGCAGCAGTACAACCTCTTCGGCTGAACCGCCGGGTGAGTTGGGCTGACGGGGCGTCCGTCCCCCCCCTAGCTGCGAGGCGTCCGTCCCCCTAGCTGGGGCGGGCGCCCTCGCCGTTCCTGAGCGCCGTGGCCGCCTCGTGGTCGCCGCGTTCCTCCAGAAGGGCGGCGAGGTTCGCCACGGCGTGGGCGTTGCCCGCCTCGGCCGCCCGACGGTAGAGCGGTTCCGCCTCCTCGAGGTCCCCCCGTTCGTCGAGCCGCGCCGCGAGCTCGAAGGCCGCCTGGAGATTTCCCGCTTCCGAGGCCTGGCGGTAGACCTCGTCCGCTTCTTCCTCCTCGGAGAGCGCCTCCAACAGGCTCACCAGGGACTCGCACGAGTCCTCGTCCGCGCGGTCCATGTCGAACACCCGCCACAACAGCTCCACCGACTCTCCGTCCGGCAGCTGCACATCCGTGGAGAGGAGCACGGCCAGCGCGGTCAGGGTGTCCGCGTTGTCAGGGTCGGTTTGCAGGATTCGGCGGTAGGTTTCTTCGAGTTCGCCGCGGAGCGGATGCAATATGTCGTAATCGGCCTCGGCTTTGAGGGCGCCGCGGTATGCCTGCTCCAGCCTTACGGCTCTGGCCTCGTCCGTTTCCTCACTCACGCTGCTTCCTCCGGCGCCGCAATT